>CAYXUH010000009.1:0-29691 GCA_964468685.1 uncultured Syntrophaceae bacterium | reverse complement strand
TCAAGGCGATAGATGGTTCTTCTAATCTAAAATCGCTTGCGAATTTACAGCAGATAATGGCAGATCAGTCGAAGAAACAAGAGTGATAGATAAGGAGTTCTCTTTGTTTAAATCAGGTTTTATAGGAATTATAGGGAAACCGAACGCGGGAAAATCCACGCTCATGAATCTCGTGGTGGGTGAAAAGATAGCGATCAGCACCCATAAGCCTCAGACGACCAGAAACAGGATCATGGGGATCAAGACTACCGAGGCAGGGCAGTTTATCTTCCTGGACACCCCCGGGATACACAAGGCGAAAACATCGCTGGGCCGCCAGATGGTATCGACCGCGATGAGCGTCTTCAACGATGTGAACATGCTACTCCTGCTCACCGATGCCGGGGCACCGATCGGGAGGGACGATACCTTTATCCTCAGATCGCTCAAGGACATACCGATACCGGTCGTCCTGGTGATCAACAAGATCGATCTAATCGGCAAGGAAAAACTGCTGATCCTGATTGACGAGGTGAGGCGTCTCCACCCCTTCGAAGAGATCGTTCCCATCTCCGCCTTGAAGGGGTTCAACGTCGACCGTCTCCTGGAGGTCATCGAAAATATCCTGCCGGAAGGGCCGCACTATTTCCCGGACGACATGATAACGGATCGTCCCGAACGCTTCCTCGCGGCTGAGATGATCCGGGAGCGAATAACCCTTCTCACCCACAAAGAGGTCCCCTACTCGACCGCCGTCGTAATCGACTCCTTCAAGGAAGATTCGGAGAAGGGTCTGCTGCGCATACTGGCAACGATACATGTGGAAAAGGACTCACAGAAGGGGATCATCATCGGCAAGAGGGGGGGCATGCTGAAGAGGATCGGAACCGGAGCACGGTTGGAAATGGAACGTTTCTTTGACACCAGAGTATACCTGGAATTGTTCGTCAGGGTTGAGAAGGACTGGGCGCAGGATTCGAGAATGCTTGGTGAATTCGGATATCCGAATGAGTAGAGGATGGACATAGATGAAACCCATAGTAGCAATTATCGGCAGGCCGAATGTCGGAAAATCAACCCTGTTTAATCGGTTGTCCGAAACGAAGAGAGTCATCGTCATCGACCAGCCGGGCGCCACACGGGACCGGAATTACGCCGATTCCCTCTGGAACGGCAAGACCTTCATGATTATCGATACAGGGGGATTTGAACCCGTCACCAGCGAACGGATGCTCGTGCAGATGCGCGAGCAGACAAACCTGGCAATCGAGGAGGCCGATGCCATCATCTTCCTCCTGGACGGACGGGAAGGTCTTACCCCCGCGGATATCGAGATCACACAAGTCCTCCGGAAAACGAAAAAGGCCGTTTTTTACACCGTCAATAAGGTCGACAATCCCCGGAAGGAAGAGCTGACCTTTGATTTCTACCGTCTGGGCATCGACCGGCTCTATTCCATCTCCGCTCAGCACGGTCTGGGCGTAGGTGATCTGCTGGACGACGTCGTGGAGCACCTTCCGGAAACCCCCGATGAAGAAGAGAAAGAGGAGCGGATACGGATAGCCGTCATTGGGAAACCCAATGTCGGAAAATCTTCTCTTATTAATAAAATCCTCGGTTATGAACGTACGATCGTCAATCCCACCCCGGGGACGACAAGGGATGCCATAGATACCTCATTTGACCTCAATGAGAGGAAGTATCTGTTGATAGACACCGCCGGGATACGAAAGAAGAGCAAGGTCAGCCTCCAACTGGAGAAATACAGCGTGATAGAGGCGATAAAGACGCTGAGTCGATGCGATATAGCCCTCATGATGATAGACGCGCAGGAGGGCGTTACCGATCAGGACACAAAGATAGCCGGCCTGGCCTATGAGAGAGGCGTTGCCTGTATACTCATACTCAACAAGTGGGACCTGATCGAAAAGGACAACGCCACGATCGGCACACACGTACAGCACGTCAAAGACAGCCTCAAATACCTGGATTTCGCCCCCATCATCTCCATATCGGCGCTCTCCGGGCAGAGGGTGACCAAGGTGTTCGACCTTATCAACACCGTTTATGATCAGTACACGCAGAGGGTTTCCACCTCTCTCCTGAACACGAAGCTGGAGGAGTTTACGGCGAAGCTTCCCCCTCCACGCTACCGAAACAGGCCCAACAAGATAAACTACGCGACGCAGATATCCTCCAAGCCCCCTACCTTCGTGTTTTTTGTCCGTGAGCCGAAGGGCATGCACTTTTCCTACGAACGGTATCTCTCCAACAGGATCCATGAAGAACTGGGGTTCGAGCATACCCCTGTCAGGCTCATATTCAGGAAAAAGGGGGGAGAACGAAGCTGAGGGAGAAAAGAATGATATGGCCCAGGAGGTTGTTACTATTCATCCTGGCCCTGTTTCTGATCGCAGGAGCCCCATTCTCCGCCTTGGCCACGGATAAAACCGGCACCGTCAGGATAGGGGTGTATCTGCCCATGACCGGGCCCATGGCGGCCCAGGGACAGGCCGAGTATGCCGGAATCAGGGTCGCGCACAAGATCAAACCGCTGGTCCTCGGGACAGAAGTAGAGCTGTTTCTGGCGGACACAGCAGCAGAAACTACCGGCACAGCGGGAGCCGCCGCTCGCTTGATCAAAGAACATAGGGTCCACGCACTGATAGGGGAACCCTCCGGCGACAATCCCCTTGGCGGGATATTCCTCGCCGAAGGGGCAAAAAAACCCACCGTTATTCCCTCCATGCAGTCCCCGGCAATACAAGGCAAGCGGTACGCGTTTCATGTAGGCCTCACCAATGCCCTCCAGGGCGAGGCTGCGGCCCGATATACCTTTTCTCGTCTCAAGGCGGGGAAAGCGGCCCTCCTCATGAATATAGGACAGGATCATTCCATAGACCTTGCCAACACCTTCATAGAGCGATTTTTAAGGATGGGGGGAAAGGTGGTCGCAATCGCCTATTGCCAGACAGGAGACAGAGATTTCACCACCCAACTGTCATCGATAATGGCGTCAAAGGCCGACGTCCTCTATCTGCCGGTCTCGTATCCCGAGGTTGCCCGCATATGCAGACAGGCCGCCGATATGGGAATCAACATCCACATCATCTCTTCCACCGACGCCCACTCCCCCGGGCTTATCACTGCGGGGGGTAAATATGTTGAAGGAATTATACTGACCAGTGATATTGGGAACGAGGACAGCCCTGCAGATATCGCCACGGCATACTTTGATGCGTACAAAAAGGAAACCGGCGCCGAGGTAAGCCGGGTCGATGTCCTGGGAGCGGACGCATATTTTCTGCTGCTTGATGCCATACAACGGGCCCGATCCACGGCCGGATCAAAGATGAGGCAGGCCCTTGCGAGT
The DNA here is from genome assembly GCA_964468685.1 of uncultured Syntrophaceae bacterium. Lineage (GTDB taxonomy): Bacteria > Desulfobacterota > Syntrophia > Syntrophales > UBA2210 > UBA6078. Next base: position 26,339 of record CAYXUH010000009.1, on the reverse strand, counting down.
ACCAGAGGATTCAGGGGGGTGTCCGGTGTTATTGATATGGACAGGGGGGGCAATGCGGTGAAAGGTGCCGTGATGCTGCAGATAAAAGAAGGAACGTTCCGGTATCTGGAAACACTGCCGCCCGGCAAAGGGACGGGACAGTAAGCCTCAGAAGCCCAGGTACGCCTTCTTGACCTCCTCGTTTGTAAGGAGGTTTTCCGAAGAATCCGTGAGGGTTATGTGGCCTGTTTCCATAACGTAGCCCCGGCTGGCCACCTTCAGCGCTAGGTTCGCGTTTTGCTCCACGAGAAAGACCGTCGTATTACTTTCCGCGTTTATCTTGGCTATGATCTCGAATATCTGTTTAACAATGAGGGGGGCCAGGCCCAGTGAAGGCTCATCGAGGAGGAGGAGTTTGGGCCGTGCCATGAGCGCCCGTGATATGGCCAGCATCTGTTGCTCTCCTCCGCTCAGGGTGCCCCCTGCCTGGTGACGCCTCTCCGCAAGGATGGGGAACAGCTCGAACGCGTACTCCATATCCCTCTTTATTTCGGCCTTGTCCTTCCTCAGAAAAGCACCCATATCAAGGTTCTCCGAAACCGACAGATAGGGGAAAATGCGGCGGCCTTCCGGGACCTGACAGATACCGAGTGAAACAATCCTGTCCGGCTCCATATGCGTTATCGGCTGACCCATGAACAATATCTCGCCCGATCGTGGCGGGACAATACCGCATACGGCCATGAGCGTCGTGGTCTTCCCGGCCCCGTTCGCACCGATGAGGGTGACAATCTCCCCCTCCGCGATCTCTATCGTGACATCCTTGAGAGCCTGGATGTTTCCGTAGAAGGTCTGTACGTTCCTGAGTTTAAGCATCCGTCTCTTCTCCGAGATAGGCCTTGATGACAGCCGGGTTATTCCGTATCTCCTCCGGGGTACCCTGCGCGATCTTCCTGCCGTAGTCAACGACAAATATCCGGTCTGAAAGGCTCATCACCAGTTTCATGTCGTGTTCTATCAGGAGTATGGATATCCCCTCTTCATCTCGAATTCGTTTTATCAGTTCGTCAAGGTCTCTTGTTTCGTTGGGGTTCATGCCGGCGGCGGGTTCATCCAGGAGGAGCAGAAAGGGTTCCGTAGCCATGGCCCTGGCTATCTCCAGGCGTCTCTGCGCCCCGTAGGGGAGGTTGCTGGCGAACTCATTTACAAAGGGGGCGAGGCCTATCTTCTCCAGGATGGCATAGCTGTCCATGACCGCGGCTTTCTCTTCCCTCATGGTTGATCCTCCCCTGAGGACGGCGCCCAGGACACCCGCGCGCATGCGGCAGTGGCGCCCGATCATCACATTCTCGAGGACCGTCATGTTGGGAAAGAGGCGTATGTTCTGGAAAGTCCGAGCCAAGCCTTTTTCGGTAACCGTGTTCGGCTTCAGGCCGTTTATCCGTTTTGGTCTGTCTTTTCCCTGGGGAAATATGAGTACATCGCCCTCTGTCGGAGGATAGATACCTGTTATGCAGTTGAAGAAGGTGGTCTTTCCCGCCCCGTTCGGGCCGATAAGCGCGACGATTTCGTTTTTCTTGACGTCCAGATCCACGGCGTCAAGAGCCCTCAGACCCCCAAAATTCATGCCAAGATCTTGAACTTTCAGTACCGGTTCCATATCTCATCAACCCTTTTTCGTTTCCGTCACACCCTCAAATTTATACGTGCGGCGTACATTGGGGATAAGCCCGCCCGGGCGGAAAACCATCATTACAACAAGCAGGACACCAAATGCCAGCATCCGAAACTCGGAGAATGCGCGCAGGTATTCGGGCATCAGTATCAGAACGAGCGCCCCCGCGATAACACCGAGTATCGACCCCATACCCCCCAGCACGACGATGCACAGGATAATGATTGATTCCCAGATGGTAAAACTTGCCGGATTGACAAAGGTTGTCTTCGCGGCAAATACGACGCCGCTCATCCCCGCCCACGTCGCCCCGAGAGCGAATGCCGTCAGTTTTGTCTTAGCCTTGTCGATCCCCATGGCCTGGCAGGCGATTTCGTCCTCTCTGAGCGCGATCCACGCCCTGCCGATCCGGGAGTCCTCCAGGCGGTTGACGACAAAGATCGTGAAGAGACACAGGCCGATCATGATATAGTAAATATATATCGTGGCGGCATGAAGCGAAAGATCTATCCCGAACAGGGATGGCCTCGGAATATTGGCGATTCCGCTCGGGCCAAAGGAGAATTCGTTCCAGTTTTCCAGTATAATGCGTATGATTTCACCGAACCCCAGTGTCACGATGGCGAGATAATCTCCGCGAAGCCGGAGCACAGGGAAACCCAGGAGTATTCCGAAGGTTGCCCCCAGGGCGGCCCCAATGGGGAGCACCATCCAGAAACTGAGTCCGAAGTGGTAGTTGAGCAAGGCATAGGCATACGCACCCACCGCGTAAAAGGCCACATATCCCAGATCGAGAAGGCCTGCCAGACCGACGACAATATTGAGGCCCAGCCCCAGCATAACGTAGATCAGCGCCGTTACCATAATATTGGTCTGATACAGTGAAAAGATGAACGGAAAGATAAGGGCACATATTCCGAGTACAGCCAGTGTCGGTCTATATATCGCCTTTTTACTCAAGATTCGCTGGGCAAGGGGAATCGTCTCCGCCCCTCCCCCCTCAGCCTCTTGGGTGCCAAGCTCCTTTCGCCTGATGAAATAATGCCAGACAAAGGAAAGGAGAAAGCTTCCGACACCGATCAGAAGCATATTCATCCAGCGCCATTCGACAACACGCTCCACCGGATTGACGCGGATCACCATAATGGGAAACGTCAGGAACATGAACCATACGGACACCAGAGCGGCTTTTTTTATCTGATCAAATGTAATCAACTTCCAAGATCCTGTAATAATCGTTATACTTTATGTTTCTCGGACCGTCCCAGGATACCCGCGGGTCTGAAGATCAGGATCAGCACCAGGAACAGAAAAGCAAACACATCCTCATAATCGCTCGAGACATACCCTGTCGCGAAACTTTCCGTCCAGCCCAAGATAAAACTGCCGAGGACGGCCCCGGGGATGCTTCCTATTCCCCCCAGCACCGCGGCGACAAATGCCTTGATGCCCGCTATGAAACCGACATAAAAATTGATCATCCCGACATGAGAGGCTATCAGAACGCCCCCTATTGCCGCCGTCGCAGAACCGACGACAAAGGTAACGGAGATAACCCTGTCCACATTGATCCCGACCAGCATCGACATCGTCTTGTCCTGGGAGGCGGCCCGCATCGCCTTCCCGATATTCGTAAATTTTATAAGGAGAGTCAGAAGGACCATGACGATAGCCGTCGTTATAAAGATAACGATCTCCGTCGAACCGATGATGTGCGCGTAGGGCTCCATAAACTCAAATTCGGGGACCAGGTTCGGGAAGGGTAGAAAATCGGAGGTCTGCGCCAGGAGCACATAATTCTGGAGAAACAGAGACATCCCGATGGCGCTGATCAGGGCCGAAAGGCGTGGCGCGTTGCGCAGCGGCTTGTAGGCGATCTTTTCCACGGTATAGCCGTAGGCAGCCGAATATATGACGGCGATAACCCCCGCTATCACGAGCATGGCAATCGTGTTCATCCCCATGAGGGTGAGAACCGATATTACAATCAGCGCCGTAAATGCACCGATCATATAGATTTCACCATGGGCAAAATTGATCAGTTCGATGATGCCATAGACCATGGTGTAGCCAAGGGCGATAAGGGCGTAGATACTCCCGCGGGTAAGGCCGCCGAGAAACAGCTCCAGAAAATAATCCATCGTAAATAACTATATCCCCTAACACTTGAGCCGGACTCTGCCAGCGTGGCAAGCATTAAAATCGGGGGGGGGCAGGCCCTTCAGACCTTCCCCCCCAAGATTGCAATCTGAGCTTTTTTACTGTGCCGTATGTGTTACTTTACTTCGACATACACGCCGTCCCGCACTTGATAGATGGAGAAGCCGATCCCGATGGCATCACCTTTGTCGTCAAACTTTATCTTTCCCAGTGGTGTTTCGACATACTCGGTCTTCAGGGCTTTCGAAACCTTTTCGTAATCGGTTGATCCCGCTTTTTCGATCGCGTTCAACAGGGCCTGTGTCGCGGCATAGGCATTGAGAAAGAACGCGCCCGGATCGGCTCCGTATGCCTTCTTGTGTGCGTTGTTGGCGGCAATCGCCAGAGGATTACTTGATGTATCTCTCGGACCGGTGGCATAGACACCCTCCGCGTACTTGCCGGCTACCTTGATAAAGGTATCGTCCTTCACGCCATCATCGGAGATAAAGGGGGTCTTCATCCTCTTTTTGCGCATCTGCATGATGATCTTTGACGCCTCGGGATGGTATCCGCCGAATATCACGGCATCTGCTTTTGAACGCCGTACCTTCTGGACAACCGCCGAATAATCGACGGCACCCGGCGTGACACCCTCATAGAGCACTACCTCAGCCCGGGAATCCTCTTCAATAAATCTCTTCGCGAACTCCGCCAGACCTTTTCCGTAATCGCCCTTGTCATGCAGTACGGCAATCTTTTTGGCCTTCAGCACGTCGAGCGCAAAATCCACCTCAAGCTTTGCCTGGGCGTCATCCGAAGCGATCGTCCGGTAAAAGTTGGGATAATCGCCGCTCTGTGTCAATGGCGGGTTGGTCGCGGATGGCGACATGCAGATAATATTTTCAGATTTGTATATGCCGAGTGCTGCCTTAGTAGCGCCGCTGCAGATATGGCCCATCACGACATCGACTCCCTCAGACAGCAGCTTTGTGGCCGTGTTTGTGGCAACCTCGGGTTTACACACATCATCTTCCACGAGAAGGACCACCTGTCTGCCCAGGATTCCCCCCTTGGCATTGACATCCTTGACCACAAGCTCGGCGGCCTTCACGGACGGTATGCCATAGGACGCAAGGTCACCGCTGTGGGCGCCGGCCACGCCTAGTTTAATAACACCTTTCATTGTTAATGTTTCTATCTGCTTTTTCAGTTGGGCATTTTCGTTTTGTAAATCAACAACCTGCTGCTTTAATTCTTGAATTTCCGTCGCTCTGTCTTCTGCTTTTTCACCGCAAGAACAAACCAAGAAAACCATGGAGACAATAATCACAAATAGCGATAGCTTCCTCATACACCCATCCTCCTTATTGTTTTATAATCACAAGCCTTAAAAGTTAACACTTATAATGGAATACAGGGGTCAAGTCAAGCGACGGCGCACTAAAAATACCCACGTGAGGGGACGCCACCACTAGACGAGAGACATATCGGCTGCCTGTCTCCCCCTAAAAACGAAAGAAGAAATCCAGAAACGGATCGTCGAATCTTCTCTGCGTCTTCTTAAAACGATAGCTGAACGACGCGATCCCTATCCCAATCAGAATGAGCACGGATGCCACGATAATCGACAAGAGCGGCGGATAGACAGCTATGAGGATACCTGCAACGATAAAGATTATTCCCAGAATCATTTCACACCTCTATTCCAGATTTTTTACGGCATCTCTGATGCGTTCCATGCCCTTTTGAATGTTTTCCATCGATGTGGCGTACGAGAGGCGTATGTGAGCATCACTGCCGAACGCGACACCGGGAACAACCGCAACATTCGCGACATCGAGCAGATATTCCGCGAAGGATGCCGAACCGGTTATCACGAAGCCCTCATAGCTCTTTCCGTATAATGCGGACACATCGGGAAAGACATAAAAGGCCCCCTCGGGATTGAGACAGCTTATACCCGCTATGCCGTTCAGGGCAGCTACGATGTAGTCGCGCCTCTGGGCGAACGCCTCAACCATCTCACCGACGGCGCGCTGATCTCCGTTGAGCGCCTCAACTGCCGCCTTCTGGGAGATCGATGTCGGGTTTGATGTATTCTGGCTCTGGATCTTCGCCATCGCCGAGATGATATCTTCCGGACCGGCGCCGTATCCGATTCTCCAACCCGTCATGGCATATGCCTTCGAAACGCCGTTGACGACAACCGAACGTTTCCTTATCTCCTCACCGGCCATAGCGATGCCGGAAAAGGAAAATCCATCATACACGATCTTCTCATATATCTCATCCGAGATCACGAGGATGTCCTTCTTAATTATGATCTCCGCAAGCGCCTTCAGCTCATCAAACGTATAGGTTGATCCAGTCGGATTTGAAGGGCTGTTAAGGACAAGGGCCTTTGTTCGAGCCGTAATCGTCTCATCGAGCCGTTCAGGGGTTACCTTGAAGCCATCCGCCTCCCCCGTCTCGAGAATCACGGGCGTCGCCCCCGCAAGCAGGACAATGTCCGGATAGGAGACCCAGTAGGGGGCGGGGATGACAACCTCGTCGCCTTCTTCAAACAGGGCCTGCGCGAGGTTATACAGGACATGCTTCGCGCCGCAGGAAACCACGATCTCAGATCTGCTATAGGCAAGCCCGTTGTCACGCCGGAGCTTTTCAATAATCGCGTCTTTGAGTTCCGGGATTCCCCCCACGGGCGTATAACGGGTAAATCCGTCCCGTATTGAGCTGATAGCGGCTTCCCTGATATTCGACGGCGTGTCAAAATCGGGCTCGCCGGCGCCGAAACTGATAATATCCCTCCCCTCCGTTCGGAGGGCGGCAGCCTTCGCGGTGATGGCGAGCGTCGGCGAGGGTTGTATCCTTTTAACTCTTTGTGAAAATTTCATAGCATGTTCCCTACTCCAACGGTAGTCTCTCTCATATTTCCAAATTGTTGCTGTTCGTGTCGGGGAATTTTTCTTTCAGCTTTTTCAAAACAATATCAGGGACCATTCCCTTTACCGATCCCCCCAACCCGGCAGCCTCCTTTACGATGCCCGAATTGCAGTAGAACCAACTGGCTCCGGTCATCAGGAACACAGTCTCTATGTTTCTGTTCAGCCTCCTGTTGATCAGGGCCAGCTGAAACTCATACTCAAAATCAGACATGGCCCGGAGGCCCCTCAAGATACACTGTGCCTCCGATTTTTCTACATAATCCACAAGAAGACCGGAAAAGGAATGAACCGCAATCCGGGGATTATCCCCAACGGACTCCCTGATCATCGAGATCCTCTCTTCCACGGAAAAAAGCGTCTTCTTGTTGGGATTGAGACCGATCGTTACAATGATCTTGTCAAAGATGCCCAGTCCCCTCTCAATGATATCCATGTGACCGTTTGTTACGGGATCAAATGAACCGGGATATACCGCCACATTTCCCATCTTCTGTCCTCCTTCATCTATTCGATTTTAGAAAAGATAGTACCGTATCTCCATATCGCCTCTGATCCGACGGAGCAAACATATCACTGACCACCACATCTTCTCTGAAGGAATGCTCCACAACTAGTATGCCGTCCTCCGCAACCAGATCACTCACCCCTGGCAGACCGGGAAAACTGCCTGCCAGTCCTCTGTTATAGGGAGGATCAGCGAATACGACATCAAATCTTTGTCTGCGCCCCGTCAGGAGGCGAATTCCCGTCTCTACGGAAGTGATAAGCACTTCGCACGTCTCTTTAAATCCGCACAATCCGAGGTTCTTCTCAAGCACCCCCGCGTGGAACGGCTCTTTTTCAATAAAAACGGCTCCGGCACTTCCCCTGCTCAGTGCCTCAATACCCACGCTCCCCGTGCCGGCATAAATATCCAGGAATAGTCCACCTTCCATGGAGGGGAGAATATCAAAGAGTGACTCCCTGATCCTGTCAGCGGTCATCCTGATCTTATCACTCTTCGGCGCATATATCTTTCTCCCCCGCGCGCTTCCCCCCGTTATCCTCATGGATCAACCCAGATACGTATCGATCAGTATCTCCGCAATCTGTACGGCATTCAGGGCAGCTCCCTTTCGTATATTATCGGAGACGACCCACATATTGATCCCGTTCGGGATGGATTCGTCCTCCCTGATCCTCCCGACAAAGGTATCATCCTTCCCGGCCGCATCACTGGCAAGGGGGTAGCTGAGCGACGAAGGATCATCAACCACGGTAACCCCGGGGGCGGTTGCAAGGATCTGCCGTACCTCGTCCGGCGTAATCTTCTTCTCCGTTTCAATATTTATCGACTCCGAGTGGCCGTAGAAGACCGGCACCCTCACCGTCGTGGCGGTGACAGCCATGGAGGGGGTCTTCAGAATCTTCCTGGTCTCATTGACCATCTTCATCTCTTCCTTGGTATACCCATTCTCCATGAACACATCAATGTGGGGGAGGCAATTGAACGCTATCCGGTGAGGATACACATTTATTTCTGGCGTTTTCAGGGCAAGAAGAGCGCGTGTCTGTGCAACCAGCTCTTCGATGGCATCCTTGCCCGTACCCGACACCGCCTGATACGTAGACACCACAATACGTTTGATGCCGACCACATCGTGGATAGGTTTCAGCGCCACAACCATCTGTATGGTCGAACAGTTGGGATTTGCTATAATCCCCTTGTTCCGGTAGTTGCCTATCTCTTCGGGATTTACCTCGGGGACAACCAGGGGGATATCCGGATCCATCCTGAAGGCATTGGTGTTGTCTATTACCACGCACCCCTCCCGTGCCGCTACGGGTGCAAACCGCTCGCTAATGCTTCCACCGGGGGAGAACAGCCCTATCTCTATCCCCTTGAAGGAATCATCGTTCAGGACCTTGACGGGATATTCCTTCCCTCGGAAGGTCAGCTCTTTGCCCAGAGATCGTTCCGAGGCAAGGAGGGTAATCTCTCCCACCGGGAAATTTCTCTCTTCCAGCGTACTGATCATTTCTGTTCCGACGACCCCTGTCGCCCCTACAACCGCAACACTATATTTCCTCATTCAGACATCCTTTAAGTATTTTTGGTAAAAACCGGTTTTTTCGCTCTATTACAGAGAGAGCCACACACCTTCCTGTGGCTCAGTTGTGAAGCTCGTACCTTCTCCTATATAAATCGTCTTACTACCTTCTATGATGATATTCTTCAACCTCGTCCTGCTGCCGCTCCTTTGCCATCCTGAACAATATCCATACGGGACCGGAAATGGCGTACCCCAGGGCCATCACAAAGAGCATAATCTGCGGTTCAAGCACAATGACAATCAGCATACAGATGATCAGGACAAAGGTCATGAAGGGCTTTCTCGAAAAGAAATTCAGGTCTTTGAAACTATAGTATTTTATATTACTTACCATCAGCAGAGAGAGGGCAACCATACCCGCCAGGATAGAGACGTGAGGGAACTGGCCCTCACCGCCCAGATAATAAAAGAACAGTACCGTCGTCGCAACGACGACTGCCGCTGCCGGGATAGCCAGGCCGTTGAACACCCTGCTGTCTATAATATCAAGCTGTACATTGAACCGAGCAAGCCTCAGTGCCCCGCATACCACAAAGAGAAAAGCGGCAAGCCACCCATATCTCCCGAAAGACACGAGTGCCCATGAATACGCAAGGATAGCGGGAGCAAGACCAAACGCGATAAGATCGGAGAGAGAATCATACTCGGCTCCGAACTTGCTGGTTGTATTCGTAACGCGGGCAATCTTTCCGTCGAGGCCATCGAGGATGCAGGCCAGTATGATGGCAACGGCCGCCTGTGGAAAATCTCCCCCTATCGAGGCTATGATCGAGTAAAAGCCGCAAAAGAGGCTCGCCGTTGTGAAGAGATTCGGGAGGATATAAATGCCCTTCTTCATGCTGTCGGTCTTTATCCTGTGATTTTTCTTCATATGAGATACCCTATCTTGGTTTCCCCGGCACGCACCTTGTCTCCGATCTTCACGGGAATTGTGGCGTCAAGGGGCATAAAAACTTCCAGGCGCGAACCGAACTTGATAAGCCCGAAACGCTCACCCTTCTCAACCCCCATGCCTTTTTTAACCCAGCAGACTATCCTTCGAGCAATAATCCCTGCTATCTGTATCGTCAGTATCCGATTCCCATCTACCGTCTCGATAAGGACTGAATTTCTCTCATTAAAGACCGACGCCTTGTCGAGATTGGCGGGGAAAAACCTGCCCTTTCGGTATACAATCTCCTTTACCGTGCCGGCACAGGGCACCCTGTTTACGTGAACATTAAAGATACTCATGAAGATGCTGACCTTCCGGGCCTTTCCCTTCACGAGTTCCGTTTCTTCCACTTCCTCTATCTTTATGACCGTACCATCTGCGGGTGATATGATTGCCTTTTCATCTTCAGGGGTCGCGCGGTCCGGATTGCGGAAAAACCACAGGACAAACAGAGTGCCGGCAAGGAAAAACACACTCAGCCAGGTCACATCGAAGTATAGAGATATCAACAGCAGAATAGCAAGGGGGACTATAAAGACAAGCCCGTCAAGGGCAATCGGAAAATTCTTATTATTCATAGATACCACCAGCGTTGGATCCTTTCCGCGCTCGGTGTTCACCGAAGTAGTGTTCAAACCCCGGCTCAGATTCTTATATCATCCGTCAGGCCGGTCTATAGTAGATAAAAGGCCCTGTGTCAACCAACATCCACGCATAACGAGGGGTATCAATCAATCTCCGTTGCGTATGAAGTTCGCAGATAATTAGGGGTGAGGGCCATTATATCAGAGATATCACCATTACAAAACCTCTTCCTCCCCACAATCCCCACCGCGCCCGCCCTTACATGGTTAAAACGCGACGGGACAAAGGACGATCGATCCGGAAGGATCTCATTGATACTGTTCCGGTATTTCTCCGTTCCGCCACCCAGGAACACAACCTCTCCGTGTATTGAACCCAGGAATTCATCCGGGCGTACGACACATTCCTGGAGAGTTTTTTCACAGGTATCCGGGCCGGAGGGAAGATAGAGCGCCGTGTACACCTCTCCTCTCCCAGCGTCCACCATGGGGCAAATGGCAGTCCGGGAATTAGAATGAGTAACATTCAGGGCAAGGGCATCCAGGGTACAGACACCGACAACCGGTTTCTTCAGAACGAAGGCCAGACCCTTTACGGTACTTGTTCCCACCCGGAGTCCCGTAAAGGAACCGGGCCCGACGGTAACGGCAAACAGATCTATCTGTGTCTTCCCGATCCCCACGGAGGTAAGCAACCTTTTGATTGCCGGCAAGAGTACCTCCGCGTGGTTCCGACCGGTATGGATAAAAAGCTCCGCCAGGATGTTGTCCTCCTCAAGGAGCGCGACACTCGTCGTTGTCACAGAGGTATCTACGGCAAACGTGATCATAACTAATACCCCAGTATCCTCGCTATGTCGTTATAAAAGACGAATATCATGAGGAGTATCAGGAGAAAAAACCCAACCTGCTGCGCTATCTCCCTCCACCTCATACTCACCGCTTTCCCTGTAGCGGCCTCTATCAGAAAAAAGACAACATGCCCTCCGTCGAGAACAGGCAGGGGCAGGAGATTCAGTACACCCAGATTTACGCTCAATACCGCCATCAGGAATATAAAGGGAACCAGACCCTTGCGAGCCTGTGTACCGGCCATCTGCGCGATCAGTATGGGCCCTCCCAGTTCCTTCGGAGAAACAACACCCTGCAGTATCTTGACCATACCGAGACAGGTAAGCTTCGTCCATCCCCATGTCTGCTGGAGTCCCTCAGAAAACGCGCCGATCGGACCCTTTCGTTCCATAATCGTTTCATCGGAAATACCGACCCCTATCCGAAAGGTATCGATCTCTTCGCCAAAGACATTTTTCGATTTTACCGGCTGGGGGGTCATATATACGTCGAAGACCCTGCTGCCCCGATCTATCTGAATCTTGAGCTGTTCGCCCTTGCTATCGTTTACGGCACTGGCCAGCTCGGACCAGCGTGAGATCTGCCCGTCATTTATGGCAGTGATAACATCACCGCTACGCAGGCCGGCCTCAAACGCCGCGCCGTCTTCCTGCACAACTCCAACCATGGAGGTTGAAATGGGGACTCCTATAGAGTACACAACGGCAAAGGCAAGGATGGCGAAGAAAAAATTAAACAGGGGGCCCGCCGCGACGATCCCTATTCTCTTGAACACGGGCTGCTTCAGGAATGACCGTTTTTCATCGTCGGGGGACAGATCCTCATCATCTTCGGATTCGCCCAGCATCTTGACATATCCTCCGAGGGGTATGGCGGAGAGTACATACTCTGTCTCTCCAATCTTTCTGCCGACCAGTTTGGGGCCAAAACCAAGGGAGAATTTGAGCACGCCCACACCGGACCATTTCGCCACGAGGAAGTGCCCCAGCTCATGCACGAAAATCAATACCCCCAACAGAATTATCACCGCCACAATGTTTATACCAATCAAGAGAGTCTTCCTTTCTCTACGGCCTCCAGAGACTTGGCCCGTGCCCACCTGTCTGCATCGAGGACATCATCAATGCTGTCAATATCCTGCGTCCGATGGGACGCAAGAACCTCTTTTACAAGGAGGGGGATATCCACAAATCCTATCTTCCCCTCGGCAAAAGCCTCCACGGCCACCTCATTCGACGCATTCAGAACCGCTGGTGCGGTTCCACCCTTCCCTGCCGCCTGATAGGCGAGATCCAGCGCCGGGAACCGGGCAGGGTCGGGGGGGAGAAACTCCAGCGTTCCGATACTGCACAGATCGAGATACGGCAAGGTTCCCGGAACCCTTTCCGGATAAGCGAGGGCATACGATATGGGCCCTTTCATATCGGGAACCCCCATCTGTGCCATGACGGACCCATCAATATATTCCACCATCGAGTGTATGATGCTCTGCGGGTGGATACAGACGTCTATGTGTTCCCTACCGATGCCGAACAGCCACATGGCCTCTATGATTTCGAGCCCCTTATTCATCATTGATGCGGAATCTATGGTAATCTTCCGCCCCATCTCCCAGTTGGGGTGCCTGAGCGCATCCTCGAGCCGTATATCAGCAAACTGCTCCGCGGGAAGATTGAAAAAGGGTCCCCCCGAGGCCGTAAGGATGAGCCGCCTCACCTCACTTCTATTATGCCCCGCCAGACACTGAAAGATGGCGCTGTGCTCACTGTCAACCGGAATGATTTTTACCCCGCGCGAGGCGGCCCTGTCCATAACCAGGCCACCTGCCATAACCATCGTCTCCTTGTTGGCAAGCGCAATGTCCTTCCCCGCATCAATGGCCGCCATTGTTGGGGGAAGCCCTGCCGCCCCGGCTATGGCTGAAACGACCATATCCACTCCCCTGTACGACGCGACCTCTGAGCATCCGGATTCACCCGACAGTATCTTGACCTCAGCCGGATGCCCGAGCATTTCACCCAATTGGCAGGCCTGGTCGTTATCGATAACGGAGACCACCTCCGGCAGGAATACATCTATCTGCCTTTTGAAAAGCGCGAGATTTCTGCCCGCAGAAAGAGTAATCACCTTGAACCGGGAGGGGTTCCCGGCTATGACATCTAGGGTGCTCACCCCTATAGAACCTGTTGATCCCAGAATGGATATGGTTTTCATCTGATCACTAAGACACGGTAATAGTACACAAAGGGAATGAGGAAGATGAGGGAGTCCAGACGATCCAACACCCCTCCGTGCCCCGGAAGGAGGAATCCGGAATCCTTGACCAGAGAGGCCCTCTTGACGGTCGATTCGCACAGATCTCCCAACTGACCGATAATACTCCCAAGAAAACCGATAGCTATTACATGAACAATAGAAAGATCATGAAAAAAGAAAATCTTAAACAACACGCATCCGAGCATGGTCCCGGCAATCGAACCAATTGCGCCCGCTACTGTTTTTCCCGCACTGACCGAGGGCATCAGTTTGGTCTTCCCCAGAGACTTTCCGACATAAAAAGCGGAAATGTCACCCAGAAAGGCCGCACAGATAATAAAAAATACCCAGGCGATCCCATCTTCGGAACACCTGAGCAGAATAATATAGGATATGAGAAGGGGTATATACATGAAGCCGAATACGACCCTGGCGAGCGCCGCTAGGTCGGCCCGGCCATCCTTCACCCGCAGGAGAGAGAGGAGAAAAACGATGATAAGCGAAAAAGTGACTGTGGCAAACATCAACTGGACACCTCCCAGGTATGCCGACAGGGGTATAAAAAAACCTATCACCAGCCCCTCAGTTTTTTCCCAATAGTACGTTCCCTTGAAGATCATCGAGTTATACTCAAAGACACCCCCCGCTATGAGCAGAGCGATAACCATGGAAAAGAGAAAGCACGAACCGTACACGATAACCACAACGAGGAGGGGAACTGCTACAATTGCCGTGATCCATCTTTTTACATGGGTGCCCATGGCATCAATCCTTTGATAACTGGTCGCTGATCAGGCCGAAGCGCCGTTCTCTGTGCTGATAATCCACGATAGCCTCTATCAGGTCTTCCTTTGAGAAGTCGGGCCACAGGACATCCGTGAAATAGAGCTCCGTATAGGCCATCTGCCATAAGAGGAAATTGCTGAGTCGGTACTCTCCGCTCGTGCGTATCAGCAGGTCGGGATCGGGTATATCGGCGGTATACAGGTACCGCGAGAAAAGGTCTTTCGTGATCGCCTCTTCATCGATATCTGTCGCTTTTGTGTCCCTGAGCAACCCCTTCACCGCCCGTATAATCTCGTCTCTGCCGCCATAGCTCAGGGCCAGGTTCAGAACCATCCCGCTGTTTCCAGATGTCTCTTCCATTGCCCGGTAAAGAAGATCCCGGACCGTCTTTGGAAGTTTTTCCGAATCCCCTATCGTAAAGAGCCGTATGCCGGTCTTTTTCATCTCATCCAGTTCCGACCTGAGATATATCTCAAGGAGCGATATCAGCGCGCGTATCTCACTTTTCGGGCGCTGCCAGTTTTCGACCGAAAACGCGTAGAGGGTAAGGTACTGGATCCCGAGTTCACGGCAGGTTTTCACCACAGTTCGAACCGATTCGGCGCCCTTCTCGTGTCCCATTCCCCGCTTCAGCATGTTTTTCTTCGCCCACCTGCCGTTACCATCCATGATAACGGCTATGTGACGCGGGAGCTTTTCTTTGATAATCGTATGCATACGCACGTTCCACTCTCCTGATCAAGTACCACAGCACCCTGGCATTTTCAACCGGTATCTTCAGGGCGGCATCCGCGCTGTACACATAAAAAAGGGGGCCGCAGGCCCCCGTCATTCGTCACTGGCTTTTGTTATATTTCCATGATCTCGGCTTCTTTAGCGGCGAGGACCTCTTCTGCCTTCTTGGTATAATCATCGGTCTTTTCCTGCACCTCACCCTGTAAGTCGTGCATATTGTCCTCCGATATATCACCGTCGGTTTTCAGTTTTTTGAGATCGTTGTTAGCGTCTCTCCGGGCGTTTCGGAGGCGTACCTTGCACTCCTCCGCCATCTTTCGTACAACCTTTACCAGTTCCTTTCTCCGCTCCTCTGTAAGGGGGGGGATATTGATCCTGATAATCTTTCCGTCGTTATTCGGAACCAGTCCCAATTCGGATTTCTGCACCGCCTTCCCGATGGCGTCCAGCGCCCCTTTATCCCATGGAGAGATGAGAATCAGTTGGCTTTCCGGGGTGGAGAGGGTGGCGACCTGGTTAAGGGGTGTCATGACGCCGTAATAATCCACTTTGATACCATCAAGGAGCGCCACTGATGCCCTCCCCGTGCGCACCTTATTAAACGATCTTTCAAGAGACTGGATGTCTCCCTCCATGGCCTCTTTTAATTCCTCAAATACCAGATCCGTCATTTTCCATCCCCCACAACAACGGTACCGATGGACCTTCCACAGACAACCCCCCTGATATTCCCCTTCTTTTCGATATTAAACACAACAAGGGGAAGGTTGTTGTCCCTGCACATAGAGACAGCCGTTGAATCCATCACCTTGAGATCCCTGGTTAACACCTCTGTATACGTTATTTTGTCAAATATCCGGGCATCCTTCTCCTTCACAGGATCTTTGTCGTAGATGCCGTCTACCTTCGTGGCCTTGAGGATGGCTCCCGCCTGTATCTCCATAGCCCTCAGAGAGGCAGCGGTGTCTGTCGTGAAATAAGGACTTCCGGTACCGCACGCGAAGATTACGACCCTTCCCTTTCCCAGATGCCGGGTCGCCCTCCTCTTGATGAACGGTTCCGCTATTTCTCTCATCTCGATGGCAGTCTGGACCCTTGTTGGAACCCCATGATTTTCAAGGGAATTCTGAAGAGCCAGGCTGTTCATCACGGTGGCTAGCATACCGATGTAGTCGGCGGATACCCTGTCAATCCCCTTGGTGCTCGCCTCTACCCCGCGGAACATATTCCCGCCCCCGATCACAATACCTATCTGGACACCGAGGGCGTGAACGGCACCAATCTCATCCGCCACAAAGTTCAGCACATCCGTATCAATTCCGAACGAACCCTTCCCCAAGAGCGCCTCACCACTCAGCTTTAGGAGAATCCTCTTGTATATGGGTGTATCCATTATCGTTCAAGCCTAATCTGGACAGGTCGACACTGAAGGTTTTTATGATTAATTGAGGATTGTTTTCTTACTCCTTACTCCTTACTCCTTACTCCTTACTCCTTTTTGCCCCTTATATATCCTCACCCAGTTGGAACCGTGCGAATCTCTTCACAACAATATTCTCGCCGGTGTTGGCGATGATGTTGTTCACCAGCGTCTGGATCGTGATATCCATGTCCTTGACGAATTTCTGATTCAGGAGGCACACCTCTTCGTAGAACTTATTGATCTTGCCGTCGATAATCCTGTCGACAACCTTTTCAGGTTTTCCCGATGCCAGGGCCTGGTCGCGATATATCTCGCGTTCGGCCTCCATGACGTTCTCCGGGATATCTTCGGAACTCAGATACGTTGGATTTGCGGCAGCAATGTGCATGGCGATATCTTTCACCATCCCTTTAAAAGCATCAGTCTTGCCGACAAAATCCGTTTCGCAGTTCACCTCAACCATGACTCCGATCTTGCCGCCCATATGGATATACGATTCCACCATACCATTTTTCGTCGCCCTCGAAGATCTCTTTGTCGCGGCAGACAGCCCCTTTTTTCTCAGATATTCAACGGCCTTTTCAAGATCACCGTCGGAGGCGGCCAGCGCCTCCTTGCAATCCATCATGCCCGAATTTGTTTTATCTCTCAGTTCTTTTACCATTGATGCTGTAATGTCCAATGTTATTCTACCTCCTCGCCTTCCTGTGCTTTTATCTCATCTTCCTGTGCTTCTATACCTTCGGCAGTATCTTCGGGAATCTCTTCTCCCTTGTTTTCAACACTCTCCGGGACATCCTGCTCTTCGTCCTCGTGCGCTTCCTCTTTGTCACTCTCCGCCTGTATGCGTTCCTCCAGCCTCTTCTTCCCTTCGAGCGCGGCATCCGCGATCTTGGAGGAAAACAGCTTTATGGCCCGTATGGCATCGTCATTACCCGGGACAATATAATCAATGTCATCCGGATTACAGTTGGTGTCGACAATCCCCACGATGGGAATCCCCAGCTTCCCGGCCTCTTTAACGGCGATCCCCTCTTTTCTGGGATCAACGATAAACACGATTCCCGGATGGCCCTTCATGTTCCGTATGCCGCCGAGAACCCTCTGAAGTTTATCTCTCTCCCTTTGAAGGCCCAGTATCTCCTTTTTGGGGAATGAGTTGATGCTCTCATCCTCAAACATGGCATCGAGCTTTTTTAATCGGTCTACACTCCTCTTTATCGTTATGAAATTCGTCAGCATCCCGCCAAGCCAGCGGTGATTGACATAGGGCATGCCTACCCTCTCAGCCTCGGTCTTGATGGATTCCTGCGCCTGCCTCTTGGTGCCCACCAGCAGGACTTCCTTGCCCGAAGCAACCACATCGACTACGGCATTATAGGCTACATCAAACATCTGTACCGTCTGCTGAAGGTCTATGATGTAGATGCCGTTCCGTGCCCCGAATATATAGGGCTTCATCTTGGGATTCCACCGGTTCGTCTGATGCCCGAAGTGGACCCCGGACTCCAGCAACATTTTCATTGATACCTGTGACATACATTTCTCCTTGGTTGTTTTTTTCCTCCACCCCCATCACCTTGTCAGGGGACCGTACGATCCAGGCAACTCCCTGACAATCAAGGGGTGAGCGTAATAAGTTGGATAAGATGGAGCGGGATATCATATCCCGTGTAAATAATCAAGGTAAAACAGCCGAAATCAACTGTGGTAGAGGGCGTTTATGTCCACATACTCGTGGGAAAGATCGGATGTGTATACCCTGAATCTCTCCTCTCCCATGCCAAGCCGCACCAGAATCCGCATCGAATCCCTCTTCATGATCTCAGCGGCCTTTTTTCCCGGGACTCCCGAACCCTTTATAAACAGTGGCATATCCTCAAGATAGAGCTCCAGCGAGTCGATCGGGAATGGGACCGCCGTCGATCCCGCCGCCGATATAATCCTCCCCCAGTTCGGGTCCTCACCGAAGAACGCCGTTTTTACCAGGTTGGAATGTGCTATGGCATACGCTATCGTTCTCGCATCTCCGGCCGTCTTCGCACCCTCGACGACGACCTCAATCAGCTTTGTCGCGCCCTCTCCATCTCTCACAATGGACCGTGCGAGAGACTCCATCACATCGAACAGGGCCTCCCTGAACCCTTTAAAACCATTCGAGATCTCATTGACGGGGCTGTTTCCGGCAACACCGTTGGCCAATATGATTGCGGTATCGTTCGTGCTCATGCATCCATCTACCGTTATGGCATTAAAACTCCTGTCGGCAGATTCCCTGAAGAGGGCGGCAAGACAGGCCTGATCTATATCGGCATCCGTCAGTATAAAAGAGAGCATCGTCGCCATGTTCGGTTCTATCATCCCCGCCCCCTTGGCAATTCCGCAGATGGTGATCTCCTTGCCTCCGGCAGAGCATCTCCGGTGTTCTATCTTCGGGAATCGGTCGGTCGTCATAATTCCCTCTGCAACGGCACCGATGCCGTCAGGGTTCAGCCCTTCAACAAGGGGTCCTGCCGACCGGGTGATCTTTTCTATGGGGAGTCTCTCACCGATGATACCGGTCGAGGCCACGAGGACAAGCTCATCCTGTATACCCAATACCTCGGAGACGGTCCGTGACATGGCGGCGGCGTCTCGGTGACCCTTTGTACCGGTCGCCGCATTGGCGTTACCACTGTTCACTATGAGGGCCTGTGCGCAGCCCTTTTTTATCCTTTTCATATCGAGGACAACAGGGGCCGCCTTAAAACGGTTGGTGGTAAAGACACCCGCCGCCCTGGCCGGGACTTCAGAGAATATCAGGGAAAGATCTCTGTTTCCTCCGCTCTTTATACCGGAGACCACCGAACTGCCAAGAAATCCCGGGACGTGAACACTGTCATGCATAGTCGTCTCCATCGCTGTCATCTTCCGCAGCAATGTTTGTATTTCTTCCCGCTTCCGCAGGGACAGGGGGCGTTTCTGCCCACCTTTTCGCTTTTTCTTGTCACCGTCGCAGGGGTCGCATCGCTGTCTCCACGGCTGAGCACATAATCCCTCTTCTGTTTTTCCTCAATCTGCTTCACATCTTCATCGCTCTGTACCTGAACGATGCAGAGCTTCTCCAGGGTATCTTCCTTGGTGCGATA
The DNA here is from genome assembly GCA_964468685.1 of uncultured Syntrophaceae bacterium. GTDB lineage: Bacteria > Desulfobacterota > Syntrophia > Syntrophales > UBA2210 > UBA6078. Next base: position 6,807 of record CAYXUH010000009.1, on the reverse strand, counting down.
TACCATCTCCATGAACATATCGTACCCCTCTTTCTGATACTCCCTGACGGGGTCCTTCTGCCCGTATCCCCGCAGACCGATCCCCTCCTTGAGATGGTCCATGCCAAGGAGATGATCCTTCCAGTGAGAATCGATGGCCTGGAGCATGATAACCTTCATGATGTACTCCATGAGGTCCTTGCCAAACTTCTCCTCCTTGTCTCGGAAAAGTTTCGTGACATTCGATATGACGGCGCTGATGACATCTTCCCTGCTCATATCCGCCCGGTCTGTATCATCGAAGGCCCGTTTCAGGTAAAACTGCTTGTATATGGCATCACTCAGGCCTTGAAGATCCCATTCCTCAGGACGGACTTTCTCATCCAGATAATCGCAGACCAGATCTTCGACGATTTCCTGCAGCATATCATCAACCGTCTCCCACAAGTCGCTTCCGTCAAGGACATCCCTGCGCTGTTCATAGATTACCTGCCGCTGCCGGTTCATCACATCATCATATTCAAGGAGGTGTTTCCGTATATCGAAATTCTGCCCTTCCACCCGCCTCTGGGCGCCCTCAATAGCCTTGCTGATAAGATTGTGCTCAATCGGCTCACCCTTCTCTACACCGATCCTGTCCATAACGGACGATATCCTTTCGGCCCCGAATATCCTGAGGAGATCATCCTCAAGTGACAGGTAGAACCGCGACGATCCATTGTCTCCCTGCCTTCCCGACCTGCCTCTGAGCTGATTGTCTATCCGCCGACTCTCGTGACGCTCGGTACCCAGTATGTGGAGGCCACCCAGATCGGCTACACCCTCCCCCAGTTTGATGTCGGTACCCCTCCCCGCCATGTTAGTGGATATCGTAACGGCCCCCGACTGTCCGGCCTGGGAGATAATTTCCGCCTCCTTCTCATGATTCTTGGCGTTCAGGATGTTGTGCTTGATTCCCCTTTTCGAGAGATATTTGCTGAGAAGCTCCGATTTTTCGATGGAAATTGTCCCCACCAGGACCGGTCGATTCTGGTCATGCAGATCCTTTATCTCTCCGATCGCCGCCTCGAACTTCTCATCTTCCGTCTTATAGATAACATCCGTGTGGTCGGTCCGTATCATCGGCATATTGGTCGGGGCAACAACCACCTCGAGGTTGTAGATCTTTTTGAACTCCGTCGCCTCCGTATCCGCTGTTCCGGTCATTCCGGCCAGTTTTTCATACATCCTGAAGTAGTTCTGGAAGGTCACGGAGGCCAGCGTCTGGTTTTCGCGCTCTATCTTGACCTTTTCCTTCGCCTCGAGGGCCTGATGGAGACCGTCGCTGTACCTCCTGCCGGGCATTACCCTCCCCGTGAACTCATCCACGATAATAACCTGCCCGTCCTTGACGAGATAATCGATATCCTTTCTGAACAGGGTATGCGCCTTGAGGGCCTGGTTCACATGGTGGAGGCTCTCTATATTCGCGGGTTCATACAGATTCTGAACATTGAGAAGCTTTTCAGCCTTGGCTACGCCCTCTTCCGTCAGGACAACCGTCTTGCTCTTCTCGTCTATCGTATAATCCTGGTCCTTTTTCAGGCGGGGGATGATCTGATTGATCCGGTAATACTTGTCGGTGGACTCTTCGGACGGCCCGGAGATAATGAGAGGGGTCCTCGCCTCATCGATCAGGATACTGTCCACCTCATCGACAATGGCGTAATAAAACTCCCTCTGGACATAATTTTCAAGCTGGAAGCTCATGTTGTCTCGCAGGTAGTCGAACCCAAATTCGTTGTTGGTCCCGTACGTGACATCACAGTTGTATGCACTGCGTCTCTCGGTATCATTTATCCCATGAACAATCACGCCGATGGAGAGACCGAGGAACTCATAGATGGGCCCCATCCAATTCGCGTCCCTTTTTGCCAGGTAGTCATTCACGGTAATTACATGGACGCCCCTGCCGGTCAGCGCATTGAGATAGACCGGCATGGTCGATGCCAGAGTCTTCCCTTCACCTGTTTTCATCTCCGCAATTTTTCCCTCATGCAGGACGATACCGCCTATCACCTGGACATCAAAGGGGCGCATCTCCAGGGTTCTCTTTGAGACCTCCCTGACAACGGCAAACGCCTCGGCAAGGATGTCATCCAGAGAGGCACCCCCCGCAAGTTTCTCTTTAAAATAGGGTGTCTTCGCCTTAAGTTCGGCATCGGTCAACCCCTCTACGAGGGGTTCGAGTGCACTCACCTCCTGCATGATAACGTCCAGGCGTTTTATCTCTCTGTCGTTTCTCGTTCCGACAATCTTTTTTAATAGATAATTTATCATAATCACACCACAAAAAAACCCGGCAACAAAATATTACCGGGAGTGTTTAACAGATTGGTGACGGACAGGGCCCACCCGATATTAAAAAAGGTATCTCCGTGGATCGATATAGATGCCATCTTCACAAACACCGTAGTGGAGATGAGGGCCGGTGCTCCTGCCGGAATTACCTACATATCCGATTATGTCCCCTCTTTTTATCTTCTGCCCTTTTTTGACATCACTCTTTTTCAGGAGATGCCCGTAGACCGTTATCATGCCATTCCCATGGTTTATCTGAACCAGATTCCCCATGCCCCTCTCTTTCGATACTCTTTGGATGACACCATCTGCAGGGGCCACAATCTCTTTGCCGATCTCTGTTGCTATGTCGATACCTCTATGAAACTCCCTCTTTCCCGTAAAGGGGGAGACCCGGTATCCAAAATCCGATGTTGTCCAGCCGATCACAGGCCATATGGATGGTGTAGAGGCTAGTATTGACTTCTGCTTCCCAAGGAAATCGAGCAATTCTGTAAAGCTGTCCCTTTGAAGGGAGGCTTCGTCAAGCAGTTCATCCATATTTTCATGTATCTTATCAATAAGAGTTGATTCCACTTCTGCCGCACGCGAAAGCGCCTTTTCCTCTCCAGGGACCGGGCCTCCGACACCAAGCATCTGGCCACCGCTATGGTCATTATCAAGATTTGTCATGACCCGTATCTTTTTATCTAATTGCGCCAGGTGCATCATCTTTTTCTCAAAATCGCTCGCCTTACTCGCCAGAAAATCGAGGCGGTCCTTCTGAAGAGAGGTCAACTGCTCCAACCCGGCAAGCCTTTTGAGATCGGCCCTGGTTTCTACGTAACTATAAGAAAGATAACATATTGATAATAAAGCGGTTAGTATGGCAATGGAGATGAATGATAGGAGTGTTGCTGAAATCCCTACTTTCTTTATTGATCCCTTCCCCTGGGGAATAGCAAGAATGGTATAATATTTATTTCCCATCCCAGATCCTCTCATGCAACGTTCAACGCGAATTTAGGAACCCCCGCCCATTGAAGACTTCTTCACAACCCTGTCTGTCTCCCTGCGCCGTTAATATCCCTGAAACCTGCCTTCAGTGAACACGAAAGTACCTGCAGATTGTGGCCACATTTTCAGTGCGTATTCGAGGAGGCTACCATAGACAGTTTAAATGTCAAGAAAAGATTGAGGTTTCTATGCCCTTTTTTCGACCGATATAAGGGGATCGCCTGCATCCACCTCATCCCCCGGTGATACCAGCACCCCTGTGATCACCCCATTTATCTCGGAGACGACATTGTTGAGCATTTTCATCGCTTCAAGAACAATCAGCAACTGTCCTGCCGATACCTCTTCCCCCTCCGTAACGGGAATTTCACTGACCGTACCCTTTATGGGTGATCTGACATCCCCCGACTGCGCGAGTTCTTCTATCTCCTTGGCTGAAAGCTCAACCTTCCGCGTCTTCCCCTCGCCCTCCTGCTCAAGTTCCGTCAGTATGGGTTCCGGATGGTGGTTGATATTCAGATATACAATAGTATCCCCCGTCTTCGTCGTTTGCTTCGGTCCGACCTCTACGATATGGTGTTTCCCGTAGGCATCGGAAAATTCAAATTTCTCACCAAGGGTGAATCCACCCTTCTTGAACCACACACAGGGGGGAAGCACCCATGTCTTGCCGTACTTTTCCTCGAACTTAAAGAAATTCACGGCATCATTGGGATGTTGCAGATACAGGACGAACTCGTCTTCCGTGGCTGCCCGTCCCAGGCGATGTTCGAGGACCTTTCTTTCTACGTCCAGATCGATGTCCTCTATCTTCTGGTACCCCTTTTCCCTCTGCGTTATCTCCTTCCAGTCCGGTCCGAATACCGCCTCGTACACCTCGTCGGACGGCTGGTAAAAGGGAAGCTCTCCATACCGCCCCAGCATCAGGTTTTTCAGGTCGTCATTCGCGTCCTTGTATCTCTTGCCGCTCAGGACATTGTTGACAGCTGTGGTCCACAGGATCTGAGAACCAGGGGTCACACTCCACCAGTTCCCCAGCTCGGTCTGGACACGGGGCAGCTCTTCCTGGAGGATAGAGGGCATCAGGTGCAGAAAATCACCCTTGACCGCCTGTTCGAAGCTCGATCCCGTCGCCCCCCCGGGGAGCTTGTGGACCTGGACGGTGGGGTCAAATCCGAGAAATTGCGACTCCAGATCCTTGTAATGTTCTCTCTGGGGACGGAGCTTGTTCGAGGTATCGATAACTGCCTGCCGGTCTATGCCCAGTGCGCAATGACCGTATTCATCCAGCGTATCGATAACCGTCAATATCGGCGGAGGCCCGTAGAAACCGGTGAAGGCATGGTCCGCAGCATCCACGATCTTTGCTCCGCTGCGAACGGCTTCGACAATCCTCCCCACATCATTTCCGTCCGTGTTATGGCCGTGATAGTGGATGATGAGATCAGGATACCTGTCCAGTATGGATTTTACCAGGTCGCCGATCCTCTTGGATGAACCCAGCCCGCCATGGTTCTTTATGCAGAGAATGATGTCATTGCCGGTGACGGCAAGGATCTCCCCCACCTTCCCCACGTAGAACTCGTCGGTGTGCTCCGGTCCCGTCGAGAAGCATATAGAGGGCTCCAGGATACAGCCTGCCTTTTTTACCTCCTCAAAGACCGCCGTCATGTTGGGTATGTAATTGAGAAAATCGAAAACCCTCCAGAGATGTACATAGCGGGCGAAGCTCTGGACCGTCAGGCGAATCACATTCTCGGGATAGGGCCGGTAGCCGAAAAGATTGATCCCCCTGCAGAGTGTCTGGAACATCGTATCGGGCATCAATGAACTGAGCATCTCCAGCTTTTCAAGGGGATTGATCTGTCTGCGCAGCATATCCACATGAACCGATGCGCCCCCCGTTATCTCGAGAGAGAGATATCCGGCATCATTGCGCTCCTTGGAGACGAGGATCTGGGTGTGCGGCATAATGCGGTTCTTGAAGTCGGATTGAGAGAGGTCCCTCTCCGTATTGGTTATGTAATATCCTTCTCCAGCCCTGATCCTTGCGAGAACATGAGTTGCTCCGCCCTCACGCAGATCGCGGGGCGTAATCCTTTCACCGATGGCCTGATGCACCATTTCTCATCCTTTCAGATCCTAACCCGGACAAGCCGGAATCAAACAAGATTTCTTTTCATCACGAAAGTACGAAGTTACGAAAACACGAAAAATAAGATTTGATTTCGTGCTTTCTTTCTTTTCGTGGCTTCGTGATTGCTTTTAATTCACTTGCCCTTCTTACAAGAATATTACAAGTAACTTACTAGCCCCGCTGCGCGGGATACGTTCCACCAAAGGGGATAAGTGCGATAACTAAGTTGCTTTCTGCGAGAAAGCAACTTCTATCTTACTAATGCGTTAACGAAATTCTCCCCTGCAAAAACCGCAGGGAACAATTTCTAACTTACTAGCCCCGACAAGCGGGATAAGTGCGTTAACGAAATTCTCCCCTGCAAAAACCGCAGGGAACAATTTCTAACTTACTAATACGCGTAGGGATTTATCTTCTTCGCGTGGATCTCTGCTATTAACTGCGAGAGCTTTGCGACCTCCCGCTTGTTATCCGGATAGTCGAATACCTGTGCGTGCGTCTCCAGATACGATGTATTGAATTCACCCCTCCGGAAATCAGGCTCATCACAGACGGCCAGGTAGAAGGGTATCGTCGTCTTCGGACCGACAATCAGAAAATCGTGGAGCGCCCTCTTCAGACGTTGTACCGCCTGCTCCCAGTTATGGCCACGGACGGTCATCTTGACCAGAAGCGAGTCATATTCAGTGGGGATCCTGTATCCCTGATACGCGATCCCGTCCAGCCGTATACCGGGTCCTCCCGGAGACTGGTACACCTCTACCCTCTTTCCGCCTTCCGGCATGAAGTCATTTTTCGGATCTTCCGCATTCACCCGTACCTGGATGGCCTTCCCCAGAAGATGAAACCGTACCTCGGGGATCTCCAAGTGTGCCCCCTGAGCTATCATGATCTGCTCTCTCACGATATCCACACCGGTCAGCATCTCGGTGACCGTATGTTCAACCTGAAGCCGCGTGTTAATCTCCATAAACCAGAACTCGTTTGTGGTCGGATCGACCAGGAACTCAACGGTCCCCGCACTGATATAACCGGACTCCCGGGCCGCGAGAATGGCCGTCTCGCACATCGACGTAAGGACATCGGCCGGAAGATCAGCGGGCGCGATCTCTATCAGCTTCTGGTGTCTGCGCTGGATCGAGCAATCCCGCGAGCCGAGGTGGATGACCTTTCCATGCTGGTCTGCCAGTATCTGAATCTCGACATGACGGGAGTTCTCGATACATTTCTCTATGTAAATATTTCCGTCATTAAAAGCATGCAGAGCCTCTGCCCGTGCCTGGGGTATTTCCACCAACAAGGCCTTGGCATTATCAACCTTTCGGATCCCTCTCCCCCCGCCACCGGATGAGGCC
>CAYXUH010000008.1:0-29815 GCA_964468685.1 uncultured Syntrophaceae bacterium | reverse complement strand
TTCACAATCGATTTTTTTCTTGACATTGCGGGCCATCTTGCTTATGAGGTGTGTGACCCTTGGTCATAATCTGACCTTTATCCGCTTCTTCGCCATGATGGATAATAAGTAGCGAATATTCTTATACTTACAACAAGGATAGCGACAATGCCGGGACCTGAAAGACGCAGGGAAAGAGAAAAAGAACAGAGACGACAGGTCATCTTCAGAGCTGCAAAGAAGCTGTTCGTTGAAAACGGTTTCAAGTTTGTGACCGTCGCGAATATTGCGGAAAAGGCTGAGCTAAGCAAGGGCGCGATCTATCTCTATTTCAGCAGCAAGGAAGAGATATATGCGCAGATCCTCCTGAGTGACATAGAAAACTTCCACAAAGCGATCTCTCAGATATTTCAAGAAGGAAGAAGTGCGACGGACATACTCCTCGATTTTGCCAATGCATATATCGATATCTTCCTGAAGGAGCGTGAACAGTTCAGAATATTGATGAACTTCATGCTTCAGGCGGACAATCTCAGTCTGTCCAATGAGACCCGGAGACAGATTATCAAAGAGATGAATCGAACAATCTCAATCATCGAACAGATTCTCCAATATGGTGTCGAGGCAGGAGAACTGGCATTGAGAAAACCGAATATTCGAAAGATGAGGAACGCCCTCTGGGGACTCCTCAACGGAATTATATCGCTGCATCTCTTTGTCGGGACCGAATCGATGAGGGAGGAGAGGATCCGATCCAATATCAAAGAGGGAATAGAAACCATGATAAAGGGATTAAAAAACAAGCAGGAGGTGGTGGGCAATGAGTAATTTGTTGGTGAATACGAGAGATCAGAAATTTCTGTTGTACGAACAGATCGGTATCGACAAGCTGTTCGGATTTGAAAAATATGCCGATTATTCAAGAGAAGTTGTGGATATGGTTCTCAGTGAGGCCGAGAAGATGGCCGTTGAGGTAATTGCCCCGACACTGGAAGAGGGGGACAAGGAGGGCGCGCAGTTCAAGGATGGAAAGGCCTACGCCCCCGCCTGTTTTCACGAACCCTTTAAAACCTTTTGCGAGGCGGGGTGGATCTGCGCGACGAAGGACCCGGAGGTGGGGGGACAGAACATGCCCATCTCGGTACATTCGGCGTGTTGTGAACTCTTTGCCGCCGGCCACATGGCCTTCAGCATGTATCCCAGTCTCACCACCGGTGCTGCGGGGCTGATCGATGTTCACGGGACCGAGGAACTGAAGAACAAGTATATGTACAAGATGTATGTCGGCGAGTGGGCCGGGACCATGTGCCTGACTGAACCGGGCGCGGGGAGCGATGTCGGCGCCCTGCGGACCATGGCCAAGCGACTCCCCGACGGTACCTACAGCATCACGGGGACGAAGTGCTTCATCTCGTCGGGCGACCATGACCTGACGGAGAATATCGTCCATCCCGTCTTGGCCAGGATCGAGGGGGATCCCGCAGGAACGAAGGGTATCTCGATCTTCATCGTTCCCAAGATTCGCGTCAACGACGCCGGAAGCCTCGGAGAGCCAAACGATGTCATCACGGGGAACATCGAGCACAAGATGGGGATCAAGGCGTCGGCCACGGCGACTCTGAACTTCGGCGAGAACGGCAAATGTATCGGCGAGCTCCTCGGTGAGGAACAGGCCGGGATGAAGATCATGTTTCAGATGATGAATGAATCCCGGCTCGATGTTGGTCTCCAGGGCCAGAGTATCGCGTCCGCCGCCTATGAGCATGCCGTCCAGTACGCGAAGGAGAGAATCCAGAGTAAATCCGCCCTCGCCGGGAAGGATGCGGATGCGGTGACCATCATCAACCATCCCCCGGTGAGACGGATGCTGCTGTGGATGAAGGCCTACCTCGAGGGGATCAGGGCCCTTAACTACTTCACGGGATTTTGTATCGATATGTCCGAGGCGTCGGATTCCGAGGATGAACGCAACAGGTATCACGGATTTGTGGAACTCCTGACACCGATCTGCAAGGCCTTCTCGTCCGACAAAGGTGTGGAGATCTGTACCAAGGCGATGGATGTCTACGGTGGTTACGGCTACTGCCAGGAATACCCCGTTGAACAGTACCTCAGGGACTGCAAGATTACCCAGATCTACGAGGGCACGAACCAGATCCAGGCGATGGACCTCGTCGGCAGAAAGCTGGGGCAGAACAAGGGACAGAATGTCATGAACCTGTTCACCGACATTACCGCAACGATCGAGAAGCTGAAGGGGGTTGAAGCACTGAAGCCCTCCGCCGTGAAGCTGGAGGAGGCCTCCGGTGCCCTAGCGGAACTTCCCCTCGCCTTTATCGAATTTTTTAAGTCCGGCAAGGCGGCCGTCCCGATCCAGAACGTCGAACCCTTCCTGGCGGTCATGGGTGACGTGGTCTGCGGGTGGCTTCTTCTCCAGGGCGCGGGTGTTGCCCTTGAGAAGCTGGCCTCTCTGGATGCCGGCGATGCGGACGTTCCCTTCTACAAGGGTAAGGTAATGTCGGCGAGATTCTTTGCCGCTGAGATTCTCCCCACCGTCAAGGCCAGGTGCGAAATCATCAAAGACAGTGAGGCCCTTGCCGTTGAGATCGCCGAAGAATCTTTTGCGGTATAGGTACGGATGTTTGGAACGAAGAGCGCCGGATCAACAAGCGCAATGCTTTTTACCATGGAGCCGGGAGGGGTGAGGGGTGACCCCCTCATCCCCCTCTCCGCTTCAAAAAATATTAGGAGGAAATGGAAATGAAGGAATGTGTAATTATTGATGGTATCAGGAGCGCGAATGCGCGGGCTCACAAGGACAAGGGCTGGTTCAGAAATGTACGGCCTGAAGAATTGCTGATCAAGGTTTATGAGGCCCTTTTCGAGAGAAATCCCAAGGTCAAGCCCGAGGATATAGATGCGGTTTTCTGCGGGACGGCAAACCAGTCGGGGATGCAGAACGATATTGCCAGGAGCGCCTGGCTGGCCGGAGGATTCCCGGAGGCAGTAGCGACGAATGGAGTGGGCCAGCAGTGCTGCTCGGGTATGGCCGCGACGGAGCATGCGGCCCGGGCGATCATGTGCGATGAGGGCGACATCTATATCGCGTCGGGGGTCGAGGATATGCAGAAGGTCCCCATGATGTTTTCCCTGGATATGCCCCCCAGACTGCTTGATCGTTATAAGATGGAGGATCTCCCCATGGGAGCCACCGCCGAAAAGGTTGCCGAACGCTGGAAAGTGGAACGCGTAGACATGGAGAACATGGCTTTCTGGAGCAACAAGAAAGCGGCCGAGGCCCGGGATGCGGGGAAATTTGCAAAGGAGATTATTCCCATCGAAGGAGAGAAGGAAGACGGAACGAAATTTATGGTCGATCGTGATCAATGGATCCGTGACAATGTCTCCATGGAACAGATGGCGACCATGAAGTCCCCCTTCAAGGAAAACGGCATTGTGACGGCCGCCGTATCGTCACCCCTGACCGCAGGCGCCGCCGCGATGCTCCTCATGAGCCGGGACAAGGCCGATGAACTGGGGCTTGACTACCACCTGAAATATGTTCATGGTGCCATGGCCGGCTGTGACCCCACCATGATGGGGATTGGTCCCATCGCCGCCGCCAAGAAGCTGCTTGAACGGACCGGCAAGACGGTAAAAGACATCGACGTGTGGGAGCTGAATGAGGCCTTCGGGAGCCAGTCTCTCGCCGTGGTCCGTGATCTCGGTATCGCCGAGAATGCCCCCTTTGACAATTTGAATGTCTGGGGCGGCGCCCTGGCGCTCGGCCATCCCCTCGGAGAATCCGGTCTCCGGATCATTGTCACGCTGAACAATATCATGAAGACGGATTACAAGGATGCCAAATACGGTGTGGCCATGCTCTGCGGCGGTTTCGGAAATGCCAACGCATCGCTGTGGGAGAAGGTGGAAAAGTAAAAGATGCCTTCCGGGGGGATTGCCTGGCAATCCCGTCCCGCGAGGCTGAGAATTCAAACGATAGGTAATAAAAAATTATGAGGAGGATGTTATGAGTAATTCATTGGTGAACACGCGCGATCAGCGTTTTATTTTGTACGAGCAGATCGGCATTGAGAATCTCTTTCAGTATGAGAAGTATGCCGACTACTCGATGGATATGGTCGATATGGTCCTGACCGAGGGGGAGAAGTTCGCGCTGGAAGAGCTTCTGCCCACGTACGAGATCGCGGACAAAGAGGACCCGGCGGTCTTTACGGATGGCAATGCACACGCGCCTAAATGCTTCCATAAGCCCTTTAAAAATCTCCGCGAGGCGGGTTGGTTCTGTCCCATCTTCCCAGTCGAGGTAGGCGGGCAGGGAATGCCTCAGGTGATCTACAACGCCAACAGCGAGATGTTCGGTTCGGCCAATTATTCTTTCATGATGTATGTGGGCCTGACGCTGGGTGCGGCTGCCCTGATCGCGGAATACGGCACGGAGGAGCAGAAGAACAAATACCTCTACAAGATGGCTGCTGGCGAGTGGGCTGGGACGATGTGTCTCACCGAGCCGGGTGCGGGGAGTGACGTCGGAGCCTCGCGGGCTACGGCCAAGCTACTCCCCGACGGTACCTACAGCATCACGGGGACCAAGTGTTTCATCTCCGCGGGTGACCACGACCTGACGGAAAATATCATCCATCCGGTCCTGGCCAGGATCGAGGGTGATCCTCCGGGGACGAAGGGCATCTCGATCTTCATCGTTCCCAAGATTCGCGCCAACGACGATGGAAGCCTCGGAGAGTCGAATGATGTTATCACGGGAAACATCGAGCACAAGATGGGAATCAAGGGCTCCGCCACAGCGACCCTGAATTTCGGCGAGAGCGGCAACTGCATCGGCGAGCTCCTCGGCAGTGAGCGGCAGGGGATGAAGATCATGTTCCAGATGATGAATGAGGCCCGGCTGGGAACGGGGATGCAGGGGCTCAATCACGCCTCGGCCGCCCTGGAGCACTCCATCGCGTACGCGATGGAGCGCGTGCAGAGCCGCGATATGACCTCGCAGTCGCCGGAGGGTGTTCCGATCATCAGGCACCCCGATATCCGGCGTTCCCTCCTCTGGATGAAGTCCCATGTCGAGGGAATGCGGTCCATGAACTACTGGATCGGGTACTGCATCGACATGTCCGAGGTTGCCGAAACGGAAGAGGAACGGGCGAAGTGGAATGGCTTTGTGGAGTTGATAACGCCGGTCATCAAGGCCTACTGCTCCGACAAGGGTGTGGAGGTCTGCGGACTGGCCATGGATGTCTACGGCGGTTATGGATACTGCCAGGAATACCCCGTCGAGCAGTATATGCGTGACTGCAAGATCGCCACCATCTACGAAGGGACAAACGCCATCCAGTCTCTCGACCTCGTATTCCGTAAGTTGGGTCAGCGCAAAGGGCAGAATGCGATGAACCTGCTCACCGACATGGGCGCCACTGCCGAGCAGTGCAAGGTCATCGAAGGACTGAAAGAATCTGCCGGATATCTGGGAGAGGCCACGGCGGCGTTCGGAGATGTACTCATGCAGTTCGGGACCTGGCTCAAGGGTGGCGATTTTATGTCCCCTCTCATCAACACCAGACCCTTCCTGATGATCATGGGAGATGCCATTGTCGGTTGGAGACTGCTGGATGCGGCTGCGATAGCCTCCGGGAAACTGGATGCCCTGTTTAAGGAAGCAGGAGCAGATACACCTGAAGCACAACGCGAACTTGGGAAGAATAATGCGGAAGTTGCCTTTTATCTGGGCAAGGTCGCGTCGGCGAAATATTTCGCGGCGAACGTTCTGACGACTGTGGAAGCGCGATTCAAGACGATCAAGATTGCCGACAAGACCCCTGTTGAGATGCTCGACGAATCCTTTACTATCTAATCGTATCGGTTCCGTTTCCTTACTGGAGGGGGATTCCTGAGGAATCCCCCTCTTTTTTTATCTTAAAGACTCTCTCCGATAAGCTGCCCGACCAGCTCATTCGGGCCAAGGTAGATCTGCACGATCTTGGCGTCCCTCATGTATTTTTCGACGGGATACTCCCGGGAATATCCATAGGACCCCATCAACTGAACACAGTTCGTTGTGACCTCCATGGCCATATCCGTTGCGTACACCTTGGCCATATCGGAGTGGCGCGCCCTATGGGGATCACGCTTTTTGAGCGACCAGGACGCGCGGTAGACCAGGAGACGGGCCGCATCGATCTTGGTTGCCATGTCGGCAAACCGTGCCGCTATCAGGCTGTGTCTGACGAGCGGTTTCCCCCCCACGACCCGTGATTTGCAGTACTGCAGGGCATATTCGAAGGCGCCCCGTGCCATGCCGACGGAGATCATCCCCGCACCGAGCCGGTTGTAGGCAACGGTCGTCTGGAGTATCCGCTGTCCGTTACCGATAGAGCCCAGTAAATTGTCCTTCGGAACACGGACATTGTCAAAGACCACCTCTCTGTTCTGATCCTCTGGCATGCCCATCTTCCGTTCGATTTTTCCAAAGGAGAGACCCGGCGTTCCGTCCTCAACCACAAAGATGCAGGATCCCTTTTCCTCCTTTGTGGGGTCCGTCGTGGCGATTACCACATAGTGGGAGGCGATCCCGGAGTTGCTCGGCCACATCTTGACACCGTTGATGACGTAGTGGCCGGCATCTTCGGTGGCGATCGTCTTGACCGTTCGAAGGCGCATTCGGGGGTCTTCGATGTCCGCTCCCGATGCCGGTTCGGTCATGCAGATACATCCGAGATGAGGCTCTTTCCGGGAGGCGAGGGGTCTGAGAAACCGCTCTCGCTGTTCTTCGTTCGCCGCGATTACAATAGGAGTCTGGGCGAACCAGGTATCTCCGATCACACAGGCAACACCTCCGTTTACGGCTGCCAGTTCTTCAAGGACGGCCATGACGGTCATGCCATCGGCACCGGAACCGCCGTATTCGGCGGCAATGGGCAGTCCCATGAATCCAAGGCTGGCCGCTTTTTTGAGTACCTGTGACATGTATGTGTGTGTATCCCAGTCATCGTCAAATTTGTCATTCAGCGGTCGGATGTCCGCCTCGGCAAATTTCCGTGCAAGTTCACGGTATTGCTTTTTTTCTTCCGAAAGTTCAAAGGTATACATATAAATCCTCCTTGGTAAGATTTATGAAAAGATCGAGATAGGATAGGGAAAGCCCTACAGTTGAATCAAACTAGACCGTAACACATCCGATAATCCGGTTGCAAGTGGAGATCCCACTGACCGTTTCCTGTTCAATGGTCTCTGGGACCAAGGCCAGTTTACGCAATGAAAGGTGATGAGGTTTTCGTATGTTGCAATGGAGGGCTTTTTGAGATACAAAAACCCCCGATAGGCAACAAGTGAAGGTCATGCAGCGGTTTTGACCATTCTTACGTTTTAACGAAAAGGAAGAGTGAGATGAGTTGGTGGGGGAAATTTATAGGTGGCTCGGTGGGATTTTTTCTCGGTGGGCCTCTGGGTGCGATCCTGGGTACCGCTGTGGGGCATGGCTTTGATAAGGTCAAGGGAGTTGGCAACGGTAGTGGGCAGTTCGGATACGGAGATAATGAACGGGTACAGATGGCCTTCTTTACGGCAACCTTCTCCGTAATGGGACATCTCGCAAAGGCGGATGGAAGAGTTTCCGATGAGGAAATAGCCGCGGTGCGTAAGATCATGGTGCACATGCAGCTCACAGGGGAGCAGCAGCGGACGGCCATCAATCTGTTTGATGAAGGTAAGCGTCCCGATTTTCCACTTGACGATATCCTGGAGCAGTTCAGACGGGAGTGCCATAGACGAAGCACCCTCACTCGGATGTTCCTTGAGATTCTCCTGGGAACGGCCATGGCCGACGGGGAAATTCATAATTCGGAACTCCGTATCCTCTACTATGTCTGTGAACGCGTGGGGTACCCCAGGGCACAATTCGAGCGTATCGTGAGGATGATGCAGGCCGGACAAAAGGCAGGGGGCTCTACGGGATTCGATCAGGCCTATCAGGGGGCGGCGGACAGCACCCGTCTTAAGGACGCCTATGGCGTATTGGGGCTCTCGGAAGAGGCCCCCGACGATGACGTCAAAAAATCCTATCGCCGTCTCATGACGCAGTATCACCCCGACAAGCTCGTTTCCAAAGGTCTTCCGGAGGAGATGATGCAATTTGCCACTGAAAAAACCAGGGATATCAAGGCGGCCTACGATCTTATACGCGAATCCCGGAGGCTTCATTGACGCAAAGAGTGAAGGAGAGTCATGTGATGAATTGCTCACAACTCCTGGAGGAAGCAGAGGACAGGTTCGGTGGGGAAGGGCTACCCACG
Organism: uncultured Syntrophaceae bacterium; assembly: GCA_964468685.1. GTDB lineage: Bacteria > Desulfobacterota > Syntrophia > Syntrophales > UBA2210 > UBA6078. The sequence goes on along the minus strand of CAYXUH010000008.1, from coordinate 21,512 downwards.
CCCGGGTTGGACGCACAGGTCCTCCTTGCACACAGTATCGGCAGGGACCGCGGGTTTCTCTATGCGCATCCTGAGAGAGTGCTTTCCTCCGCGGAGGCAACGCACTTCCGTTCGCTGGTCGCCAAGAGGATCAAGGGGGAGCCTGTCGCCTATATCACCGGGGAGAAGGAGTTCTGGTCGCTCACCTTTGAGGTTTCCCCGGATGTCCTGATACCGAGGCCCGACACGGAGATCCTGGTCGAGGAGGTCCTGAAGCTCTTCGGACGGGATGAGAAGATACGGATACTGGAGATCGGGACGGGGAGCGGGGTGATCAGCATCGCGCTCGCCTCTGAACGGGAGCAGGTTTCCATCACGGCCACGGATTGTTCCCCGGAGATCCTTATGATTGCTGCCAGAAACGCCCTGAACAATAACGTACGGAAAAGGATTTCATTCCTGTGCGGGGATATGTTCGAACCCGTCAGGGGGATCTATGATATCATCATTTCGAATCCGCCCTACATCTCCGAGGAGGAGTTCAACCTGCTTGCCCCGGGGGTACGGGGGTATGAACCCCGCCGGGCCCTTCTCGCCGGCCCGGATGGTACGCAGTTCCACCGGGGGCTCGTACAGGGGGCACGTCCATTTCTGGCCGAGGGTGGGTGGCTTGCCATGGAACTGGGAGTGGGACAGAGGGATGCCCTCGAGAAAATACTGTACGAGAGCGATTACTGTGATATTGTCTTTCACTGTGATTATGCCGGCATAGAGAGAGTCGTTCTGGCAAAGATGAGGAGTTGAACCGGTGGATACAATTGTCATACAGGGAGGTAGACGGCTGCAGGGTGATGTCCGTATCAGCGGCGCCAAGAACGCGGCGCTCCCCGTCCTCGTGTCTTCACTCCTGACCGATGGGTGGAATACCTTCCATAATGTCCCCGATCTTGCCGATGTCAGAACGATCAAGAGGCTCCTGGCCGGGTTTGGGGCTGAGCTCGACGGGGGTGAGACACTCAGAATCAATGTGGGAAAGATCACAAGCCATGAGGCGCCCTACGATCTCGTCAGGACGATGAGGGCCTCTATTCTTGTCCTCGGCCCGCTCGTGGCACGGGCGGGAAAGGCGCGCGTTTCGCTCCCTGGGGGGTGTGCCATAGGCGCCAGGCCGGTGAATCTGCACCTGAAGGCCCTGCGGGCCATGGGGGCAAAGATAGACCTTCGTGACGGATACGTGGAGGCACGTGCTCCCCGGCTCAAGGGCTGCATCATATATTTTGATATATCGACGGTAACCGGCACAGAGAACATACTGATGGCCGCCACGCTGGCTGAGGGGACGACGGTCCTTGAAAATGCGGCCAGTGAACCGGAGGTTGTCAATCTTGCGAATGTCCTCACCGGCATGGGGGCGAAGATCAAGGGGGCGGGTACCGATGTCATAGAGATCGAAGGGGTAGACACCCTCCGACCGGTTGAAGCGGATATCATCCCCGACCGGATTGAAGCGGGAACCTATATGATAGCAACGGGGCTCACCGGGGGGGATGTCAATGTCCTGGGGTGTCGACCGGATCACCTCGACACGGTCATAGCCAAATTGAAAGAGACGGGCGTGAAGGTTACCCCCATAGAGGGAGGCCTTCGGGTCGTGAGCGACCGGAAGATAACCAGTGTAGACGTCAAGACACTCCCCTATCCCGGGTTTCCCACGGATCTTCAGGCGCAGATGATGGTGTTGATGTCTCGGGGCGGCGGGAGCAGCATCATCAAAGAGACCGTCTTTGAAAACCGGTTCATGCATGTGAATGAGCTGATACGAATGGGGGCGGACATAACCGTTGACGGGAGCAGCGCCATTGTGAGGGGCGTTTCCAGTCTCCGCGGTGCCCCGGTGATGGCGACGGACCTGAGGGCCTCCGCCTCGCTTATCCTTGCCGGTCTGGTGGCCGAAGGGACGACCGAGATATCCAGAATCTATCACCTGGACCGGGGATATGAACATATCGAAGAAAAACTGTCTTCTCTTGGGGCCGATATCAGGAGGGTGAAGGGGGGGTCGTGAGGGTTATCAGCACACAGGACAAGGCGTTCGCCGAGGAGCTGGGCCGCATTGTAAACCGGAAAAACCGCGTCCCTAAGGACGTGGAGGATGTCGTGGCCGGGATCCTGGATGATGTTGAGGCGAGGGGGGACGATGCCCTCTTTGAATACACGCGAAGGTTTGACGGCATGTCCCTTACCCCCCGTACGGTCGAGGTCTCTCCGGACGATATAGATGCGGCGTTCAGCGCGGTTGCTCCCGGCGATGTGGAAATCCTCAAGCTCTCTGCGGCGAGGATAGCGGCATTTCACGAACGGCAGCGTGCGGAGTCATGGTCCTATGTAGATGATGAAGGGATAGAACTCGGGCAGGTGATACGCCCCCTCAGTCGTGTCGGAATCTACGCGCCGGGCGGCCGGGCGACATATCCGTCCACCGTGCTGATGGCAGCGGTGCCGGCGAAGATCGCGGGTGTCGGAGAGATTATCCTTGTCTCTCCCGCGAAGGAGGGGGAGATGAGCCCCCTGGTCCTCGTTGCCGCGAGACTGGCCGGTGTGGACCGGATCTTCAAGATAGGAGGCGCGCAGGCCATAGCCGCGCTTGCCTGTGGAACACAGTCCGTCCCGCGGGTGGATAAGATTGTCGGTCCCGGTAATATCTATGTGGCTACAGCGAAAAGGATGGTCTATGGCAGGGTGGGGATCGATATGATAGCGGGTCCGAGCGAGATCGTAATTATCGCCGCTGGCACGGCAGCGCCGGATATAATAGCCGCCGATCTCTTGTCCCAGGCCGAACATGACCCGATGGCCGGTGCCATTCTCCTGACGCCGGACGGGGATTTTGCTGAGAAGGTTGCCGTAGCGGCCCGGAGGCAGGTAAAGGAACTGCACAGTCCGGTAGCCGCACAGGCCCTGGAACAGTATGGTGCGGCGATTGTAACAGTCGATATCGATGAGGCGATAGATATCGCGAATCGTCTCGCGCCGGAGCACCTTGAACTGGTTGTGGAGGACCCCAAGGCCCTCCTGGGCGAGATCACAGACGCGGGGGCGGTATTCCTGGGGCCGTATACTCCCGAGGCCCTAGGGGATTATATCGCCGGCCCGAATCATATCCTCCCAACGGGGGGGACGGCGAGGTTCTCTTCACCCCTCGGAGTCTATGACTTTATCAAGAGGATGAGCGTCATTTCCTTTTCCGATGAGGCCCTTGAGGCCTATGGTCCCAAGACGGCCAGATTCGCCGAGATTGAAGGTCTTGAGGCGCACGGGAAGTCGATAACGAAGAGGATCGGCACGGTAAAGATAAAAAAGTCTTGACAAAAGACGCGTGGTCGCCTAAATCGCGGTGTGTAGAATTGTTGAGCGGGCGTAATTCAGGGGTAGAATGTCAGCTTCCCAAGCTGAATGTCGTGGGTTCGAATCCCATCGCCCGCTCCAATCTTTTCGGTTGCAAAAGAATCATCGTTATGTTAGTGGTACCCGAGAAGTGGGCTCTGCCCGCTTTTTTGTTTTTGAGGGGCACAATGGTCGAAACGGATCAAACATACCGTGAAAAAATAGTGGGTCTGATTGAACCGATTGTCGAATCTGAACAGATGGAACTGGTTGACGTTGAATGCCTGCGCGGACCATCCCGCTGGATGGTCAGGATTTATATCGACAAAGAGGGGGGAGTGGCCCTCGATGATTGCGCTATGATAAGTGGTGAGGCCGGAGATGTCCTCGATATTCATGAGACCCCTCCCGGTCCGTACGACCTGGAGATATCGTCCCCCGGCCTTGACCGGCCCCTTGCGAAGGACCGGGATTTTATGCGGTACGAAGGATGCCAGGTCAAGATTCTCGTTGCCGAAAAGATAGAGGGGAAGAAGAATTTCAAGGGAAGGCTGGTTAAATTCCTTGATAACGAGGGAGAAAAGAGCCTGGTCATAGATGTGAAGGGAATGTTGTATACCATACCGCGCAGTATGGTCGTAAAGGCAAATCTTAAATATGAAATTTGACACTTTTGGGGGAGGTCGGGATTGGATGACAGTATGATCCCGATGCATCGGAAAGGGTTCATTTTTTACGAAGCCGTCAATTTAAGCTCGGAGGACCGGTAACATGTTGCCAGATCTTAAACGTCTCATCGAACAGATGGGAAAGGAAAAAGGCATAGACAAGGAAATAATCGTAGATGCGTTGGAAACAGCCGTCTTGACCGCAGCACGGAAGAAGCTGGGGCTGGACCTGGATCTTGAGGTGAATTACAACGAGGAAGCCGGAGAGATGGAGACCTTCCTCTTTAAGACAGTGGTAGAGCACGTCCTGAATCCCGAAGCACATATATCCCTGGAAGAGGCACGCGCAACCCTGGATGAAGATGCTGAGCCGGGAGACAGCCTCGGGATAAAGATAGAGACGGACACCTTCGGGAGGATTGCCGTTCAAACGGCCAAACAGATTATCATTCAGAAGGTCAAGGATGCCGAGCGTGACAACGTCTACGAGGAGTACAAAGACAGAAAAGGCGAACTGGTCAATGGTTTTGTACAGAGGTTCGAGGGGGGGAGCATCATTGTCAGCCTCGGCATGTCGGAGGGGATTATCCTTCAGTCCGAACAGATAAAGAGAGAATCGTTCAGGCGGGGGGAGCGGGTACGCGCATATATATACGATGTCAAGAGAATATCCAAGGGTCCCCAGATACTGCTGTCCAGGACACACCCCGGTCTTGTCAGGGCCCTCTTTGAAATGGAAGTTCCCGAAATATCAGAAGGGCTGATAGAAATTGTCAATATAGCGAGAGAGCCCGGAAACAGGACCAAGATCTCCGTCCGGTCGGAAGACAGAGACATTGACCCGGTCGGCGCGTGCGTCGGCATGAGGGGATCACGAGTGCAGGGTGTTGTGCAGGAGCTGCGAGGAGAAAAAATAGACATTGTTCCCTGTTCTGAAGATCCGGTGCGATACGTGTGCAATGCCCTGTCACCGGCCAAGGTGGACAGGGTGTATATGGATGAAGATGTCCGGACCATGGAGGTTATCGTACCGGATGACCAGCTCTCCCTGGCGATCGGGAGGGCCGGCCAGAATGTCAGATTGGCCGCCAGGCTTACCGGCTGGAAGATTGATGTCAAAAACGAAACAGGCGTGGCGGAAGCTGAAAAAGAGGGGCACACCTCTCTCATGAATATCCCCGGCATCGGTGAACGTACGGCCGATCTTCTCTATGAGGAAGGATTCAAAAGCGTCGCGATGGTGGCTTCATCGGAACCCGAGGCGCTCAGCTCCATAAAGGGGATCAGCGAGAAGAAGGCAACCACTTGGATCGAAGAGGCAAAGAAGATTATCGATAACAAAGACGGCGAGAGCCTGTCTGGAGATATGTAAAGACTGTCCGTATGCTGCCGCCAAGGCAATCAGGAGTTTCCATAATGTCCAAAATAAGAGTCTACGAGTTAGCCAAAGAGCTTGGCATAGATAACAAAGATCTTATCATCCGGCTGGAAAAACTCGGAATAGCCGTCAAGGCCCATTCCAGTTCCCTTGAAGAGGCCGATGCCCAAAGGGTGCGAACGGAGTTTTCGCTGGGCGAGAAGGACGCGATCGTAGAAGAAAGAGTTAAGAGGACGGTCATCAGGAGGAGGGCGGTACGGCAGGCTACCCCCGAGGTTGAGGAGACCCCTGTTGAACCTCAGCCAGAGTCGGAAGGGGCAATAGAGGCGGAGAAGAAAGAGGCGATAGGGGAAGAAGGAACAAAGGAGAAAGGGACAAAGGGGAAAGAGGCGGCGCCAACTGAAGGTCCGGAAAAAGAAGACGAGAAAAAAGCAAAGAGGGTGGTGCCGGAGAAAAAACCGCGCAGGACTTCCGCAACAATCGTCCGGGCGGCCGTAAAGAAAGAACCGAAGATCGTGCCCCCGGAGGCGAAGATTGGGCCCCCACGGGAGAAGGTGGTCGTGCCGCCTCAGGAGACCAACCCTGCACCCAAAAAAGAGGAAAAAACGCCACCGAAACCATCACACAAGATGAAGAAGCCGGTTGAGGTGCATGTGGGGGAGGATGTCCGGAAAAAGAAGACCTTCCTCAAACAACAGTTCGAGAAGAAGGGGAAACGATCCAGACGAGGAAAATCCCAGGAAGCGCGCAGGAGTTGGAAGGAAGAAAAGGTTCTCTCCTCCACCCGGATAAAGGCGACCGAGATCACAACCCCCAAGGCGATCAAGAGAAGGGTAAAGATAGAAGACGCCATCAAGATAGGTGACCTCGCCAGGAAGATGGGAATCAAGGCCGGTGAATTGATCAGTAAGCTTGTTTCGCTTGGCATGATGGTGACGATCAATCAGTCGATAGACATCGATGCCGCGACTCTCGTTGCCGGTGAATTCGGATATCAGGTGGAATCTGTCGGGGCGGAGTATGCGGATGTCATACAGAGGGAGGAATCCTTGCCCGCCAGCCTCAAGCCGAGGGCTCCCGTGGTGACCATTATGGGTCATGTCGATCATGGCAAGACCTCACTCCTGGATGTGATACGGCAGACGAACGTTATAGAGGGCGAGTCGGGGGGCATCACCCAGGCGATAGGGGCGTATCATGTGCGTATCAACGAAAAAGATATCGTGTTTCTGGATACGCCGGGGCATGAGGCCTTCACGGCAATGAGGGCGAGGGGGGCTCAGGTAACCGATATCGTGGTGCTGGTGGTTGCCGCTGACGATGGCGTTATGGACCAGACGGTTGAGGCGATCAATCATTCCCGGGCTGCCGGTGTTCCTATCATCATTGCGGTCAATAAGATTGACAAGCCGAATGCCGACCCGGAAAGGATAAAACAGCAGCTTGCGGAATTCGAGCTTGTACCCGAGGCATGGGGAGGGAGTACCATCTACGCGGAGGTTTCGGCGAAGCAGAAGACGGGTATAGAGGAGTTGATGGAGCTGATCCTTCTCCAGGCCGATGTCATGGAGCTCACGGCAGACCCGGACCGGTTGGCGCGGGGAATCGTCGTGGAGGCAAAACTCGATAGGGGGAGGGGCCCGGTCGCCACGGTCATCGTCCAGGAGGGGACCATGAGGGAGGGCGATGCCGTTGTTTCCAAGATGGAGTATGGCAGGGTGCGCGCCATGACCGACGATAAAGGTCGCAGAGTTACGGAGGCGGGGCCTTCCATGCCGGTAGAGGTCGTAGGCTTTTCCAACGTGCCGCAGGTCGGCATGGACTTTGTCTGTGTCGAGGATGACAAAAAGGCGCGAGCCATCGGTGAACATTGGTCAAGAAAAGAGCGTGAGAGAGAGCTCACCAAAACCTCAAAGATAACCCTTGAGCAGCTGTATGAGCGGATTCAGGAGGGCGCCAAGGAGCTGAATGTTATTATTAAGGCGGATGTTCAGGGGTCGGTGGAGGCCCTTTCGGAGGCCCTTCTGAAACTCAGCACGGACGACGTGAAGCTGAACCTGATCCACCACTCAGCGGGCGCGATTACCGAGACGGACGTTATGCTGGCATCGGCGTCCGACGCGATCATCATCGGGTTCAAGGTCAGACCTGACGCGAGGGTCGTGGAGACTATCGAGAAGGAAGGCGTGAGTGTCAAGCTCTACGATGTCATATATGATGCCATCTCCGATGTACGCAATGCCATGGAAGGGCTCCTTGACCCGGTGTATGAGGAGGCCGTTCAGGGACGCGCCGAAGTACTTCAGGTATTCAAGGTGTCAAAGATCGGCACGATTGCGGGAAGCCGCGTAACCGACGGCAAGCTGGTCAGGAATGCCCGGTTGAGGCTCCTGAGAAACGGGGTGGTTATTCATGACGGGACCTTCCTTTCGCTCAAGCGGTTTAAGGATGATGCCAAGGAGGTGCTTTCCGGATTCGAATGCGGTATCGGGATAGAAGGCTTTAATGATATCAGAGAAGGGGATGCCATAGAAACGTATACGCGAGAGGCAATAGCCAGAAAACTGTAGAACCCCCTCTCCGTTATGTACGGTTTTTGTTGTGCTGAGGGTTGTTTCCTGATGGTAGTCGGTGCGGGAATTGTGGACATCGTTGTCGGAGGGAGCAGATCTTTGAAAGAAAAGAGATCGGTGGTGCGGAGGATCCTGGGGAGAGCAAAGAACACGTTTAATGTTTCCATAGCAGAGGTGGGGGCATATAATGACTGGAAAAGATGCCGGATCGGGTTCAGCGTAGTGGGAAACGAGAGAGGTTTTGTAAATTCAAAGATGGATAAGGTTGTGAATTTTATAGAAGGGCTGAATCTGGCCGACGTGGTGGATGTTTCGATAGAGATGTACAGTATCTCTGACGCCTTGAATGGCTGTGGGGATTATATAATCGATGAGTTTCAAGAGAGCTGATAAGGTCGCCGATCTCATAAAGGCTGAGATTTCGGATATTCTGTTGAAGCAGATCAACGATCCGCAGGTACAGAAGGTAACGATTACCGGTGTTAAGGTGACGGATGATCTCCGACAGGCGAGGGTCTTTTTTGTCCGGATGGGGGAGAACGCCTGCAGCGACGAGACAATGGAAGGTCTTCACCGGGCTGCCGGTTTTCTGAGAAGAGAACTGGGAAAACGGTTGCGGCTTCGCTATGTCCCTGAAATCAAGTTTACCTTTGATGAATCTTTTGAATATGGGGATCGCATTAACCGGCTGCTGGCGGAGATAGAAAAAGATGTTTGATGAAATTGCCGAGGTTATACATTCCGGCACCACCTTTCTCATTACGGCCCACGTGAGACCGGATGGCGATGCCCTGGGATCCGAGCTTGCCCTGTACCATGTGCTGCGGGGTATGGGGAAGAATCCCGTCGTGTATAATCAGGATACGACGCCAGCCGTGTACGGATTTCTCCCCGGTTCGGAGACGATTGTCCATTCTCTGGGCGCCGTCGACGGTTTTGACGCGGTATTCGTCCTTGATTGCAGTGATATCTCGAGGGTCGGAGACGAGCAGGGCAGGATAGGCTCTATACAAAAGATCGTCAATATTGACCACCATGCCTCCGTCGGCACCTTTTCAAAGATATTGCTGACCGACTCCCAGGCGAGTTCCACGGGGGAGATGATCCATCGCCTTCTGACGCATATGGGGATTAGAATCACCGGAGACATTGCGACGAACCTCTACACGGCCATTCTCACGGATACCGGGAGTTTCCAGTATTCGAACACGGGGAGCGCCACCTTTAGGATCGCGGGCGATCTGGTGGAGATGGGGGCGGACTGCCGATACATAGCGGAAAACATCTATGAGACCAAATCTGCCGTGCAGATTCGGCTGATGGGAAAGGTCCTGGACACCCTGCAATTGTATGAGGGGGGAAGGGTGGGGGTTGTCTCTATCACACAGGAGATGCTCCGTGAGGAAGGTGCTCTTCCGGAACACACAGAGGGTCTTGTCGATATAGTCCGTTCGATACAGGGTGTTGAAATTGCTGTCTGCTGTTACGAGGTTTCGGACGACCGGTTTAAGGTAAGCCTGCGATCCAAGGGATCTGTCGATGTGGAAAAGATAGCGGGCAAACTGGGAGGGGGGGGACACAGGAATGCCTCCGCCTGCAGGGTTGAAGGAAATTTTGAAACCGTCAGGGGGATGGTGCTCGATGCGATAGCGGCGTCGATGTAACGAAGGTCTCCCGGTGTAAAGTCTTTGATATGGATGGAGTATTGATCATTGACAAACCGTCCGGCAGGACGTCTCACGACATCGTCCGCGATGTCAAAAAACTGCTCAGGGCGAAGAAGGTTGGACATGCGGGAACGCTCGACCCGTTAGCAACGGGAGTCCTTGCCGTTTGCATCAATGAGGCGACGAAACTCTCACAGTTTTTGTTACATGATGATAAGGAGTATCGTGCCACGATGCTCCTGGGTGTCAGGACAGACACCCTTGACAGAGAGGGCGAGGTACTGGTCCGCTGTGAGCCCCGTCTCCAGGAAAAAGAGATACGGGAGGCGGTAGAGAGTTTTGTAGGACGGATAGAGCAGAGGGCCCCGAAATATTCCGCTGTCAAGTTCAGGGGAAAGCCTCTCTATAAATGGACGCGGCAGGGGGTTGACATTGAACCTCCTGTGAGAGAGGTTACGGTACATCACATCAGGGTGACAGAGATACGGATGCCCTATGTGACCTTTGATACTTCCTGCTCGAAGGGCACCTATATCCGGTCGCTGTGTGCTGATATCGGGGACAGGTTGGGGTGCGGAGGCTGCCTCTTTGACCTCAGGAGGACGAAGAGCGGCTCTTTCAGTCTGGAAGACGCCGTATCGCTTGAGGGTCTCGCTGATGGGGAAAAGCTTGAAGCTATTGAAAAAAATACTATTCCCCTGGCGGAAATGCTCCCCGGGCTGGTTAAGATTGTTGTTGATCAAGAGACCGCAGACAGGATAAGAAGGGGATATCAGCCCGATTGCGGCATCCTGAGGGATAAAAATACCCCTTTGCCTGAGAGGGGAGATCTGATAAAATTTGCTACAAAGGATGGCAGGATCGTCGCTGTTGCCAAGATGTCTTTTTCTCCGGGGGATTTTTCTCTGATGGGTGACGGGCAGCAGGCGGTCAAGATTTTGAGGGTTATTAACTGAAGAAGTGTGTGATATAATCGATAAGGGAGGATGGTTGCTGTGCTAGACGAAGAAAGAAAAAAAGGAATAATAACTGATTATCAGACCCATGAGGGCGATACCGGATCTCCGGAGGTTCAGGTTGCCCTCCTGAGCGGAAGGATAGAGTATCTGACAGAGCACTTCAAGGCCCACAAGAAGGACCATCATTCCCGGAGGGGACTCCTGAAACTTGTGGGGCAGAGGAGAAGCATGCTCGATTATCTCAAGAAAAAGGATATAGAACGGTACCGGGAACTTATCAAACGTCTCGGATTGAGAAGATAATAAAAATAAAGGAGTAACTAAATAATATGAGAGAAGTATTCAAAACGGCTCTTGCGGGAAGAGATGTGTCTATCACGACAAACTATCTCGCCGGGCAGGCGGATGGCTCCGCATTGGTTGCCTATGGAGACACCCTTGTCCTCGTGACGGCGGTATCACTTAAATCCAAAAGAGAGGGGCTGGATTTTCTGCCCCTGACGGTGGACTATCAGGAGAAGACCTTTGCCGCGGGAAAGATCCCCGGCGGGTTTTTCAAGAGAGAGGGGCGTCTCAACGAGAAGGAGATCCTTACCTCTCGAATTATTGACCGGTCGATACGCCCCCTCTTCCCCGAGGGATATGTTCATGAAACCCAGATAGTGGCGACGGTGCTTTCAGTGGATACTGAAAATGATTCCGACGTCGCAGCCATGCTTGGAGCCTCAGCGGCCCTTTGTATGTCAGATATCCCTTTCAAAGGCCCCATCGCGGGGGTGCGAGTGGGAAGGGTGGATGGAGAACTGGTGTGCAACCCCTCGACCGAGCAGATGGAGGAGAGCGATCTCGAACTGTTTCTTGTTGGAAGGAAGATCCCTTCCGCCGGTGGAGAGGGATCCTTTGATATCAATCTCGTCATGCTCGAAGGGGGTGCCTCTGAGGTGCCTGAGGATGAGGTCCTTGATGCCATCACATTTGGGCTGGAGTCAATGAGACCGGCCATCGAGCTTCAGGATACCGTCTGCCAGGCTGTGGGCAAGGCCAAGAGGGAGTTTGAACCGGATGAGATCAGTGAGGAACTCCGACAGAGGGTCAGAGATGCTGCCTATGCCGGACTCCAGGAGGCCTATCGCGAGGGAAGAAAACTGGAGCGGTACGCACAGAGGGCCGAGGTCAAGAAAAAGATGGTGGAGGAGCTGAGCCAGGATGAGGCCGGCTTTGACCCCAAGGCCGGGGGTGTTTTTGAGGATCTGGAACGGGAGATCATACGGAACATGATCCTCACGGACAAGCGGAGGATCGATGGCCGGTCCAACACGGATATACGGCAGATCACGTCCGAGGTCGGTATTATCCCGAGAGCTCACGGCTCCGGGCTGTTCAGCAGGGGAGAGACGCAGGCCCTTGTCGCCCTTACGCTGGGGACCTCTTCGGATGAGCAGAGGATTGACTTCATCGGTGGGGAAGAGATGAGAACGTTTATGCTTCACTACAATTTCCCCCCCTACTCCGTAGGAGAGGCCAAGTTCCTGAGGGGCCCCGGACGAAGAGAGATAGGGCACGGCGCCCTTGCCCGAAAGGCATTGCTTCCACTCCTGCCTTCGCATGAAGAATTTCCCTATACGATCCGCCTTGTTTCCGAGATATTATCCTCAAACGGTTCATCCTCCATGGCAACGGTATGTGGGGGGTCTCTCTCGCTCATGGATGCCGGTGTCCCGGTCAAAGATACCGTAGCCGGTATTGCGATGGGGCTCCTGAAGGAGGGTGATGACGTAGTGATCCTTTCGGATATCCTTGGGGATGAAGATCACGCGGGAGATATGGACTTTAAGGTATGTGGCACGAAGAAGGGGATCACCGCCCTGCAGATGGACATAAAGGTCGACAGGCTTTCGGGAGATATATTGAAGGATGCCCTGTATCAGGCCCGAGATGGCAGGGTTTTTATTATTGGTAAATTGAATGAAACGATGACTGCCCCCCGGGAAGATCTTTCTCCGTGGGCTCCGAGGATCACCACGATGGTGGTAAAGCAGGAGAAGATACGGGACGTCATCGGTACCGGAGGAAAGAATATACGTCAGATTATCAGTGAAACAGGCGTGTCGATGAACGTGGACGATGACGGCACGGTCACTATAGCCTCGAATGACGGCGAATCATCGGCACGGGCAGTCGCGATGGTCAAGGCGCTGACCGAAGAGCCCGAGATCGGCAGAATTTACGAGGGCACGGTGAAAAAAATCCTCGATTTCGGGGCCTTTGTGGAGATACTACCCGGCACGGACGGACTGGTGCATATATCCCAGCTGGACAACAAACGGGTGGAGAAGGTCACCGATGTCCTGAACGAGGGTGATACGGTTCGCGTCAAGGTCATCGATATCGACAGGGGCGGGAAGATTCGGTTGAGCAGGAAGGATGCCCTTGAATAACAACGTAGCGATTTCCGTCAAGAGGCTGCATGGCGGGGATATTCCCTTCCCCCGTTACATGACGGAGGCCTCGGCGGGGATGGATATCTGTGCGGCGGTGGATGGTGATGTAACCCTGCTCCCCGGCGAGAGGGGGTTGATACCCACGGGTATTGCCGTCGCGTTGCCCCCCGGTTACGAGGCCCAGATACGGCCACGAAGCGGGTTGGCAGTGGATGCGGGGGTCACCGTGTTGAATTCCCCCGGCACCATAGACGCGGACTACCGGGGGGAGGTGAAGATCCTGATCATCAATCATGGTGCCCAGCCCTTTGTCGTCAAGAGGAGTGATCGTATTGCTCAGATGGTTATACACAGGGTTTTCCGGGCCTCATGGGAGGCAGCCGACGACCTGGAGACGACGGGAAGGGGCGCGGGAGGGTTCGGTCATACGGGATAACCATAGAGGCCCGGAGGGTTATTGAAAAAGCCGGTGGACTCAATGTCTTTTGCCCCTGTCTGTTGCTATGACAGGGGTTTTTTATTGTTTTATTTACTGATTTGTTGTATTTCCACAATGCATGGTATGGTGCGCAAGGGATGCTGGTCAGATGAAAAAATACACGGTCAATAAAACCTACAGAGAGATAAATGAGAAGATAAAAGAGGGCAGGGCTGTTGTCGTCACCGCCGAGGAAATCATAGGTATTGCCGAAAAGAAAGGTGCTGTCGCGGCGGCCAGGGAGGTGGACGTTGTTACGACCGGGACCTTCGCCCCCATGTGTTCATCGGGGGCCTTTCTCAACTTCGGACATACCTCTCCCAAGATACGGGCCTCGAAGGTATGGCTCAACGGTGTTCCGGCTTACGGCGGAATAGCCGCTGTGGACTGTTATATCGGGGCCACCGAAGTGGTTGAGGGAGATCCCCTCAACAGCATTCATCCGGGCGAATTCAACTACGGGGGAGGGCATGTCCTGGAGGATCTTGTTGCGGGGAAGGCCATTCAGCTGCGCCTCGAATCCTACGGCACGGATTGTTACCCCGCCCGCAGGTATGAAAAGAATATTACGATACACGATCTCAGGGATGCCACCCTTTTCAATCCCCGGAACGCCTACCAAAATTACAACTGCGCGGTGAACATGTCAGACCGCACTATCTATACCTATATGGGCGTGCTCAGGCCCGACATGGCGAACGTGACCTATTCCACATCGGGACAGCTCAGCCCCCTCTTTAATGATCCGTACTTCAAGACCATCGGCATCGGGACGCGGATATTCCTCTGCGGGGCCCAGGGGTTTGTGGCCTGGCCCGGCACCCAGCACAACGCGAATGTACTGAGGGGTGAAAACGGTGTTCCAAAGGAAGGGGCGGGGACGCTGGCGACCGTAGGGAACCTCAAGGAGATGGATCCCCGGTGGCTGGTGGGGGCAAGCATGCTCGGCTACGGGGTATCCCTCTATGTCGGGATAGGTGTGCCCATACCGATACTCAATGAAGAAATGGTTCGGTATACGGCCGTGAAAGATGAAGATCTCTATGCGCAGGTCTACGACTATGGCGTTGACTACCCGAACGGTAGCGCAAAGAGTATAGGCGAGGTAAGCTATAAAGAACTAAGAAGCGGCACGGTAAAACTTGACGGCAGGGTCATCCCTACCGCACCCATGTCCAGTTATTATAAGGCAAGAGAGATAGCCTCTATCCTTAAGGATTGGATTGAAAAGGGAGAATTCCTTTTGGGTGAACCTCAACAGCTTCTCCCTTCCGACGGGGCCTGATGCGATATCCGGGTTGCCAGTTGTATGAATAGACGTCAACCATATAAAAAAATACTGCTTTTGCGGTGAAAAACACCGTTTTTTATGGTGAAAGAGAGACAAGGAGACAGGGTATTGTGTCGGAATCCTTTCCCCCTGGATTGTGATGGCCGAGATGCTGTTGCAGACAGGGAATTCCCCCCAGACGAAGGGAAAGAAGAAATCCCTTTTGTATGGAGGGGTTGAAGAGTACCCGGTAGATATCGCCCCTGTTCTTGTGGGTGCCCGGAACCTCGTGTGATGCTTGAACCCACGGCATACGCGGAGATAAGGATCAAGGTGACATGTTTGTTGCTATTTAACAGACAGGATGGTTGCTCCCTGTGGGGAAAAGGTGCCGTATGAAAATTGTCAGGGTTCTGTTCGGGATTTTCATTATTGTCATTGTGCTCCACATAATCTTCGGAGACAGAGGACTGATGGACTATCGTACGTTAAAGGAAAAACAGGTGGCCCTTGAAGAAACCAATGAGGCTATTCTCAGTGAGAATAGGGAGCTGAAAAGAGAGATAGGGCTCCTCAAGGGTGATGTGCGCTCCATTGAGGCAGTGGCGAGAAGAGAGCTCGGAATGGTAAAGCAGGGCGACAGGGTCTATCAATTTATCGATTAAGCGTGGGGACCGCATGTTTTCAGTAAAAGAACTGTTTTCCGGAAGCAGAAGGGTTGCGGGAGTCGACATAGGATCAAGCTGCATCAGGCTTGTCGAGTTGAAGGATGCCCCGGAGGGGTGGGCCCTGCAACGCTTTGCGCAGGTAGTCCTGGAAAGAGGTATTATAGAAAAGGGGTTAATCAGGGATCATGATGCCCTCGTCAAAAAGATAAAGGAACTTGTCAAGGTGTCCCAATACGGGGGGAAAAATGTCATAACGGCTCTCTCGGGGCATGTCGCCATGATTAAAGAGGCTGTTTTCCGGAGGATGGAAGAGGCGGAACTGCGCGATCTTATAATCGATGAGGCCGGAGAATATCTGCCCTTTGACGACATCCGGGATGTAAATTTCGACTTTCACATATACAGCCAGCGGGATAACGATCCCAACCAGGTAGAGGTTGTTATCGCTGCCGCGAAGAAGGACGTTACTGAAAGTTATGCCTATGCGATCGAGAAGGCGGGGGCACGGGCGGTGGTAATGGATGTTGATTCCTTCGCGTTGGAGGCGGCCTATGAGGAGAACTATGATTTTGCGACCGATGATATCATTGCCCTGGTCAATGTCGGCGCGAGCATAACCAATATCAATATCATCAGGGACGAAGAATCTGTCTTCACAAGAAATATTATGTCGGGGGGAGATTCCGTCACGCGGGTCCTGCAAGATAAGCTTGATATTTCTTTCGAGGAAGCCGAGATGATAAAGCTTGAGGGCTCAGGCGGGGAGGGTGACACGGGAGAAAAGGTTCTCGATTACCTTGGGCCCATCTTTCTGGAGATAGGGAGGTCTTTCGATTATTTCAGCTCGACGGTGAGCGGATCGCCTGTCGGCCGTATCCTTCTCAGTGGTGGCTGTGCGGGAATTCCGGGAATAACTGACGCCATGAAAGAAATATTCCACTGTGAAGTGGAGATATTCGATCCCTTCAAAAATGTACTGTACGACAAAAATGTTTTCAACCCTTCGTATATACGAAAAATAGGCCCCACCGCTGCCATCGGGGTTGGTCTGGCCCTCAGGAGGGTGGAGGACTGATGATACGAATTAATCTCCTCCCCTATCGGGAAGAAAAGAAGAAGGCAAGTGCCCAGCGCCAGATTGTCATTGGGGTGGCCTCCCTCACCCTGTTCTTTCTCCTCCTGCTCCTTCTTTATCTTCATATGAATACGGGTCTCGCGGGGTTGGAGGTCGAGGTCGAATCAGCGCGCGTCCGACTGAACGAACTTACCACGGTGACGGGAAACCTGGAGAAGCTCAAGACAGACAAGGAAACGCTGGAAAGAAAGATAGGGATCATAAAGGATCTTGAGAGGGGTCGAGATTATTCGGTGCATATCATGGATGAGCTTGCCTCCAGGATTTTACCGCAGAGTGAATGGCTCACCAGCATCACCCAAAAGGGCGGTAAACTGCGGGTGGAGGGAGTGGCCGTCAACAATCCAGCGATAGCACAATTTATGAAAAGGCTCGAAGACTCTCCCTATATCGGGACGGTAGACCTGATAGCGTCGAGACAGACGACTGTCTCAGGGGTACGGCTGATGGGGTTTGTCCTCCTGTGCTCGGCGGAAAAGGAATGACGGATGGCGATAGACCTGAATGACATACAGCGCTTGTCCGGCGGGAAGAAGCTGATGATACTCCTTGGCATGCTCCTCCTCCTTAGTTATTTCTACTGGTTTTATTTCTTTCAGCCAGTTTCCGAGAGGAAGACCCAACTGGGAGATACCCAGGAAACCATCAACCGCCAGATAGAGGCGCGACAGCGCGTGGTGGGACAGATAGAGCGGCATAAAACAGAGATAGCCGCACTGGAGGAGAACCTGGAAACCATTTTGGCCAAGCTCCCGGAGCGGAAGGAGATTCCACGCCTGCTCACCTCCGTCTCCGAAGCGGGGAGGGACGCCGGACTCGATTTCATCCTTTTCGAGCCGATGACCCCCGTTCCAAAGGAGTTTTATGCCGAGATACCGGTCAGGATTACCGTTACGGGACGGTACAATGATATCGCCGTTTTCTTCGACAGCGTGGCACACCTCCCGCGCATAGTGACCATAACAGATGTTGAAATCAAAAAAGGGGCGGGAAAAAACGCCGGAGGGAACCCCCTCGAGGCCGATTGCTCTATGAAGATATACATGTTTATGGAAGAGGCGAATGAAAAGCCGGATGAAAACAAGACATAACCCTCTGCTACGGTGGACTGCCGCGGTAGTTGCGGCGCTGTTTCTTTTTCCTGTAACGGCCCCGGTTCTGTGTGCCGATACGGGAGGAACGGATCCCGGCGCCTATAGATATGACCCGGAGGGAAAATCGGATCCCTTCAAGCCCTTTATTGAGATAGTGGCAGGAAAAAAAGAGGTTGTCGAGGCCGTCCCCCTCCCCCCCCTGCAGAGATTTGCCGTAGGCGAGTTTCGTCTTACCGGGATTGTCTGGACCGCAGGCAAAAAGATTGCCATCGTGAAGACCCCTGAAGGGAAACGGTATACCCTTCGCAGGGGCACCCCTCTCGGGGTCAATGGGGGCCGGGTGGTGAAGATACTCCCCGACAGTGTGGTCGTGGTGGAGAAGATAAAAGATTTTTCCGGAGAGGTACACACGGAACGAGTCATCCTTGCGCTCAAGAAAAATGGGGGAAATCCATGAAACCAAAGAAAACCATAACTCCCTTTGTCCTTTTTTTCATCATGGGGCTGCTGTTCCCCTCCGGCTGTGCCACCGTCGGAGACAAGGCCTCCGCGGGACCTTCTCCCGAGCGGGGGCAGGTTGAAAACGATGCAGGCGGCGCCGTTGTTATCAGGGACGTGGTTCTTGAGAAAATACAGGGGAAAGAGCGTGTGTCCATACTCCTTTCCGATGCACCCGATTTTGAGATATCGAGGGAATCGGACACCACAGTGTTGATAACGCTGAGGGGTGTGTCCGTGGCCGAGGGGACGAAAAAGGAGTACAGGGGTAACGGCCTGAGAGTCCTTCAGCGGGCAGTTCTCTATAACATGGTAACGGAAGGGGTAGAGACGGCCGGCGCGCGACTTATTTTAAAAAGGATGGTTCCTTACCGGTACAAAAAAGACGGTCAGCGGGTCGTTGTCGATTTCGATGTCGCAGCCCGCTCCTACGAAGCGGCTCCTGATGAGACAAATGCCATCCAAAACCTCTCCAGACCTCGGGTAGAGAAGGATTCTGCTACGCCCCGAGACAATGAGCTGTCGCTGGAGAGAGGCAGTCAGTACACCGGTGAAGAGGTTTCCCTCGATTTTCAGGACGCCGATATAAAGAGCGTGTTCAGGCTGTTATCGGAGATAAGCGGTCTGAGTATCATCGCGGGTCCTGATGTCAAAGCCGAGGTGACGGTACACATGAAGAATGTCCCCTGGGATCAGGCCCTCGATGCCCTCCTGGAGATAAACGGTCTCGGGAAGAAACAGTCGGGGAAGGTAATAACGGTTTTGCCCCTTGAAGAACTCAAAAAGGCCGAAGAGGAGCAGAAAAAGAAGGATGTGGCTCAGGGCAGGCTCAAACAGATCTCCATAGAGGCAAAGATCGTCGAGGTGAACACAACCTTTGCCAAGGAACTGGGCGTAAGGTGGGGTGCCGGTCTTGCGTCGGGGAATTTCGCCATGGGGATGGGGAGCGGGGCCTCGGGTACCGTGACCGCAATCCCGGGCGGTTCGGGGATAGGCCTGACCGGCAGCAATGTTGCGGTCAATTTTCCATCGGCCGTTGCCGCTACCACACCGGCGATTGGCCTGTTGTACGGAACGAGCAGGATGATCCTGGATGCCAAGCTGTCGGCCCTTGAAGCCACCGGTGACGGTAAGATCATCTCATCCCCCAAGGTCACCACGCTCGATAGCGTGAAGGCCACGATACAACAGGGCGAGGAGATTCCGTACAGGGTTCTCGATGCAGATGGCAATCCAACGACGGCATTCAAGAAGGCGACCCTGAAGCTGGAGGTGACGCCGACGATCACCCACGAGGGAAGGGTCTCCATACAGGTGAATGCCAGTAACGATTACGCGGATTGGGAGACCGATGCCACAACAGGACTGCGCATCGATAACCCCCCCATCAACACCAGTTCGGTGGAGTCAACCGTGGTAGTCAGGGACGGGGACACGATTGTTATCGGCGGCGTATATAAGACGGTTGCAAGCGAGACTCTGTCAGGTGTTCCGGGGCTGTCCAAGATACCCGTTCTGGGCTGGCTCTTCAAATACAAGACGGTCAGCACTGATAAAAGGGAGCTCCTGATATTTATTACTCCGAAGGTAGTCACGGAAGAGGAATGACCCCCTCTGGCGGGGTGTTCGTCATTATTTCTGTGATGGTGGGTCAGGGGTGCTGTGCCCGTACCGTCGTGTGTATGCCGCCACGTACGTTGAAGGTGCCCGCCACCTCGATCTTCCGGGGGTGTATCGTTTCCACAAAATCGTCAAGGATGGTATTGACCGCCTCTTCATGAAAGATTCCCCGGTCACGGTAGGAATTCAGGTATATCTTCAGAGATTTGAGTTCGACCAGAGAGGCGTCCGGCACGTACGTTATCAGTATCTCCGCGAAGTCGGGCTGCGCCGTCATCGGACACAGACAGGTAAATTCCGGAAACCGTATAACAACCTCGTACTCACGCTTCCTGTAGATGTTTTCTATTGCTTTCATACCGCCTCACTAACAGATAACAGAATGGGGTGTCAAGAAGGGCGATGCCCACCTTGGCGATATACTGGCTGAGAATCATCATGCCGATCGCCGCCGGAGGAACTATGCCCCAGAAGGCTATGCCTATGAACAGGACGGAGTCGATCATCTGGGATACGATCGTCGAAAGAGTATTCCTCAGCCACAGGTGTCTGCCCGCCGTCTTTTCTCTCCACCAGTGAAAGGCCCATATGTCGTGATTCTGCGAGATCAGATAGGCAATCATGGATGCCAGGACTATCCTGGGTGTCGACCCGAGGATGATGTTGTATGCCTCCTGGTGTTTCCAGAATCCCGCCGGCGGGAGAAACCTGCCGGCCAGTATCACAAGCACCATGAACAGTGACATATAAAAACCCGTCATGACAAGGGCTCCGGCGCTCTTTTTCCCTTCCACCTCAGCCACCACATCGGTGAAGAGAAAGGTGAGGGGATACAGGATAATCGCCGCGGGGAGCAACAATCCTCCCACCATGATAATCTTGGAGGCCAGGATATTTGCCAAGAGCAGTGATACCACAAAAAGGTATTTTATGAATTGAATATTTGGTTGAGTCATATTAAATTTTCATTGAAAGAGTCTTGCAAATAAGGGTAAGAGAGATATCACCGCGACATGAATGATGTCAATTGATTTTTCAGGAAATTGTCGGTAATAAGACTCGAATTGATGGCAGGTTATGGACGAGACATATCTTGGGGATAGAAAGGTTTTCATGTCGGATGCCGCGGCTGATATGGACGAGGGGCGCTACAATGATGCCAGTGCCCTTGCGGATGCCAGGCTGAAGCGCTTTCCGGGGGATCTGGACGCCCATCTTGTCCGGGCATCGTGCCGGGCCCGAATGGACAGACCGGAAGAGGCCGAAGAGATTCTTGAGCAGTGGCATACTATCGTACAGGATCAGTCGCAGATATACGAGGTCCTGGGAGACGCATACCGGCGGCGGGGGATGACTGAAGAGGCGATACGCTCCTATGTGAGGTTTATAGAGCTGAATGCCGGCACCGGAGCGGCGGGACGCGTATCTGAGAAGATAACCTCGCTGGAGGAGACTGTAATTACTGGTGAGAAAGACGTTGAACCTGTCCTGTCGGATAGCTTTTATACCATCACCCTGGCCCGGCTTTATGTGAAACAGGGACACTTCCGGATGGCCGGGGATGTCATTGACAAGATACTGGAAAGAGAGCCGGAAAATCGAGAGGCCCGGGAATATGCCGGGCATGTGCATCGGCTGATCGAGAAGGGGTGGACCCCGGTTGTTGATGAACTGGACAGGTGGTTAGGTGAACTGCATGA
>CAYXUH010000007.1:20743-29864 GCA_964468685.1 uncultured Syntrophaceae bacterium | reverse complement strand
TCAACCACCCGATATTACTGTAGTTGTGCTCGGGATGGGGTTAAACTTGGGTTAGCGTGTCCCAATGGCGAGTTATTTCATAGAGCATAATACCTCCGGCGACGGATACATTCAGGGAATCGAGACGGCCTGTCATGGGTATGGAGAGCAGAACATCACATT
The DNA here is from genome assembly GCA_964468685.1 of uncultured Syntrophaceae bacterium. Classification (GTDB taxonomy): domain Bacteria; phylum Desulfobacterota; class Syntrophia; order Syntrophales; family UBA2210; genus UBA6078. The sequence continues at coordinate 29,702 of CAYXUH010000007.1, read as the reverse complement.
TTTTTCTGACCAGCGGACGTATCCCCTTCCCCTCGCTCCCCAGTACGAGACCCACATAGTTGCTGTAATCCTGAGAACTGAGCCTTTCACTGGAGCTGGCATCGGTGCCGTATATCCAGAAGCCCTCTTCTTTGAGTCGGTCGATTGTTCTCGATATATTCACCACCCGGGCAATGGGGAGGTGGAGGGCCGCTCCTGCTGAGGCCTTGATGACGGAAGGGGTAACCGGAGCAGCTCGATTTTCCGGGATGACCAGGCCGGTAGCGCCGAAGCAAAGGGCTGTCCGGATAAGCGATCCGAGGTTTTGCGGGTCTGTTATGCCGTCAAGGATGAGGAGTAAAGAGTTCTTTTGGGATTTTGAATTGCCGAGAATTTTATTGATGCCGGTATACCGGTATTCCTCGCATATACAAACGACGCCCTGGTGATGCCGTGTGCCGGCGACGGTATTCAGGTGTTCTCTGTCCGTAAAGACGACGGGTATTTTCCCCCGGGAGGCGAGTTCCTCTATCTCCCGGGTGCCGCCCCGTTTTTCCTCTCTGGTCAGGAAAACTTTCTCTATCCTGCCGCCATCCTTCAGGGCCTCTTCTACCGGATGAACGCCGTAGATTACCTGCATCGCCTTTCCTCTGGGTAGGACGTTAACTCTTAACGGAGCCCCTCGGATATCTCTTCGGTAATACTGTCCGCTACGGCCACGGGATCATCGGCCAACCGTATGGGCCTGCCTACAACCAGGTAATCCGCCCCCATGGCGATGGCATCCCTTGGTGTCAATACCCGCTTCTGATCGTCATCCGCGACCTTGGTGCCAGGGCGTATACCGGGGGTTACAATAATAAAGTCTTCTCCACACGCCTTCCGTATGGAAATGACATCGTGCGCTGATGCCACAACGCCGGGAACCCCTGCGTCCCTGGCTGATACCGAGAGCTTCAGGACAAGTTCCCCTGTGGTGCATCCAAATCCTATCTCTTTGATGTCGGAATCATTCAAGCTGGTAAGAACGGTTACTGCAAGGAGCAACGGAGGGGTGACCCCCAGGACGCTGGCAGTCTTGTTGACGGAATCGACCGCCCGCTCCATCATCTCCCGCCCCCCAAGTGCGTGTATGTTGAACATGGAGACGCCCAGTTTAACCGCGGCCTGGGATGCCATTGCTACGGTGTTCGGGATGTCATGAAACTTCAGATCGAGAAAGACATTTCCACCCCTTTCCCGTATGTCCGAAACGATCCGGGGGCCGAAACGCGTGAAGGCCTCCTTCCCTACCTTAAACATCCCCACGTGATCCTTCAGCAGGTCGGTCCACCTGACGGCCTCGCCCAGGTCTTCTCCGAAATCAAGGGCGAATATCAGTTTTTCACGGCTTCTGTTCGGTGTTTGCATCTTCGACCACATCCGTGCTGTTTTCTATGAGCTCAACCGGCTCAACATCTACCGATATCTCAACATCTGCCGATTGCGCGTCGAGAATTTCGGGATGGGTGTATTTCACCTTTCCTTCCGCTATCTCTCTCAAAGCGGTAACGATTTCCCGATTGTTTTTCTTTATGCTGAGGGGTTTAGATTTTCTCAGGAGCTGTTTTGTCCTCTGGGTTGTAAGGTGTGTCAGGGCAAACCTGTTTCTTGCCTTTTCCAGGGAATCCTCTACGGTAACTCGTGCCATAGTTCATATACCTCCGGTTATTCGATAAAAGTCGGCTATTCTGCCTTGTAGCCGAGATGTTCCGTTCTTTTCGGCTATATACACAGATCTCAGTATATTTACAGAATCGCTTACTATATCATTAAATACTACATAATCATACCATTCATTTTCTCGTATCTCTTCCATGGCTTTGTCGAAGCGCTTCCTTATAACATCGTCAGTTTCCGAACCGCGGTTTTTCAATCTCTCTTTCAGAATTTCCACGGATGGAGGCATAATGAAGACGAAGATACCCTGGGGATACAGTGCCTTTACGTTGCGGGCCCCTTTCGTATCGACGTCAAGAATAACGTCATGGCCCTGTGTGATGATATCCTCTATATCTTTCTTGAGTGTTCCGTAAAAATGGCCGTAGATCTCTTCCCACTCCACGAATTCGCCGGTTGCCCTTCTCTGCGTGAAATTTTCCGTGGAGATGAAGTGGTAATCCCTGCCGTTCTCCTCGCTCTTTCGGGCAGGACGTGTCGTGCAGGACACGGAGAAGCGCAGATCGGGAAATTCAGCCAGGAGCTTTTTGCATAGAGTGGTCTTTCCGGCGCCTGAGGGGGCGGAGACGACCATAAGAAGTCCCTTCGGTTTTGTCTGCTTCATGGTGTTCAAACTCCGATGGGTAAACGTTTACGGTTTGCAGTTATCGGTTCACGGTTGAAAAAACAGAGAATTGAAATCAATATCCAAAATGCTTCAAACTGTAAACCGATAACCGTGGACTGTTATCCTGATGATCTGGAACCCGGAACCATCTACTCGATATTCTGGATCTGTTCCCTCAGCTTGGCAAGTTCCGTCTTTATCTCTATGACGATGCCGGATATGTTCAGGTCGTTGCTCTTGGAGCCGATCGTATTTATTTCCCTGTGCATTTCCTGTAGCAGAAAATCCATTTTTCTGCCGATGGCCTCATCGCTGTCCAGCATCTCGCCAAACTGTTTGATGTGACTTTCAAGGCGGACTATCTCTTCGGTGATATCGTTCTTTTCCGCCATTATCGCAACTTCCTGGATCAGTCTTGATTCATCGCATTCCGTGCCTTCCGCCAGTTCCCGGATTCGGGCCGAAAGCCTCTCCTGGTAGTTTTTAACCACCTCCGGAGCCCGTTTCTTTAATGCCTCTATGCCGGTTGTGACTGTGTCGAGACGTGCAGTGAAATCTTCATAGAGGAGCCTGCCTTCAGCCTCCTTCATCTGCACGAGGGAGTTAAGGGAATCGTCCAGTGCCTCTTTTATGGTGCTCCATATTTGCTCAGGGGCGATCTCTGTTTCCGACGTATAAATGCCGCCCTTCAGCTTGACAAGGGTTCCCAAAGTTATCTCGTCGGTAAGATTTAGCGATTCCTTCAGGCTGGTCAGCAGGTCATAATAGCTGTTGATGAGGGGAATATTTGCCTCCAGTTTGTCTCCGCCATTTGCACTAGGATCGGAATCTATCCTGACGTTCACCTCAACTCTTCCCCGGGAGATCCGCTCTCCCACCCTCTTTTTGATCTGTATCTCCAGGGCGGTGAGAAAGGCAGGGAGCCGTATGCTGCTTTCAAGGTTTCTGTGGTTGAGGGATTTGATTTCTACGGCCAGTGTTTTCCCCGCAAAGACGGATTCCGCCCTTCCGTAGCCTGTCATGCTTCGTATCATAGATTTTTCTCCTGAGTTCATGCTGTGTGTATTGTTACACCGTTACGTGATTTTTTGCACTCTTTTCCGGGCCAGTTGTGAGGCATATCTCTCTCGTATATTGTTGAACATCACTATGGTGTCCTCATCCGCATAATCAGGATAGGTCCACTCGAGCCTCCGGAAGGTATGATTCACGAAGATGAGGGTCAGGTCGGCGTATATGCCGTCCTTGATATGAGGACGATGTGTGTAGGCCTTTCCCGTGGCAAGGATCAAATGGGCCTGAGACAGATACCCCGGGTCTATATTGACAAGCCGGTTGCCATCACTCACGAATTTTTCTTCCACCCCGTTCGTGAACAGCTTTATGTCGGGGAGCGTGTCAGGGGGCACAAGGGTTTCAAAAGAGATAAAACGCCTGACAAGGGAAGTCCCCGATTCTCTCGCATAGTAATCGGTGTATGCAAAGGGCAACACGGCGCTTACGTAATCAATTTCTCCTAACCTCCCGGATAGGAGTTTTATGGCCTTGTTCAGTGTGTCCGTGCTCCCGGAGAAGACGCTGGATACTATCTTTACCGGATCGGGGGGGGCTGGCCTGCTCATAGCGCCTTCTTCAATTCATCCCGGTAGACCGGTGCCGTTCCGACCTTGCCGACCGCGATGCCGGCCGCGTGATTCGCAAGAACGGCGGCCTCCGTGAATGTCGCCCCAGCCGCAAGGCAGAGGGCAAAGACCCCTATTACCGTATCGCCTGCGCCCGTTACATCGAAGACCTCTCTGGCGACAGCGGGAATGTGTGTAATGTCGGCGTCATGTTCAAAGAGGGCCATTCCCTCTTCGCCCATCGTTACCAAAAGAGCCCTGAAATCAAAATCCCTGATAAGCGCGGCACCACCCCGTATAAGATCCTCTCTGCTCTCGATCTCCCTGCCGAGCGCGCGCTCCGTCTCCTGGTAGTTCGGGGTTATCAGGTCGCACCCGCGGTACAGGGAAAAATCACTCTGTTTGGGGTCGATGCACAGTATGATTCCCCGTTTTGACGTTATCTCCCGTATCTCTCTGACGAGTTGTTCCGAGAAGACCCCCTTATTGTAATCCGAGATGATCACCGCCCCCAGGTCGTCTTCCATCGATTCTATATACGCTATAATTTTCTGAAGGCTGTCTTGGGCAACCGGACTCTTGTCCTCCCTGTCAAAGCGCACTACCTGCTGGTTGTGCGCGACGACCCTTGTTTTGACGATGGTGGGGCGCGCCTCCTCCACGATAACGCCTGCCGTATCTATCTCCATCTCTCCGAGCTTGTCTATCAGCCATTTACCCATGGTGTCCCATCCGACGATACCGGAGACGGCGACTTTCCCTCCCATGGAAAATACGTTGTTCAACACATTGGCACAACCACCCAGGAGGAGACTCTCAGAGGTTACTTTCACCACCGGTACCGGGGCTTCCGGTGAGATGCGTGATACTTTCCCCCAGATAAACTGATCGACCATTATATCTCCGACCACCAGCACCTTTGAACAGTGAAAACGGTCGATAATATCGAGAGCCCTCTCCTTGCTTATGATATCCTTCACCATACAATGCCTTTCAATACCTTGAAACACAGGTGCCGTTTTATTCCAGCTCTCGTACGCCTGCTCTTCCCGAACAAGCCAGCATGCTATTATTATAGAGTTTTTTTGTCAATGCTTTTTCTCAAAATCCTTGACTAAATGGGGAAAAGGCGATAGTTAGGACTGCCTTACATTTTTTAGTTAGTTCCTGTTCAAAAGGGGCTCTTTCCCGCAACCCCTGTGTCAATCCCTTGATTTTCCTGAACGTGCGGCAAAGTGCTTGTTTGTGAATTGGAAACGACTAGGCCTGTATTTCTAAAGAAATTAATTTCTAGATGGGTGCCCATAAAGAGGATGTCTGATGGATGAGAAGAGTGAACTGCTGAGAAACCGGGAAGAGAAGATGAAATTCCTGCAAGATATGGGGGTCGATCTGTATCCGAATGATGTGACAGTAACCGCGACCACCAAGTCCTTGATTAACCGGTTCGGCGACATGGATAACGAGGAGCTGAAGGGTGTTGAAGAAACGTTTGCGCTGGCGGGACGGATGATGGCGGTACGAAACTTCGGCAAAGCCGCGTTTGTAAACATTCAGGACAGAGAGGGGAGAATACAGGGACACATAGCAAGGGACAAGATCGGCAAAGAAAGATACTCCATCTTCAAAAAATTCGATGTCGGGGACATTGTCTTTATCTCGGGAGGTCTCCTGAAGACAAGGACCGGCGAGCTGACGGTCGATGCCGACGAGATACGGCTCCTGTCAAAGGCGGTGAAACCCTTACCCGAGAAATGGCACGGCCTCACCGATGTCGAGGCCCGGTACCGGCAGAGGCCTCTCGATCTTATCATGAACCCGGGGGTCAAAGAGGTCTTCTATGCGCGAAGCAGGATTATAAAACTGATCCGCGATTTCATGCAGGAGCGGGATTTTCTTGAAGTAGAGACACCGATGATGCAGCCTATGGCCGGTGGCGCGGTGGCGCGGCCTTTCAAGACATACCATAATACCCTGGACATGGACCTGTATCTGCGAATCGCTCCGGAACTGTACCTGAAGCGCCTGATCGTCGGAGGGCTTGAGCGGGTCTTTGAGATAAACAGAAATTTCAGGAACGAAGGAATATCAACCTCTCACAATCCGGAGTTTACCATGATGGAGTTCTACCAGGCCTACGCCACGTACGAAGACCTGATTGTGATGACGGAAGAGATGATCACCTCTGTCGCCACGGAGCTCTTCGGTTCCCTCCAATTTGAATATCAGGGGACCGAGATTGATCTGAGCCGCCCCTGGCAGCGGCTGACGGTGAAGGAGGCCATCCTGAAATACTCGGATGCTGCACCCGATGTCCTGAAAGACCGGGCAAAGGCCGCGCAGTTCGCACGAGACCTGGGATTGCCCGTTGATGATGATGAGCCGCTGGGGAAGGTCATCGTGGCCATCTTCGAGGAGGTTGCGGAGGCCAACCTCATCCAGCCGACCTTTGTTACCAGTTATCCCATAGAGGTTTCTCCCCTTTCACGAAAGAGCGCAGCCGACGGCGGTTTCACCGATCGGTTCGAACTGTACATTTATGGCAGAGAACTTGCCAATGCTTTTTCAGAGCTCAATGATCCTGAAGATCAGAGAAACAGATTTGCCATGCAGTTGAAGGAAAGGGAAGCCGGAGACAAGGAAGCCCATGAAATGGACGAAGATTATATCAGCGCCCTGGAATATGGTATGCCGCCGACAGCGGGTGAGGGGATAGGGATAGACCGACTCATCATGCTCTTTACCGATTCTCCATCCATCCGGGATGTAATACTCTTCCCCCATATGAGGGCGAAAATGAAATGAACTACTCAGGGGGTTTAGACTGTAGGCTGAAGACTGTCAGGAAAAACCAGGATATGGCACATTCTGAACCCATGCTTTGTGCTAAAAGTTGTTGTTTATCCACCAAGGCGCAATAATTGCGCCTCTTCGACCCCTTTCCCGATTTGAATCGGGACTTCAGGCGGACTACGTGAGTAGTCATGTTACAGGTTTCTAAAATATGTCATATGAATTCTTCATAGGCCTTCGGTATCTCAGGGCGAAGAGGAGACAGACCTTTATATCGGTCAACACCTTTATATCGGTGGCGGGCATCTTCCTGGGGGTCGCCGCGCTCATTATCGTGCTGGCCGTTATGAACGGTTTTGAAACGGAACTTCGCGACAAGATACTGGGGATCAATTCTCACATCGTCCTGATGGAATATGATGGGGGGATGAAGGATCATGCCGTAGTGATGAAGAAGATCGAATCGATCGACGGCGTGGTGGCCTCAACGCCCTTTATATACGGCCAGGCCATGCTGAAAAATGAGGGAAGGGTCACCGGTGTAGTCCTGCGCGGCATGTCGACCGAAACGTCTGCCGATGTCATAAATATTGGAAAGATGAAGGAGGGGAATCTTGCCTATCTCTCGGGCGAGGGGAATAAAACTGGCCTGCCTGGTGTTGTCATAGGAAAGGAACTGGCACAGAATCTGGGGGTTGTGTTGTTCGATACCGTGGAAATTCTGCTCCCCATGGGAATCCCTACTCCCATGGGAGTGGTTCCCAAGATTCAGGAATTCGGCGTGGTGGGTGTTTTTGATTCAGGCTCATACGAGTATGATTCAACGCTCGTCTTCATGTCGCTCGAGAACTGTAAAAAGTTTCTCAATATGAAGGATGAGGTTACCGGAATTGAGATAAAGATAGACGATATCTACGGGGCGGGAAAGATCGCGAAGACCATAGAGCAAAAACTCGGATATCCTTACTGGGCACGAAGCTGGATGGAAATGAATAAGAATCTTTTCTCCGCGCTCAAGCTGGAAAAGAGGGTCATGTTTATCATCCTCAGCCTGATCGTGCTGGTTGCCGCCTTCAATATCATAACTACATTGATTATGACAGTTATGGAAAAGGCCAGGGATATAGCCATACTGAAATCGATGGGTGCCACAGCACGGGGCATCATGAAGATATTCATGATAGAAGGGATGGTAATCGGTGCAATCGGAACAGCTCTGGGCTGTATTGCCGGGATCACCGTTGCCCTGAATCTGGAGCGGATAAGCCGATTTGTAGAAAACCTCTTTGAGTTCAAGATATTCCCGAAGGATGTCTATTATCTGGATGAACTTCCCTCACAGATAAATTATGGGGATGTCACTGCAATAGCCCTTGTGGCAATGCTCATCTGTTTTCTGGCGGCGATATATCCCTCATGGAGGGCCTCACGACTGGATCCGGCCGAGGCGCTGAGATATGAATAAGTGGGGGGTGTGATGATAGAAATCCACCAGCTGACCAAGACCTTTGTAAAAGATGACAACCGAATCGAGGTGCTCAAGGGGATCGATTGCAGCATTGCGAGGGGGGAGTCCCTGGCGATTCTGGGTGCCTCCGGTACCGGTAAAACCACCCTCCTCCAGATACTCGGGGCGCTCGATCATCCTACCTCCGGGCGCGTGCTCTTTGACGGCGCGGATATCTTTGAATGGGATGAATCCCGGCGTGCCGAGTTCAGAAACAAAAAAATAGGATTTGTCTTTCAGTTTCACCACCTCCTTCCCGAGTTTACCGCCCTGGAAAACGTCGCCATGCCAGCCCTGATACAGGGGATGTCGAAGGGTGATGCGTACCGGAAGGCGGAGATTGTCTTGACGGAAGTGGGGCTTGATGATAGGTTGACGCACAAGCCGGGGGAGCTTTCCGGGGGAGAACAGCAGAGGGTCGCCATAGCGAGGGCGATGCTGATGAATCCGGATGTGATCCTGGCAGATGAACCGACGGGAAACCTTGATGTGAAAACGGGGGGGAAGGTACAAGATCTGCTTTTAGCCCTTGGTAAGGCTCAGAATACCACTCTTATCGTAGTTACCCATAACAAATTACTTGCCGATGGCATGTCTCGCGCTATCAACCTGAAGGAGGGGAAAATTTATGATCTATAAACACAGAAGATATCTTTTTATTGCCGTTTTACTTCTTATATTTTTCCCACTGAATGGCTTTTCTGCCACGCAGGGATCTGTCGAAAAAGAGGG
>CAYXUH010000007.1:0-20643 GCA_964468685.1 uncultured Syntrophaceae bacterium | reverse complement strand
TATTTTTCCCACTGAATGGCTTTTCTGCCACGCAGGGATCTGTCGAAAAAGAGGGTGTCCAGAGCATTACCATTTCCCCCCTGACTGACTCTGGCGCCTCTGCCACGCAGGGATCTGTCGAAAAAGAGGGAGCCCAGAGGGTTGCCATTTTCCCCTTTGAGGTCCACACCAGCGAGGGTGCCCTTTCACTGCAAAAACAGATAGCCGCTCAACTGTCAACCGGGCTGACAGAATCCGGATACATCCAAATTGTCGATGAAGGGTCTTTTCAGGGGTTGATTGAAGGGGAGAAGGCGGATGATCGGCTTGCTGCCCTTGTCGGGAAGAAAACGGGCGCCGGGTTTGTCATTGCAGGGAGCCTTACCAAACTGGGTGACACGTTGAGTGCTGACGTTGGGGTGATAAACGTCAAGAGCGGGTATCGTTCCACTATCTTTGCCCAAGGGGATGATCTTGATCTCCTGATCTTACGGTTGAAGAACGATATCCTTCTGAAGATACTAACCGGACAAAGGATAGCGGAGGTACGACTGACAGGAAATCTCAGGATCGAAAACGATGTCATATATAATGTCCTGCAAAACTCAAAGGGAAAGCTTTTTTCGAAGGAGAATCTTTCCTCCGACATAAAGGCTATATATAAGATGGGTTTCTTTAGGGACGTTGCAGCAAAGGTCACCGATACCGATGACGGGAAGGTCATAGAGTTTAAACTGGAAGAACTGCCCCTGATAACGAGTGTTGGTATCGAGGGGACTGACGATATAAAGAAGGGGGATATAGAGGAGGTCGTCTTTGTTAAGGAGAGGCAGATTCTCAACCTGAACAAAGTGAAGGTGGATATAGAAAACATAAAGACTTTTTGTAGAAATGAAGGGTATTTGAACGCGCAGGTCACCTACCGATTAGAGGAAGAGAAAAAGGGAATTCGGGTCGTATTTGATATAACGGAGAACAAGAAGCTTTCGATAAAGAAAATTACCTTTGAGGGGAACAAAGCGTATACGGGCAAAGAACTGAAAGATATCATGGAGACATCGGAGTGGGGCATATTCCATTTTATCTCAAAATCCGGCAAATTCGACGAGACCCTGTTAAAACAGGATATCAACAAGCTGGCGGTTTTTTATTTGAACAACGGGTATATCAATGCCGGGATCGGCGAACCGGAGATCACCGACGATACGAAGTGGATATACATCAAGATATCGATAAACGAAGGGAAACAATTCAGGGTCGGTCAGGTGGAGATTACGGGTGATACCCTCTCTGTAGGACGGCCAGACCTGATGACACGGCTTCAGATCACCAGAAAAGACTATTTCGACAGAGAGGCCATCATAAGGGATATTAATATCCTGACAGAGGTCTGCAAGGACGACGGGTATGCCTATGCCACCGTTGTTCCGCGGACCGTGTCCAGAGATGATGAACAGAAGATCGATGTGGCCTACAATATAGAGAAGGGCAATCTTGTATATATCAACAGGATAGCCGTGACGGGGAACACGAATACGAGAGACAAGGTGATACGCAGAGAGCTTGCGGTTGTAGAAGGGGACCTGTATGACAGCAGCAAGTTCAAGACAAGCTATATGAAACTGAACAGGCTCAGGTACTTTGAAGAGGTAAATTTTCAGACGGAAAAGGGCCCCGATGAAGGCCTGATGGATATCGATGTCCATGTCAGGGAAAAGCCTACCGGTATGTTCAGTATCGGCGCCGGATACAGCGCCGTGGATAGCTTGATCTTTATGGCCCAGGTATCCCAGCAGAATCTCTTCGGAAGGGGACAGATACTGAGCCTCGCCGCCTATCTGGGGGCAACGAAGACGAGCTATGAACTGTCTTTTACGGAGCCGTGGCTGTTTGATATACCCCTGTGGAGCAAGACCGATATATGGGACATGAACCGGGATTATGACTCGTATGATGTCGACACCCAGGGGTTTGGCACAACGCTGGGGTACCCTCTCTTCGAGCGTGTGACGGGCTATGTGGGCTATCGGCTGACAACCGATACCATTAAGAATGTGGAAACGACCGCATCGTCCTATATCAAAAAACAGGAGGGGACACTCACATCGAGCGGCGTTACCCTGACGCTCACACGGAATACAAAAAATGACACGATCTTTCCCTCGGAGGGCTCCAATAACAGCATATCCATCGAGCACACGGGGACCATTTTTATGGGCGATGCCAGTTTTACGAAATACACGGCCACTTCCAGCTGGTTTTTCCCTCTGCCGCTGGACAATGTATTCGGAATCCGCGGAAGGGCGGGATATATACAACCGAACGAGGGTAAGGAGATCCCTGTCTATGAACGGTTTTATCTGGGCGGGATGAATTCCCTCAGGGGCTTGAGGGACGTAGGGCCTGTTGACTCCGAGGGCGATCCCATAGGCGGAGAGACCATGCTGAATTTTACTGCGGAGGTCGTGTTCCCCCTTGTCAAGGATGCCGGTATCAAGGGGGTTGTGTTCTTCGATACGGGGAATGCATGGAACGAGGGATATCATCTGGATGACATGAGAAGAACGGCGGGAGCGGGAGTACGTTGGTATTCTCCGATCGGTCCGTTGAGACTGGAGTGGGGGTATGTTCTCGACCGGAAAGAGGGTGAGTCTCCGAGCAGGTGGGAGTTTACCATAGGGATGTTCATGTAACTATTTTTAAAATAATACGATCTTACATTACAACAGGAGGAGTTATAGATGAGGAAAGGTATAAGTTTTCTGGTGGTTATTTCAGTCATGTTGCTGGGGGCCTATTCTGCCGTGGCGGGAGAGATAGGTCTTATCGATATGAAAAGAGTTATCCTTCAATCGGATGCCGGAAAGGCAGCGGGGCTTGATTTGAAGGGATTTATTGAGGGGAAGAAGGTGCAGAGACAGGAGATGGAGGGCCAGCTTCAAAAGATGCAGGCTGATCTGAAGAAACAAGTCTCTGTCTTGCCGGAAACCGCTTACAAGGAGAAAGAACTCGCCTACCAGAAGGAATACAGGGATTATAAGAGATTCATTGAGGATACGAATGCCGAGATGAAACTCAAGGACCAGGAACTTTCCCGTAAGCTGATACCTGAGGTGCTCAAGGTTGCGGAAACCGTCGGTAAAAAGGGGGGGTATGTCTGCATAATGGATATTGGGAGCGGCGGCATTGTTTACTACTCCAAGGAGAATGATATAACAAATAAGGTAGTAGAAGAGTATAACCGGGTATATAAGGCGAAAAAGTAGCTCCGGGAACTTCACATGGCGGTCAGAAAACGACTGATAGAGATTGCAGAACATGTGGGTGGCACGGTGATAGGGGACGCCGATGTGGTTGTCTGCGATGTGCGGGGCATTGATGAGGCAGGCGAAGGGGACCTTACCTTCATTGCAAACCCGAAGTACAAAGACCGGTTGGAAGAGACCCGTGCGTCGGCAATCATTGTTTCTCCAGGGGTGACAAGTCCCGGTAAGAATCTGATTGTCACGGACGACCCCTACAGTGCCATGGCCATAACCCTCACGCTTTTGTATCCGGAGGAAGCTGTCCCTCCGGGGATCAGCAATGAGGCTTTTATTGAACCCGGTGCCGACATCGGGAAAGGGGCCACCCTGTATCCCGGGGTATACATCGGCAGGGGGGCCAGGATAGGAAAGGACGCCCTGCTCTATCCGGGTGTTTTTGTCGGTGATGATGCAACTGTGGGAGACAATTCCATACTGCACGCGAACGTTGTTGTGTACAAGGGGTGCAGCATTGGGAAACGGGTGATTCTCCACGCGGGGGTTATTATCGGGGCGGACGGGTTTGGGTTTGCGAATCCGGGGGCCGATAACCGCAAGGTGCCACAGGTGGGAATCGTACAGATCGATGACGATGTCGAGGTTGGGGCAAATACCACGATCGATCGGGGGACGCTGGGAAAGACCTGGATACAAAAGGGGGTCAAGATCGATAATCTGGTGCAGATCGCCCACAATGTCGTCGTCGGCGAAAAATCCATTATTGTTGCACAGGTGGGTATCTCCGGGAGCACAAAACTGGGTGAGAGTGTGATCCTGGGGGGACAGGTCGGCGTCGCCGGCCATATCACCATCGGAGACAATGTCATGGTCGGAGGTCAGTCGGGTGTTCATGAAAATGTTCCGCCCAACCAGATCGTGTCAGGCACCCCCCACATGCCACACTTTTCGTGGCTTCGGGCACAGGCGTGCAGACCCCATCTGTCTGAGATGAGGAAAACGGTTAATTCTCTGCTCAAAAGGGTGGCGGAGTTGGAAGAGAAGATACAGAGAACGGAAAAATAGTTTATCCGCGGATAAGGGAGTAATGCAGGGTATGAGTGTTCACCCCACGGCGATTGTATCGGCCGAGGCTACTGTTGAAGAGAATGTTGAAATAGGTCCGTACAGTATTGTCGGTGCGGATGTACGGATAGGGAAGGGGACCGTCATTGGCCCGCATGCCGTTATAGAGGGTCCCACGAGCATAGGGAACAATTGCCGGATATTCCAGTTCGCGTCTATCGGCGCTCCCCCCCAGGATCTAAAGTTCAAGGGGGAGATTTGCCCAGTCATCATAGGTAACAACAATACGATACGGGAGTTTGTCACCATACACAGAGCGACGGCAGCCGATATAGCTATGACCTGTATCGGAGACAATAATCTCCTGATGGCATATTGCCACGTGGCTCATAACTGCAAGCTGGACAACAATATCGTCATGGCAAATTCCGCCAACCTGGCGGGGCATGTACATGTTGAAGATTACGCCATCATAGGGGGCCTGTCAGGGGTTCATCAGTTCGCCCGCATCGGGTGCCATGCCATGATCAGCGGGGCATCCGTGGTAACGCAGGATGTTCCCCCCTATGTTACCGTTGCCGGCAATCATGCACGGCCGTATGGCCTTAACCGTATCGGTTTAAACAGACGGGGATTTTCTGAGGAGACGGTGGGGGACCTGAAGAAGGCATACCGGATAATCTTCCGGTCGTCACTACTGCTTTCCGTGGCTGCGGAAAAGATACGGGCGGAGATCACAAATTCACCCGAGGTGGAGCACTTTCTCGAATTCATTGAAAAATCCGAAAGAGGAGTTTGCCGGTAACCCTTACGCGAGTTTGCCATCCTATTGTCCTTTCTATGTTGTACCAGGGATTCTCGATTACTGCTTAAAGAGGTATGAGCATAGAGGGGCGCAGGTGAATAAAGAGAAAAGAAGAGGGGGTGTCCGGGCTGCCTTGATGGATTCGACCGTATCACCTCTCCCACCTTTTATCCTTCATCTCGCGGTATGGATAATCCCGGAATCATGCAACCAGAAAATACTACCATAATGATCATAGCGGGAGAGGCATCGGGTGATCTGCACGGGGCGCAGCTCGTCAGGGAGATGACCCATATCAACCCCGGGCTGTCCTTCTACGGAGTGGGGGGCGAAAGGATGCAAGCGGCCGGTGTTCGACTGGTCGCCCATTCATCCGAGATGGCCGTTATGGGAGTCACCGAGGTTCTGCCCCGACTGGGTTTTATCCTCAAAGTCAGGCGTGAGCTTAAAAGATCACTGAAACAATCCAGGCCAGCTCTCCTGATCCTGATAGACTACCCGGGCTTCAATCTCCCCCTCGCACAGTTTGCAAGCGAGAACAGGATCAAGGTCTTTTACTATATCAGTCCCAAGGTGTGGGCGTGGAGAAGGAAGAGGATATACGCTCTCGAAAAATATGTGGACCGTATGGCGCTAATACTCCCCTTTGAAGCGGATGTCTATAAGGGGGTAGACTTGGACGCCCGTTTTGTCGGTAATCCGCTCCTCGACACGGTCAAGAGAACGTATGCGCACGGGGATGCGCTGAAGAAATTCGGGTTGCAGGAAGGGATGCCGACGGTTGCCCTTCTGCCCGGAAGCAGAAAGGGCGAGGTGACCCGGCTTTTGCCTCCAATGCTGAAGATGGCAGCGATCCTGAAGGAACGGATCCCGGCCATCCAGTTTATTCTTCCCCTCGCGGAGACCCTTCCGTGCGATCTTGTCCAGGGACTGGTCGATCGGCAGGGGACTGCCGTCACGATCACACAGGGACACGGATATGATACTGTGGGCGTGGCCAACGTTGCTGTCGTGGCTTCAGGGACGGCAACCTTGGAGACGGCACTTCTTGGCGTGCCGATGATTGTCGTCTACAAGGTTTCACCCCTCTCATATCTTATCGGGAGGATGGTGGTTAACGTTGACCATATTAGTCTGGTCAACCTGATAGCGGGGAGGGCCGTTGTTCCCGAGTATATTCAGGGGGACGCAACCCCTGAAAGAATGGCTGAAGAGGTGTTCGATCTCCTGACCCAGGGAGCCAGGCTGGAAGAAATGAGGCGGGATCTCCTGCATGTGGGCTCGATGCTGGGAGAACCGGGGGCTTCTCACAGGGCGGCCCGGATGGCATGCGAGATGATAGCGTAACTCGATGTTCGGGGTGGAACCGTTTGGCCATCGTTTTGAGATTGCTATTAAGATATTTCCCCTTATGATCCCGATTTGTTGCGATCATAAGATCTTTTATGAGACCGTCTAGAGCGAGCTGGATATGGTAAGACTACACAATATTGCTTCCCGTATATTTCATGACGACAGAAGACTGCTGAGGTTTGTGCCGCTCTTCCTGCTCTCCCTTGTGTATCGCGGTATTATAGCCCTCCGTAATCTTCTTTATGATGCGGGGGTGTGTGCGGCGAAGAAGATAGGGTGCAAGGTTATCAATGTGGGAAACATAACCGTTGGAGGCACCGGGAAAACCCCCATGGTCATCATGCTGGCTGGCATACTCAAAAGGGAGGGGTTCCGGCCGGTTATACTGAGCAGGGGGTATGGAGGAAAGAGAAAAGGCCAGGGTTACGCCGGTGTGGTGTCGGACGGGCATGATATGTTGATGGGACCGGATGAGGCGGGGGATGAGCCCGTCCTGATGGCCAAGAGGGTGAGAGATGTTCCCGTCATTGTCGGCAAGGAAAGGGTTTTGACGGGAAGGCTCGCTGTCGAGCGCTTCGGCGCGGACGTACTGATACTTGACGACGGATTTCAGCACCGCCGTCTGTTCCGCGATCTCAATATAGTCCTCCTGGACAGTGAGCGCCCCTTCGGGAACGGGTTTATGCTTCCGCGTGGAGGGCTGCGTGAGCCGAGCGGTTCCCTGCAAAGGGCCGATATGGTTGTAATGACATCGACGAAGGAGACAGAGAATCCTCCTCCAGGGGGAATCCCTCAGATTCCCGTTTTTAGCAGCCGGCGAAAACCGGTAGATCTTGTGAGAGGGAGGGTACAGGATATCGTACCGCTCATGTACCTGAAGGGAAAGAGGGTATGCGCATTTTCAGGCATTGCCGAACCTGACGGGTTCCGAAAGATACTGGAACCCCTGTGCGGGGAGGTCGTCTCGTGTATCCCCTTCCCGGATCATCATGTGTATGCCTCGGGGGACGTTGAACATATCCGGACAGTCTGTCGTGATTCCGGAGCTCAGATTATGGTGACGACGGAAAAGGACGGCATCAAGTTGACCCGGTTCCCTGGTCTCTTCCAGGATGTTTATTTGTTGAGGATTTCTATGGAGATGATTTCCACCAGTCCAACATTTGAGGAGTGTATATTCACACATTTAAAGATATGAAGAAAGAGACACTGACAACAAGAACGGTCTTCGCGATATTCGGGAATATCCCTCTGGGGATCAGGAAGACCCTGTTCAAGGCCCTGGCCATTCTGTTCTACCACTTTTCCGAAAAGAACCGTTTGATAGTTCTACACAATCTTACGCGCGCATTTCCCGAAAAGGATCTGCCTGAACTGACGAGGCTTGCCAAGGATTCCTACCGGCACCTTGGAATCGTTGCCGCGGAGTTTTTCGATATCACGTCCCTGACGATGGAAAATCTGGTGTACTGGTTTGAGCCCGAGGGATTGGAACACTATGTGAGGGCCTACGAAAAGGATAAGGGCATTTTACTCTTTACGGGACATTTCGGGAACTGGGAGGTTATGGCGGCCGCCTGCGCTGTCCTGTTCGACCCCTTACATATTGTGTACCGTGAGCTGGATAATCCCGTCATGAGAGATATCGTTGACAGGGTCAGGAGCTATACCGGGAACAAGCTCCTTCCCAAGGGGGGGGCAGCCAGGAGGGTCGTCAGACTGCTCAACAATAAGGAGAGCGTCGGTATCCTCATAGACCAGAATGTTTCATGGCAGGAGGGGGTGTTTGTGGATTTCTTCGGCAGACCGGCGTCTACGACCGCAGGCCTTGCCGCCCTCGCGCTCCAGACGGGCGCTCCTGTCCTCCCCGCATTTGCATTCAGGCTGCGGGATGGACGGTACCGGGTAGTTGTCGAGTCGGAGATTGAGATTGTGAGGACCGGTGATTACGACAGGGATATCCTTGAAAATACGAAAAAATTTACGAATATCCTCGAAGAGTACGTCCGGAGATATCCCGAACAGTGGTTCTGGCTTCACCAGAGATGGAAAACCAAAAAAACGCAGGTAGTTGAAAGACCAACACAACAGGCCTCACCAGAATGACGAACGATTTACTGAAGGTAAGGAGCTCCAGGGATATTGTCCCTGAGGAGATCAAAACGATACTGATACGGGGGACCAACTGGATCGGTGATGTTATTATGAGCCTCCCGGTGGTCTCATCCGTCAGACAAACCTTCCCGGGGGCACGGATAGCGGTCCTGGCAAAACCCTGGGTGGCGGATATCTACCGGGCCTGCCCCGATATTGACGATGTTATCGTGTTTCAAAGTCCCGGTGTGCACGATGGAATCGGGGGGAAGATACGTCTTGCCGGTGAGTTGAGGGAAGGAAAATTTGATCTTGCCCTCCTCCTCCAGAACGCGATAGAGGCCGCTTTGATCGCGTGGCGTGCACGCATACCCCTGAGGGCCGGGTATAATTCCGACTGCAGGGGCCTCCTCCTGACCCATTCGGTTCAAAGGACAAAGGAGATACGGAGGGTTCACCAGATTGATTACTATCTGGAGATGGTGAAAGCACTGGGATTCGAGACAGCGGGGAAGGGCATTCACATAGTGCCCGGTGATGATGCCTGGGCGGCCGCGAAAACAATCCTTGCCGAGCAGGGTGTTCAAAAAGGAGATATCCTGATCGGTGTCGCCCCGGGGGCCAGCTATGGACCCGCCAAGATGTGGTTTCCGGAGAGGTTTGCCGCTGTGGCTGACAAACTCGCCGAAGAATTTTTGGCGAAGGTAATCCTCTTTGGAAGCTCGGGTGACAGGGAAAGAACGGATCTGGTGCAACGGCACTCGGCACACACTCTGATCAATCTTGCGGGCGAGACGGCCCTCAGAGAGGTGATAGCGCTGATACACCGATGTGATCTCTTCATATCCAACGACTCAGGGCTGATGCATCTTGCGGGGGCGCTCGATGTTCCGCTGGTCGCCATATTCGGTTCGACAAATCCCACGACGACGTCGCCGCCGGGTGAGGGAAGTCGTGTCATACATAAAGACATCCCCTGCAGCCCTTGTCTGAAGAAGGAATGCCCGACAGATTTCAGATGTATGGATCTGATACAGGTAGATGATGTGTATGATACCGCGAGGAGGTTGCTGAAAACCGATTGCATCCCGAGGGCTTTTTGAAATGGAAAAGAATAATGGCGCAGTATTTTTAGACAGGGATGGAACCATCAATGAAGAGGTCGGCTACCTCGACAGCCTGGAAAAATTGAGGATATTCTCTGCGGCATTTGATGCGGTGCGAATGATCAATACCTCGGGGATGAAGGTAGTGGTGGTCACAAATCAATCTGGGGTGGCGAGGGGATTTTTTGATGAGGCATTTTTGAAGACCGTTCACGAGCATATGCGCAAAACCTTTCAGGAGAGAGGCGCCTTCATCGACCGCTTCTACTACTGCCCCCACCATCCGACGGAAGGTGTCGGTAGATACCGGGTATCGTGTGGCTGCAGAAAACCCGAACCCGGGATGCTTCTACAGGCATCCGAAGAGCTCGATATCGATCTATCCTCCTCCTATATGGTGGGTGACACGGCGAGGGATATGGAAAGCGCAACCCGTGCCGGCGCCACGGGGATACTGGTGAAGACAGGCTATGGGAGGGAAGTGGCTCTTTCTGGAATAGGAGCGGCCTATATCGCCGAAGATATCCTCGATGCGGCACAGTGGATACTGGGGGATCAAAGACGGTGAACATTCTCATAGTAAAACTCAGCGCCATGGGCGATGTGATACACACCCTGCCCTCACTTGCGGCGCTCAGAAAACGATACCCCGATGCCCATATCACATGGGCGATAGAGGAGGATTCCGCAGATATCATAGCGGGGCATCCCTGTCTCGACCGGGTCGTTGTTTCCCGCAGAAAAAGCTGGGTGAAAAATCTAAGGACACTGAGCAATGTCAGGAAGACGATTGGTAATATCCGCTCATTTATTGCGACCCTCAGGGACAGGAAATATGATCTCGTTGTCGATTTTCACGGCCTGTTGAAAAGCTCCATAGTTGTTTTGTTGAGTGGGGGGAGGCGCAGAATCGGATATAACAGCATGCAGGAGTTGTCCGGCCTTTTCCTGAATGACAAGGTCTATGAGGATATGGAAAAACATGCCGTGGACCGCTATCTCGATCTTCCGCGCCATCTTGGAGCAGATACGGATACACCGGAGTTCTATATCCATATCGGGGAGGAGAACCGAAGGAGGGTCGAGCACCTCCTGGGAGAGAATGGGATCAATGTGAAGGAGCCGTTCGTTTCGGTGAATCCGGTGGCCCTCTGGGACACAAAGATGTGGGAGAACAGCAAACTTGCGCAACTGTGCGACCGGATCGTGGAAGAATTAAAGCTAACGGTTGTCTTTACCGGCGGTCGCGACAGGGAAACGGTGGAACATATCCGGTCTCTCATGCATCTCCCCTCCGCAGATCTTGCGGGAAAGACCACCCTCAGGGATCTGGCATATCTGTATGAACTGTCGTCCCTTGTCGTCACAACCGATAGCGGTCCGATGCATGTGGCGGCTGCCGTGGGTACGCCGACGGTGGCCCTTTTCGGGCCGACAGACCCTGCGCGGACAGGACCCTACGGCGAGGGGCATACCATTATCCGCAAAGACTTGCCGTGCAGTCCCTGTTTTCTGAAGAGATGTGAGACGAGACGGTGTATGAAGGGAATCTCCGTAGAAGAGGTATTTCAGGCAGTACAAAAAAAGACAGAAATAACTATACTATGAATTTCGGGAAAATTGCAAAGAATGGCTTCGTGGTGTTGACCATTTTAGCAACCCTTGTCATGGCTGACAGGGCCGGTGCTGAAACCAGCCAACTCTCTTGTTTCGCATCGGAATCGGGGGTTGTGGTGGGGTATGGAACCGGAAATATTGAGGAGGGGAAATACAACCCGCTGCTCATGATATGGCATGTCGGGTTTAATCTGAAGGGAATCCCTTCCAGGCGATTAGAAGGTCGCAACCATGCCATTTCCTTTTACCTTGAACCGCAGATAAATCCGGCACTAACCCCCTCGACAGATGTGGAATTCGGCATCGGCATCGGGCTCAAGTATATGCACCATATAACGGACAGATTATCGGTCTACTGCATGGCGTCTGTCGGTCCACACTGGATAACCCTGCAGACAAAAAACCAGGCCAACGGCTTTATCTTTTCCGATATGGCAGGTGTCGGGCTTTCGGTCTTTGTGACGGAAAGGGCCGCGCTTAATCTGGGGTTCCGAGTCCGGCATCTCTCAAATGCGGGCTTGGAGAGGCCCAACGGAGGCATCAACTCTTACTTCGGTACGGTCGGGTATTCGGTATTTTTTTAAGACCCCCGCGTTAAGGTTTTACATGGCAGGCGCTGAGTGATATAAGGGTCGGCGATATAGAGGCCGTGTGCTTTTGGAAACGGGCGGAAGGAGTAGGCATATGAAAATACAGAAGGAGCTGTTGGATATCCTGGCATGCCCACAATGTAAGGGGGATGTCCGCTTAAACGAAGAGGAGACGGGGCTGATCTGTGATACGTGCAGGCTGCTCTATGAGATTCGGGATGGGATCCCCGTTATGCTCATAGAGGAGGCAACTGCCATAGATTGAGTCGTTGCCGGTATAATCGTTATGAAACCGTGCTGCCGGCTGCCGGATCTGATAGTTTTGGTTGTATGGTTTGCGGCCCGTGAAACAGGAATCAGAAATGAACGAATTCAAACGTCTTTTAAGGCTGTCACAACCGCATATCCCGAAGTTTCTCCTTGCTATGGTGTGCATGATTGTAGTTGGCGCTACGACGGGCGGGCTTGCCTGGCTTGTCAAGGACATCGTGGATGGGATATTTGTTGCAAAAGATGTCGCTTTGCTGAAGTGGATAACGGTGGGAATTGTCGCGATTTTTTTCATCAAGGGGGCCTGCAACTACGGCCAGATGGTCCTGATGAGTTTTGTCGCACAGAGAGTGGTGGCGGATATGAGAAGTGATCTCTATAATCATATCCAGAGACAATCCCTCTCTTTTTTCAACAAAAATCCTACCGGGATACTCATGTCACGCATCACAAACGATGTAAACCTTATACAGGGAGCGGTTTCAGAGGCCATATCGAGTCTTTTCAAAGACTCGTTTACGCTGCTCTTTCTTGTTTTTGTAATATTCTACCGTGACTGGAAGCTGGCCCTTATCGCCATGGTTGTTTTCCCCCTGACCGTATATCCCATAGCCAAGTTCGGGCAGAAATTTCGCAAAGCCTCCACCGGTACCCAGGTCACCATGGGGAGCCTTACCAGTATGCTCCAGGAAACTATATCAGGGACACGGATCGTCAAGGCCTTTGGGATGGAGGCGTATGAAGGCAGGAGGTTTTCCAAAGAGAATGAAGATTTCTTCAGACTGTCTATGAAACTGGTTTCCATACGGGCCATATCCTCCCCCTTTATGGAATTTCTGGGCGGTTTTGGAATCGCGGCGATTGTTTTTTATGGGGGCTATCAGGTGATAGAGGGTATTTCAACCCCCGGGACCTTCTTCTCTTTTATGACTGCGCTTGTCATGCTCTATGAACCGATCAAAAGGCTCACGAACGTCAACAACACGATCCAACAGGGGATATCCGCGGCTGTCAGGGTCTTCGGTGTCATGGATATAACTCCGGGGATACGCAACAGGGAGAGCGCGATAGAACTGCCGCGGATCTCCCGGGGGATCGAAATCAAAGATGTTACCTTCAGTTATGATGACGAGCCGGTCCTCAAAAATATCAATCTCGATGTGAAGGCCGGTGAGGTAGTGGCCTTTGTCGGGATGAGCGGGGGAGGAAAGACAACGTTAGTCAATCTGATACCGAGGTTTTATGATGTAACCGAGGGTAAGATATTGATTGACGGTTATGATATCCGGGATGTCACCATCGAATCACTTCGGAGGCAGGTAGGAATTGTTACACAGCAGACGATCTTGTTTAATGACACGGTCAGAAATAATATCGCCTACGGGGATATACAGAAGAGTGAGGAAGAGATCATCAGCGCGGCGAAGGCGGCTAATGCCTACCAGTTTATCCAGAACCTGCCGAAGGGATTTGAGACGGTCATCGGAGAACAGGGTGCGCGGCTCTCCGGTGGTGAAAAACAACGTCTCTCCATAGCGCGGGCGCTTCTGAAGGATGCGCCTATCCTTATCCTCGATGAGGCTACTTCATCGCTCGATACGGAATCAGAGATGGAGGTGCAGGGAGCCCTCGAAAATCTCATGAAGGGAAGGACGACTCTTGTTATCGCTCACCGACTTTCAACGATAAGTCACGCTAATCGGATAATCGTGCTGGTTGCCGGGAAAATTATCGAAGAGGGGACGCATGACACCCTTCTTGCGAAAAAGGGGGAGTATTCCAAGCTGTATAATCTGCAGTTCAAAGACAATAACCTGTAATGCCGAATACAGAAACCCCGTCGACATCGATCAAAAAGATTACCGAAAATCTATATCTGATAACCCTCCCCATGCCCTTTCGCCTCAGGCCTGTCAATGTCGCCGTTCTTGTGCATGACGGGGGTGTAGCCCTCTTTGACACGGGGCTGAACATGGGGGGGACATTCCGCCGACTTGAAGACTCCCTGAAGGTGATCGGCAGGTCGGTTCACGATATAGACCATATATTTGTCACCCATCATCACGCGGATCACTGCGGACTGGCCGGCAGAATCAAGGAGATATCGGGGGCGATTATCCACATGTCAGAGATCGGCGGGCAGATCATACGCAACAATCACGATCAGAGGCAGGTTGCCGAGACGGTAAAAGAATTTTACGTAAAACAGGGGATTGCGGAAGAAACGGTCGATGCCTACCTGGTTTTTCTTCGTTATTTCAGAAGGGCGACGTTTCCTTTCCAGGTAGACGAAAATCTTGATTTTAGCAGAGAGTATCGCATTGGTGATACGGCGTTTGAGGCCTTTCCAACCCCCGGACATGCACGTGACCACGTATGTTATTTTTTCCGGAAAGAGGGTATATTGCTCTCCGGTGACCATGTTTTGCCTGAAAGCACGTTCAATCTCAGCCCGGACCTTTTTTGTACCACATTCCGTCCTGTGCAGGAGATGATCGGTTCGCTAACCAGGTTAGAAACCCTTCCGATAAAAAGTGTTGTTCCGGCTCACGGGAGGCCGTTTTCAAGCCTGAAGGGGATGGCCGAGGAAACGAGAAAACACCATGGAGCGAGAAAGAATCTCATCCTTGAGTCAATCAAAAACGGACCCCAAACGACATTTCAGATTTCCCTGGATATCTTCGGAACAGATCTTCCCGGGTTCGATGCATTTCTCGCCCTTAATGAAACGTATGCCCACATGGTGGAGTTTAGACATGAGGGAATAGTCAGAGAATCCAGGAAAAACGGGCGGATTGTATACGGTATCAATTGATTTGTGGTATATGGATGGTACCCGGTCCCTTCACGGTGCACTGTTATGGGCGACAACCCTGGCTTTGCCTGGATACTTACGTTGCGGATGTTCGCTGATTGTTGATAAGAGTATACGGATGATAATAAAAGGCGACACAAACTTCGGAAGAGAGATATCGAGGATTCTCATCATACAACTGGGTGATATCGGTGATGTCGTGTGGGCTACTCCCGCATTCCGGGCCGTCAAAGAGGCGTATCCTCAGGCATCGGTATCTGTCCTCATGAGGGAAGGTCTCGGATCGCTTGTGGAGGCGGACCCCCATATCCACAAAAAATTTGAGATTCAACGGTACGACGGGAACCTTCTGGAAAAAACGAAGAGACAGATCGACTTTATCAGAAGTTTGCGAAGGGAGCGTTTCGATCTGGTCTTTGACCTTCGGCTGGATGACCGGGGCGCCTTTATGGCATTCCTGACGGGAGCTCCCTGCAGGGTCTCTGTCGTTGATCGCATCGTAATGTGGCGCAACCGGCTGTTTACACACCTTGTCGATCCCTCACCGACGGCCGAGAGGGTGCGTGGGGCGGCGGAGCAGTCGTTGAGGATCGTCCGAGAATTCGGTGTAGAGACGGGGGATTCAATGCCGAGGCTGTGGGTCCCTGGCGCGACAGGCAAAACGGTACGCCGCCTGCTCGACCAGGAAGGGGTGTCGGCGACGAAACGGTGGGTTTCCATTAACCCTTTCTCGCGGTGGTCGTACAAGGAATGGGATAATGAAAAGTGGATACAGACCATTGACTGGTTGTGGAAAGAGCACAGGCTTGCAACTGTAATCGTAGGGTCTTCAGAGGAGGCGGAGAGGGCTTCATATATCAGGAGTCAGAGTCGCGGGGAGGTATTCAATCTTGCCGGCAAGACCACCCTGGGGGAGTTGGCTGGGCTCCTCGGTTTAGGCTGCCTCCATATCGGGGTCGACAGCGCGGCCCCGCACATTGCCGCAGCCGTGGGTACCCCCACGATAACCATCTATGGTCCTTCCGACTGGCTGGACTGGGCACCTCAGGGTACACAGCATACCAGCATCACCCCTGATCGTGATTGTGCCCCCTGCCATCAGAAGGGATGCGATGGAGGCGGTACGAGCAAATGTCTCGAAGAGCTGACGGCGGAGAAGGTGCAAAGCGCCGTCCAGACATTCCTGGACAGGGGCGGGGAACTGATACACTGAGGAGAGTAGAGTGGCTGAGGAAAGTTTTAGTCGGCATGCCGGTATTGGACAACATAGAGATAACAAGGGCATGTCTGCAGCACCTGTATGGCAACACGAAGGTTGACCGATTGGGATTACAGGTCTCTGTCCTGCTTTTTGATAACGGATCGAAGGAGGACATAGACGCTATTTTGCGACAGGAGCGTTGTGTTCCACAACTGGTGCGGTGCAGCACACGCCAGGGGCCGCACTTCGACGGGCGAAAATGGGATAAAGCCCGGGAATTCGGGAAATTCCTAAAATATTATACAAAACTGCTGCCGTAGATCAGGTCCGGTCCGAAGGGTCTTATGAAAAAGATCGCGTTTGCCATAGAAAAGTTCAGCCGTTATGCCGGGGGGGCTGAATCGTATGCTGTTTCCCTCGCCACTACCCTGATAGCAAGGGGATGGGAGGTGCATCTCTTCGGAGAGATGTGGGATGGCGAACCCGAATCGGCGATCTTTCACCGGATAACCATACCACGGTATCTCCCCGCTTGGCTGAAGATTGCCCTTTTTGCGCTGAAGCATAAGCGGGCGGTACGGGAGCAGGGCTTTGATGTGATCATGGGCTTCGGCAATACGGTGTATATGAACGTGTATCAAAGCCATGGCGGCGTCCACTGGCTATCGACAGAGAGAAATGTGTACTCGGAACGCAGTCCAGTGAAACGGGCACTCAAGCGATTGATTATTGTCCTGTCCCCCAAACAGTGGACGAGGGCCTGGATCGAATCTGCGCCATTCCGGCTTGATCCGCGGCCAAAGATAGTGGCAATTTCTCACATGATACAGAAAGACATGGCGTCCTTTTTTCATGTGAGTAGTAAAGACATTCACGTTGTGTATAACGGAGTTGATACCTCTCGGTATAATCAGAATCTGCGACATACGTTGAGAGGCCCGTTGCGGAAACGGTTAGGAATAAAAGAAGACGAGGTGGTTTTTCTGTTTATTTCTTATGATTTAAAAAAGAAGGGGATAGGACCCCTCATGGAAGCGGTGTCTCAGCTCAAAACCTCCGCACACGACACGTTCAAAATCATCATTATCGGTGGATTGCCCTCCAAGGCCCTTGAGAGATGGATCAAACAGCTCCACCTTGAAGATACGGTACTTTTTACGGGGCGGGTCCGCTCCACGGAGGAGTATTACGCGAACAGTGATGTCTTTGTACTCCCCACCTATTCCGATGCGTGTTCCCTTGTTGTAATAGAGGCGATGGCATGCGGTCTTCCTCCGATTACAACAAGGGCCAATGGCGCCGCCGGGATTATCACCGATGGGCAGGATGGGTTCGTGATCGATCATCCACCCGCATCATCCGAGCTGGCCGACAAGATGAGCCTGTTTTTTGATAGAGAGAAGTGCCGGCAGATGTCCCATGAGGCGTCGCGTGTGGGCCACCATTATTCTTCACAAAAGAATCATCAGGAGATGATCAAAATATTTGATGATATTGCAGCCTCCACCCCCCCGATTGAACGGAACTGGAAACGGTAATGAACATATTAGGAATCTCAGAATTTTATCAT
Source organism: uncultured Syntrophaceae bacterium (assembly GCA_964468685.1). Taxonomy (GTDB): domain Bacteria; phylum Desulfobacterota; class Syntrophia; order Syntrophales; family UBA2210; genus UBA6078. The sequence continues at coordinate 2,915 of CAYXUH010000007.1, read as the reverse complement.
GACAGTGCCGCGTGCCTCGGACGAGACGGTGAGATTGTGGCAGCGGTCCAGGAAGAACGTTTTACGCGCAGGAAGCCTGATTTTTTTCCGCAAAAAGCAACATCGCACTGTCCGAGAAAAGGGCGCCTGCATGGGAGCGACCGGAGCGTTGTCGCCTTTGTGGTAAACGGAAGAAACCCGGCCGATAATATCGATTTTACGGTAAAGTTGGAGGAGCGCATATTAAATAAAGGTTTGACTCCTTTTACCAAGAACATGATAGTACTGGACACATCGACTATTATGAAACAAAATCATTTTTTTGTTCTGGATGGCCGATCTTTATAGGGCGAGACATGCCGCGATTGCTCATGAGATATCGCAGTTGATGAAGAGGTAGAGAGACGGGAAAAACGGGGAATAGGCAAATGAATGCGAGGGCACGATATCTTTCGGTCAGCCAAGATTCAAGCGACTATCAGCGAATGAAAACAGGAACAGCTACATGAAACAGGCAAGAAGAGGGATTTATGCTTCAATCGATTTATAATTTCGGGAAAGAGAGATTTATAGACTCAAGAGAGAATATTACCTCTTTTGGTTTTCTGAATAATGTTGTTCCTGTCCTGATGGGATTATATATTTTTATAAATCCTTTTCCTCATATGACCGCAATAAAGGAAATATGTTTTTACCTCGCTTTCTTTCTTGTGGGGGCATTGATTCTCTTTAAAAAGATCAAATTTTCTTTTCAAATACCCCTTTTCATTCCTTTTTGTTTATTTGTTTGTTGGGTCTTTGTAGGTCTTTTTTTTGCGCTTGATAAGGGGAACAGCATACACGATTTTAATGCGCACCTCCTGAGATATATAATGGTCTATTTCATATTGATCAATGTTTTCAGTTCGAGAAAACGCTTCATGGCTCTGTCCCGAATAATTATAGTCTCTTCAATAAGTTACTGTATTTTGGGGATATCCTATTTCTACTTTGTCTTGGGAAATAGCTGGGCCACGCGATTCAGTTATGGGGCAGCAAAGGGACTTCTCGGTTACGAGGTGTCTGGGAACAGCCTCTGCGCGTTGGTGATCTTTTCAATATTGCTGACACTGAGTCTTTTTAAAAAGGGGACTTTCCGCCACGATGTGCTTCTTGCTTTATGTCTTATCCCGCAAATTGTATTCGTCTTTTTAGTCCAGTCCCGGGGGGCGTATATCGCTTTATTCCTTTCATTGATTGTTTTTTTATGGAAAAGCAAAAAAATATTATTGGCAGTGCTAATATTATTAGTTGTTATCACCACTATGTCACCGATAAAGACCAGAATAGCGATGGATACATTTGTGAGCGATTACCGCCGCACAGGAACGATGTTTACAATCCTTGAAGTTGTGAAAGATTTTCCGATAATGGGCATAGGATTTGGAAATGAAACATACGGCAAAAAGGTTGACTTGAAGATATACAACAACCGGGTGCCCGAAAAATACCGACTGAGGGATAATCTGATTGTCGCTGCTCCTCATAACATTTTGCTTAACATTCTGGTAAGAACTGGGTTTGTGGGTTTGGCGCTCTTCTTGTCTATTCTCTTTGTCTTTGTCCGGATGTGTTGGAGATGTGCGCGAGGTGGGGAAGACGATTTCGTTAAAAAATGGGGATTCTGTATATTCTCAGCCTTCCTTTCATTTTTCGTTATTGGGATGTTTGAGCAGATGTTCCATCATGTTACTGAGTTAATTTTTTATACAATCTTAGCGATGGGGTCTATCTTGTGGAGGATGAATGACAACATGAGAGATGCGGTCACATCTGGCATCAGTGATCGATGAAGGCATTCCTTGTATTGTAAAATTATCGGCGTCTACCAATAAGAAAATTGTTGCCAGTCTGATGTTCTAATGGGAAATTGTTCCAGTTAATACTTTTGTTTAATCGCTTGGTAATACCATCAAAATATCTGATATTATCAACCTCGCCAAATTGATTTTGATATCCTATCAAAAAAAACGAGAAATCGGAGACTAATGAAAATATTTTCTCCCTTAGCTCTAGCGGGACTTCGCTTATAGACCACATAGCGATAAATAATGCGTTGTGTGCGTAGGACCTACTTGAAAGGATTTCTTTTAATGTATCAAAGTTGGAGATGCAAACAACATTTTTTTCTGAATGGGTAGAGTCGTCTGTATATACAGGTATGTCTATGCATTTAAGAAAATATTTTTGTAATTCATTGAAGATCGGCAGGTCATACATGACATAGGTGCCAGTATACCCGAGATTATAAAAAAGACGGCACATACTGCCGTACCCTGCCCCAAACTCGACCACAAAATCTATTTCTTCTATTCGTGTCCCGGTCCTTTTTTCGAATTGAGAGAGATGGTGGGCATGATGTATTAAATTTGCACTTGAGGGAGGGTGTTTATAAAAAGGTTTTGGGTGGCCGGTTGTTACTTCCTTAATGGTTTTACTCCAGCGTTCATTCCATTCGGGATCTTGCTTTAAGTGATTCAATTCGGTCAATACGAAATCATCATTGCCCACGACCATTGTCTCTGTGAGAACATCCCACCTCAAGAATTCTCTCGGATCATCCGAAAGTATCAGTTGTTTAAGGCGGTTTACATTCTCCTTCCACTGCTTCTCCGAAGGCAGGCAATGAGATGTGTCTCCATCTGGCAATCGCTCAACGGAACTCAATAAATTTTCTATAAGCTCCCGGTCTTTATTTGTTGCCTTTTGCAGAGGCCTGTCATGTAACAAAGAAAAGACTTTTTTATATAGGTTTTTGATCATTTCCAATCCATAATAATCCAATTCGGGTTTTTAAACTTAGCAGTATTTCTTTACAGGGCAAGGGATAACGTAGATTCTATCAGTAATTTCCGGTTAAGTTTTTGCATATAAGTTTTGGTCATTTGGTTCTTTGA
>CAYXUH010000006.1:26756-31255 GCA_964468685.1 uncultured Syntrophaceae bacterium | reverse complement strand
TTGAAACCCTCATTGGGGACCGCATGCGTTCCTATGTGCAGCTTATCCCCGAGATCTCGGATCATATCATCAAGGGCGGCGGAAAGAGGCTCAGGCCCCTTCTGCTGGTGATATCGTCAGATCTGTGCGGTTATGGAGGGGACAGGCGGTTTCCCCTGGCCTCGGTCATGGAATTTATCCATACGGCGTCTCTCCTCCACGATGATGTGATCGATCATGCCGTTATCAGGAGGGGGAAGCCCTCCGCGAACAGTATCTGGGGAAATTCCGCGAGTGTCCTTGTGGGAGACTACCTGTACGCGAGTTCTTTCAATGTTCTTGCCGAAGACGGGGATCAATCGATCCAGAAGCTTCTCTCGATTACCACCTCGGCCATGGCCGAGGGAGAGATCATCCAACTGGCACGGTGCGGTGATATCAACACCAGCGAACGGGAATATTTCTCCATTATTGAAAAAAAGACGGCTATTCTGATCTCCGCGGCATGCGCCATAGGCGCGATCCTGGCAAAGGCGCCGGCGGTGGAGGTCGAGGCGCTGACCAAGTTCGGCATGAGATTGGGGACGGCCTTTCAGCTGACCGACGATACCCTCGATTACGTTGCCAGGGAGGATGACTTCGGCAAAACCATCGGGATGGATCTCAAGGAGGGAAAGATAACCCTCCCCCTTATCAGGACCTTTAAGAAGTGTACGCCGGACGAGAGGACCCGTATTGAAAAAGCCGTGCAGGACGGCGGAGAGGATTCCGTTCAGGAAATCACCTCCCTCATCAATGCGTACGGAGGCATAGAATATTCCCTTGAAAAGGCTGGCAGGCTTATCGAAGAGGGACAGACATTCCTTGATATCTTTGAGGATTCGATACCCAGGAAGGCCCTTCTCACCATCGCGGATTATGTTATCCAGAGAAAATTATGATCAGAACAGGGGACAGGTTCGTCGCGGAGTAACCCCCGGAGGAGGTCAGGCTTTGCCAGACACAGGGACCTTTTGGTATCATCTGGTGGCATCGTTCCTGGGTGATGTCGGTGTCGTGTGGCAGGGAGAGGGGGACAACCCTTCGATTGTTCGCGTGGTGTTGCCGCGCGCGGACATTCCCACAGCCGAAAGGATCAGGGCGGATTACCCCGGCGCCGCCCCGCAATTACATGCAAACCTGAAGAAAACCTGCGAATCTATAACAGCCTTTCTCGATGGAGCTCGGGTCGAGTTTCCCCTGAGACGTGTGGAGATGGAGCAGTGCCGAGGGTTTCAGGGAAGGGTGCTTTATGAAAGCATGCGCATACCCCGTGGCAGGGTAACCTCGTATGGAGCCCTGGCGGAGGCGATTCACGCGCCGGGCGCCGCGCGGGCGGTCGGTTCGGCGCTTGCCACCAACCCCTTCCCCCTGATCATCCCCTGTCACCGGGTGGTGAAGTCGGATGGACGCTCAGGACGGTTCGGGGGCGGAAGCGATATGAAAAAGGCGCTTCTGGCCCTTGAAGGTGTTGAGATAGATGACAGGGGGAGGATTGCCCCCGCCTTTTTTCGGTAGAGGTTTCGCCTACCGTGATACCGCCATATTATCGCGGTGGATGATCTCGTCGTAGGGTTTTCCCCCCAGGATCTGCTCAATCCGGGATGTCTTGAGACCCCGTATCTTGTCTATGTCGGAAGAGGAGTAATTGACAAGACCCTTGGCAATCGAAGCGCCGTTCGCGTCGACACATGTCACGGGATCGCCCACGCCGAAATCCCCCTCCACCCTGACAATCCCTGAGGGGAGAAGACTCTTGCCCTGATTCGTGATGGCGTCCTGTGCCCCCTCGTCTATATATATCTTTCCCCTGGCCCTCAGGGTAAAGGCTATCCAGTGTTTTTTGCTTTTCAGGTGCTGCGCCCCGGGGAGGAAGAGTGTCCCTGTCTCCTGTCCGGAGAGGATCTCTCCCACGATACCGGCCTTCTTGCCGTGGGCGATGATGTAAGGGATTCCGAACGCCGTCACCTTCTTGGCGGCGATTACCTTGCTCCTCATGCCGCCCATGCCCACGGTATCGGCCTCGGATGAGGCGGCCTCCTCAATCTGCGCGGTTATCTCCCTGACCAGGGGGATCAGCCTGGATGCCTGCGATCCGCGTGGATCGTGGTCGTACAGCCCTTCCGTGTTGGTCAGATTGACCAGCAGACTGGCATCCGTGATGTTCGCCATCATCGCGGCGAGGTTGTCATTGTCCCCGAATTTTATCTCATCCACTGAGACCGTATCATTCTCGTTTATGATAGGGATAACCCCCCATTCCATGAGAGTAGAAAGGGTGTTGCGGACATTGAGAAAACGCTGCCTGTCGGTCAGGTCGCTCATGGTCAGCAGTATCTGGGCGGTGATCAGATTGTGCCTGCCGAAGGCCTGCGAATAGACCCGCATCAATCTGCCCTGTCCCACAGCCGCGGCCGCCTGCTTCTGGGGAAGGCTTTTGAGTTTTTCCTTAAACCCCATCCGGTTGGTTCCGGATGCGATGGCCCCCGAAGAAACGATGACGAAGTGAAAGCCCCTCTTGGAATAGGCGGAGATCTCATCAACCAGCTGTTCGATTATCTCGAGGTCGAGGCCGTCGGTTCCCGTCAGAACGCCGCTCCCTATCTTGACGAGTATCCGCTTCGCACCCTTGAGTATCCTGCTCCTCTCTTCCGACATTGCGCCTGTATAACCCCTCTCTTGTGTTCAGTCTTCATCCTGTGGATTGGAATAGTCATCGAGCTCTTTCCCGATCTCCTGCATCAGTTCCGCGATCCCTTCCCCCGTGGCGGCCGAGATGGGAAAGACGCGAAGGCCTTTTTTCTCGAAGATATCCACCTGCTCTTGCAGCCTCTCCCGTGTGATCGTGAGATCGACCTTGTTGATGGCCACGATCTGGGGCTTCGCCCGCACGGCGGGGCTGAAGGACTCAAGTTCGTTGTTTATCGTTTCAAAATCATCCAGCGCGCCGGTGAAGGGATCCCTTGATATGTCTATGATATGAAGAAGTATAGAGGTTCTTTCTATGTGACGCAAGAATTTCATGCCCAGTCCCGCGCCCAGATGAGCGCCCTCTATAAGCCCCGGTATGTCCGCAATGACAAAGGTCTTGTAGTCCCCGATACGCACCACCCCCAGGTTGGGTTTCAGTGTGGTGAATGGGTAGTCCGCTATCTTGGGCCGTGCCGCCGACACGCTCGCTATCAGGGTTGACTTGCCGACGTTTGGAAATCCGACGGTTCCCACGTCGGCGATCAGCTTGAGTTCCAGACTGACCGTCTTCTCCTCTCCCGGAAGGCCCTCCTGGGCGTAGCGGGGTGCCTGGTTTGTAGAGGTCTTGAACCGGGTGTTTCCCCTCCCCCCCCTTCCACCCAGGGCCAGTATGGCCCTCTGGCTGTCCTCGGTCATGTCCGCCAGGAGCTGATCTGTCTCCATGTCCTTTATGACGGTGCCCACGGGAACAACAATCTCCACGTCGCTGCTGCTTTTACCTGTTCGGTTGTTCCCCCCCCCCTGGCCGCCTCGCTTGGCCACGTGATGCTGGTTAAATTTCATGTCCAGCAGGGTTCTGTGACTGCGGGATGCAACGGCGACGACATCTCCCCCCTTACCGCCGTCTCCCCCATCGGGGCCGCCGCGGGGGACAAACTTTTCCCTTCGGAAGCTGACGCATCCCTGTCCGCCGTCACCGGACTTTATATATATCTTTGCTTCGTCGACGAATCTCATGAAATATATCCATTCGGAAAAGGAAACTAAAAAAGGTGTTAGTCTCTCGATACTAACACCTTCTTTCAAATAATTATATTAGAATAAGGGGGATCGCTAAGAGGCGTACACACTTACCTTTTTTCTGTCCCTGTCTTTCCTCTCGAACTTCACGACCCCATCGATCTTGGCAAAGAGGGTGTAGTCCTTGCCCATCCCGACATTTTCCCCCGGGTGTATCCTTGTTCCCAGCTGGCGAATGATGATGGAACCGGCAGACACGTTCTCTCCGCCATATGCCTTTACTCCGCGTCTCTGTGACTGGCTGTCTCTTCCGTTACGTGAACTTCCCTGGCCTTTTTTGTGAGCCATTTATCTTATCCTCCGTTACACAACAATTTCTTTGATCTTGAGGCTTGTCAGATCCTGCCGGTGTCCCGTTTTTTTGCTGTATCCCTTCCTTCTCTTCATCTTGAATACGATGATCTTGGGACCCCTGCCCTGCGAGACAATTTCGCCGACGACCTTTGCCCCTTCAACAAACGGCGTGCCGACCCGGACTTCTTCATTCCCGGAGATCAGGAGTACCTCGTCGAAAGAAACGGTGTCGCCCTTGTCGCCCTCAATTTTTTCAAAGTTCAGAACGTCTCCCTCTGATACCTTGTACTGTTTCCCTCCGGTTTTTATGACTGCATACATGATTTCATTCCTTATCAAGTTAAATTGTAAACGCTTACTATAGGAATCTTGCCCCGTTTGTCAATATATAAATGCCCCATATATAAATGCCCCAT
>CAYXUH010000006.1:0-26656 GCA_964468685.1 uncultured Syntrophaceae bacterium | reverse complement strand
TTCTCGGCAATCGCCCTTTTATGCGGAAGTAAGCGCCTCGGGAGAGGAAAAACCGATACAATCAATTACGAAATCACAAGCTGTACAACATCGCAAAAAAATGAGCACCACCTCATCCTTTTTTTATGCTATGGTGAGAAATAATATTACAGCCAGCAAGGGGCCCGTATCAAGATCCCCACGGGGGAAGAATCCTGCGTCGGGCGAGAGGATTGTACCGTATACAGAAATGGAGGAGGATTATGTACAGAGATGGGTATCTGAAAAAGGGGTGGTGGTTTGTATGCTTTGTTGTCGTGGCCGTAATGTTCATGTCGGCAGGCTCTGTCTACGCCGCTAAGATAAAGAAGTTCTCCGCAGATCAGGTGAGTCTTGCCCCCGATGGTAAGATTGCGGGCAGTGGAAAGATATATGTGACTCCGGATAAGATTCGCATGGAGATGCGCTCTCCGCGGGGCGAAGGCAATATGATAATGATTATGCACAGGGACAACAATCTTTATTGGATGCTGAATCCAGGCGAAAAGAAATATTTTGAACGGCCCTTAAATGAGAAAGAATGGGAAACAATGGCCAAGGGAGCGATCAAGTCAAAGACTGAAAAAGATCTGGGGACCGAAACGGTCAACGGGTTCAAGTGTCGGAAAAAAGAGGTTGAAATGGTTGTTGAGATCTTGGGTTTTAAGAGAAAAAACCGCTCCACTGTCTGGATTTCCAAAAAGCTGGATATACCAATTCGCACGAGGACAGAGGACGGGCATGTCACCGAGCTAAGAAATATCAAAAAGGGGAGGCAGCCCAAGAAACTCTTCAAGGTTCCCGATGGATACCAGAAGGTTGAAAACATGATGGCACTATTCGCCGGTTCGGATAGAGGAGATAAGGAAGAAGGCGGTGGGGGATTTGCCTTGCCGAAGGGCCTGAGTGACAAGCTGAAAGGGCTCAAAAATCCCTTCGGTAAGTGAAATCCAATGGGGGTGAGCCCTCTGAAAAACCGTGAGTGAGGTAGAGGGTCCAGGATTCTACTGCATCGGGATTATCTCGAAATTCTCCTGGTGAAAGCCGTCTTCTATCTCTACCAGGATCTTTCGGCCCAGTTTCTTTCCCAGTTCTTTCAGGGCATCGTTTTCGTCTTCCAGGAGGAGCCGTGCTACCTCCGGATGGACAAGAACGCGGAAGGTTTCCGCACTGCCGTACGCTGCCCCCCTCTCCACCTCCCTGAATATCTCATAACAGACGCTTGCCTTGGATTTAACCTTTCCCCTGCCTGAGCAGTACGGACATGTCTCGCACATGGTGTCGCTCAGGCTCTTTCTTCTCCTCTGGCGGGTCATTTCGATGAGGCCGAGCTCCGATATCTTCTGTATGTTGGTCTTGCTCCGGTCCTTTTCCATCTCCGCCGTGAGGGCGTCAAATACCTTTTCGCGGTTTGTCTCCGTCTCCATATCGATGAAATCGATGATGATGATCCCCCCTATGTTTCGTACGGGGAGCTGGTAGGCAATCTCCTTTACTGCCTCCATATTTGTCTTGAAGATGGTGTCCTCCATGTTTTTTTTGCCGATGTATTTCCCGGTGTTTACATCTATCGCGCACAGGGCCTCCGTCTCTTCTATAACGATGTATCCCCCGGACTTAAGCCATACCTTCTTGTGGAGCATTTTGCGTATGTCCAGTTCGATGCCGAAATGGTCGAAGATGGGCACCGTGTCCCGGTAAAGGTCGACCGAGTACTCCATGCTTGGCATGAAGGTGTCTATGAAATCGATTGTTTTTTTGTACTCTTCCTCTGAATCAATAACGATCCTTTCCACGTCCTCCGTGTAGAGATTGCGGATCGCGCGGAGTGTCATGCCCAGTTCTCTGTGCACAAGCCCCGGCGCGCTGGTGCGCCCTGCCTTTTCTCTGATGGTGCTCCACAGCTTGCAGAGATAATCGAAATCGCCCTTCAGCTCGGCCTCCGGTTTTCCTTCACCTGCGGTTCGCGCTATAAAGCCGTACTCCTCGGGACGCAACCTCTCTATGATTTCCCTCAGCCGTTCCCGCTCCTGCTCGTCGATGATCCTTTTCGACACGCCGGTATGGTCTGATGTCGGCATCAATACGAGGTTCCTCCCCGGCAGCGATATCTGTGTAGTGACGCGCGCGCCCTTGGTTCCCAGCGGTTCCTTTGATACCTGAACGAGGATCTCCTGTCCTTCCTTCAAGCTTTCCTCCATGAGCCGGGTAAAGGTCCCAGGGTATTCTATGGGGTTGTTGTCTCCGTTGATGAAGAGGTCCATCCCTGGGGATATTTCACGGTCGGTATCCGCGACGTACAGAAACGCGGTGCGTTCAAGGCCTATGTCCACAAAGGCGGCCTGGATGCCCGGAACGATGCGAACCACCTTCCCCTTATATATGTTTCCGGCTATAGACCGTCCGTCGATCCTTTCCACATACAGGTTCGCCAGTTTCCGATCTTCCAGTATGGCGATCCGTGTCTCGTACCCGGTGCAGTTACATATGATTTCCTTTGACATCCGGTTCTCTTTCCTTGTCCATCTATACAATCTCAGTGCCTTACAAGGCAAGGGTTTCAGTTTCCCAAAGGTTCCCTTTTGCAGCGCACTCCGGTCTTTATGATTCGAATTCCCCTCGCGGATTCATCGTCGTAGCCGACGACCTGTGTCAGTACCTCCAGGGGTTTAACCCCGCCCAACGGATCGAACCGTGTCGATACCGAAAGGACGGCCTCTTGTGGATCGAAGGCAAGGGATGTTACCAGCGGGCGTATGTCTTTTTGAGCGACGGTCCCCTTCCTGTTCCTTGTTACAAAAAAGGTGTCCGCCTTAAGAAACTCCTGTATTTTCTTGGTTGGAGCGGCTCCGGACGGTAGATAGAGCTGATAGTCAAATCCCTCAATGAGAGTGGACAGCGATTCGCCGTGGGGGGTGATCATCCCGGCGTTGGTGATTTCCAGCCCCGCAGGGAGGCAGCGGTTCACTCTGAGGACAAACTCCTCCGGGGCGCCCCGGTATCCGCGAAGCTGGATGTCCACATATTCACAGAGGCTTTCTATCCCGACCGGGAGGGCGTAGGGGAAGGATATCTTGGGGTGGGGATGGAATCCCTCTGAAAAGGCGAATAAAAACCCGCTTATGTTTATCGCGCGAACGATAGCGGAAGACAGCTCCAGGTGCGACAGCAGACCGGCCTTTCCCCGCTTGGCAAATTGTATCCTGAGTCGGGTGACCACCCCGTCCTGAAAAGAGGTCTTCCGTTTTTCGGGGGATGCGATGGCACGAGGTTCTTCGACTGTAATCATTTCAAGATCTTCCGAGCAGACCCCGCACATATAACACCCCGCTGACCGGCAGTCCGCGGTCAGCTGCGCGCCCGGGGATTTTTCATATTCTTCTGCGAGAAAGGCTTTCTCCACACCGCAGTCGATCATATCCCAGGGAAGGGGATCATCCGTATTCCTCTGCGTGAGATACCCGGCCGCATCTATCTCCAACTCCTCTATGGCCTGCTGCCAGGCATCGAACCGAAACCGGTCACTCCAGCCGTCGAAGCGGCATCCCGCATGGAAGACCCGGGCCACGAGGTCGCCCATCTCTTTATCTCCCCGCGCCAGAACGCCTTCGAGGAAACTCATCTCAGGGTCGTGCCACTTGAGCTTCAGGTTCTTGTGCCGGATATGCCTCTTGAAGAAATCCTGTTTTCCCCGTGTTTCGTCGATCGTTATCTGCCGGTGCCACTGGAAGGGCGTGAAGGGTTTCGGAACAAAGGTGGAGATGCTGACGGTAACCTGCTGACGGTTGTGCCCCTCTTTGAGCACCTTATAGGCGAGATCGACGATTCCTTCGAGGTCTTCCTGTGTTTCAGAGGGCAACCCGATCATGAAGTAGAGCTTGATCGATTTCCATCCCGCGTCAAAGACCTTTCGCGCTGTGGCCAGGAGTTCCTCCTCGGTGTTTCCCTTGTTGATAACGTCCCGAAGCCGTTGTGTCCCCGCCTCCGGCGCGAGCGTGAAGCTTGTCTTGCGGACCCTCTTTATCTGATTGATCAGTGCATCGGTCAGGGTCTCTACCCTCAGAGAGGGGAGGGCGAGGGCAATCCGTTTGTCGTAATACTGATTCATGAGCGATGTCAGGAGGTATTCGATACAGGAATAATCACCGGAGCTGAGAGAAAGGAGGGATATCTCGTCATGTCCCGTTGAAGAGAGCATCTCCCGCGCCATCGCTTCCAGGATGCCGGGCGACCGCTCTCTGACAGGTCTCCAGACCATTCCTGCCTGACAGAAGCGGCACCCCCTCGTGCAGCCCCGGGCCACCTCCAGGGTTATCCGGTCATGGACGGTCCCGATGATGGGCACGATCGGTTTCGACGGGCCGCGCCAGTCATCCAGGTCGGCTACCGCCCGTTTCCGTATCTTCTTTTCCCCGCCGTGCAGGGAGGGGACCCAGACCCCGTCAATCTCCGCCAGGAGACCCAGCAGTTCGGAGCGTTTACAGCCCCGTTCCTTTCCGCCGATGACCGCACGGGAGATCTCTCCGATCACCTCTTCCCCCTCTCCTATGGCAAACGCGTCGAAGAATACCGCCATTGGTTTGGGGTTGAAGACACAGGGGCCACCCGCGATGATGATGGGTGCATCTTCCCCTCGATCTGCGGCGTATATTGGCACACCTCCCAGGTCCAGCATGTTCAGGACGTTCGTATAGGACAGCTCATACTGCAGCGAAAACCCCACGATATCGAATTCGGAAAGGGGGGTGTCCGATTCGAGAGAGGCGAGGGGGATGCCGCTGTCCCTCATCAGGGTCTCCATATCCGGCCAGGGGGCGAAAACCCTCTCGGCCGCTATCTGTGGGTCATCATTCAGGATGGAATAGAGGATCTGCAGGCCAAGATGCGACATGCCTATTTCATAGGTGTCGGGAAAGGCAAGGGCAAAGGTCAGTCGGCAGGCAGCCCGATCCTTCCGTATGGAATTGATCTCCCCCCCGATATATCTGCCCGGCTTCTGGACAAGGGGAAGGATTTCTTCAATGCGTGAATAATGCATTAGACCTCAAGCTTTTTAAGTGTTTCCCGGATCGCTTCCGCCGATCGCCGCAGGCCTTCCCGTTCCTCATCAGAAAGGGCTATCTCGCATATCTCTTCGATGCCGGCAGCACCCAGCTTGACCGGAACGCCGATGTAGATATCCTCAATGCCGTACTGACCCGTCAGGTATGCCGAAACGGGCAGGAGTCTCTTGCTGTCAGTGAGGATCGCCTCCACCATGGCGACCACGGAGGATGAAGGGGCATGCCAGGCACTGCCGGATTTGAGGAGACCCACGATCTCGGCCCCACCCTGCTTTGCCCGCTCGATAATGGCGTTGAGTCGTTCCCTCTCTATAAGCTGGCTGACGGGAACGTCCTTCAGGGTGGTATGGCTGTCCACCGGCACCATTGTGTCTCCATGGCTTCCCAGGACGGTGGCCTCTATGTCGCCCGGAGGGACACGGAGTTCTTCGGCCAGAAAGAGCCTGTACCGAGCGGTATCAAGTATGCCCCCCATCCCCATGACCCGCTGGGCGGGGAATCCCGATGTCCTCCAGGCAAGGTGTGTCATTACATCGAGGGGATTGGTCACCATGATGATGATGGAGTCGGGGGCGTGCTTGGCGATCTCTTTCACTACGGACCGTACAATGCCCCCATTCTTCAGGGCCAGTTCGTCCCGACTTATCCCAGGGGTTCGGGGGAAGCCGGCGGTAAAGACCACGATATCCGAATGCGCGGTATCGGCAAAGTCGTTCGACCCGGTTATGCCGCCGGTGAACCCCTCAATCGGCGCCGATTGCATGATATCGAGGGCCTTTCCCTGTGGGAGTTCCTCGACGATATCGAGCAGGGCGACATCAGCCAGATCCTTCTCAACGATCCTCTGGGCGGTCATCGTGCCCACAAACCCGGCTCCTATTACAGAAACCTTTCTTTTCATGCCATCTCTCCGTCATTTTTTTGTTTTCAGGAATCTCTCTTATGCGGTATGTCGCGATACTTATAGGGATGCTGGAGTATATCGCGAAGCTTCGACAGGGCGAACCGTGCAGGAAAATCGATCCTCGACAGGTAGGGGAGTGAGTCTCTCCTGAAATCCTCCAACAGTTCATCAAAGACCTTTCCTCTGGCGGGTGTGCTGACGAAGGCCCTCTCTTTTGTGCGTTCATACACTATCTCCGAACCGAAGACCTCGACGACCCGCTGAAACTGTTCGGGATCGCCAAATGGTTCTTTCGTGACTGTAACCGGTATCGTTATGCGCAGTTCAACCTTCGTCGTGTCGGCGGCGATGGTGCGCGACCTGTCCCATACCTGCATAACCAGGCCGTTGGGCAGGGTTGTTTCTTCCACCAGATTCATCCGTCTCTACCGTTCATATGCCATAGGGGCAGTCAATTGTGGGACGTTATACCACACCACCCGCTTTTGGCAAACCTTTCTTGACTTGTGTTTCTTGACTTGGAGGCCCAATTTCATATATGGACAAAATGTTTCAGGAAAGGATTGTACCCGATGAAGAATACAACGGCCATACTGCTGTTGTCCTGCCCCGATCAGAAGGGGATTGTGGCTGCGATATCCGGTTTTATCGCTGAGCATAACGGCAACATACTGGACGCGGACCAGTATTCAATCCAGCCCGAAAACATGCTGTTCATGCGGGTGGAGTGGGAGATGGAGGGGTTTGCCATTACCCGGGACGACCTGGAGGACGCGATGTCCCCCCTCGTGAAGAGATTCGGAATAAAATGGACGATACACTTTTCCGATTATGTGCCGAAGGTGGCAATCTTTGTCTCCCGGCATGTCTACTGTTTTCACGATCTTATCCTGAGACACCGGATGGGGGAATTCAGGGCACAGATACCACTGGTCATCAGCAATCACCCCGATATGGAGCCGCTGGCCAACCTCTTCGGTCTTCCCTACCGGCACTATCCGATCACACCGAAAAACAGGAGAGAACAGGAGAAAAAGGAAATCGCCGAACTGGAGGAGGAGGGGGTCGACCTGATCGTCCTGGCTCGCTACATGCAGATACTGAGCGATGACATTGTCAACCGGTATCCCGGGAGGATTATCAACATACACCACTCCTTTCTTCCCGCCTTCGCGGGGGGGAGGCCCTACCAGCAGGCGTACGACAGGGGGGTGAAGATTGTCGGTGCCACCAGTCATTATGTCACGGAGAAGCTGGATGAGGGGCCTATCATCGCGCAGGATGTCATACAGATCTCGCATAAGGATTCTGTGGACACCATGAAGCTCAAGGGGAAAGACCTGGAGAGGACTGTCCTTTCGAAGGCGGTCAGACTCCACCTTGAACACCGGATACTGGTATATGGTTCAAAAACCATCATCTTCGATTGAGTATCCTCCCCATATCAATCTGCTTGCTTTCGGAAGGGTTCCCCTCATGAACGATCAGGCACACGGCGAAACGCTCAAGCGAGCCCTTATCGTGGGAGTCGGCAAGGGATGGCGGGGCTTTGTCTGGATGATGAAGATCATCGTCCCCATCTCCTTCCTGACCGCGCTTCTCGCGTGGAGCGGGTGGATGGAGCGGGTCGACTTTGTGGTCCGGCCGGTCATGGGATTCCTGAGCCTGCCGGACATTGCCGCTCTCCCTCTGCTGATAGGGGCGCTGACCGGCATATATGGCGGGATTGCCGCCATGGCGGTCCTTCCCCTCAATGTTGGAGAGATGACCCTGATAGCCGTCTTTCTCCTTATAGCCCACAACCTGATCCAGGAGGGGATCGTTCAGGGAAAGTCGGGTATGGGGACCCTCAAGGCCACACTCTTTCGTGTCACTATTGCCGTTATTGCCGTCCTTATCATCGCTCCCTTTGTAGATACGACGGGACCAGGCACCACTGGTCCTGCGGCGGTCGCCCTTCACTCAAGCCGGGCATTTGGGGAGATGGTCATGCAGTGGGGGCAGGTGATGGGGGGGCTGGCCGTCAAGATATTGTTCATCATACTGTGTGTCCTGACGGTCCTGGAGCTGCTCAAGGCGTTCGGATTGATAGATCATGTCGTTCGGTTTCTCTCCCCCGCTCTGAGGGTTATGGGGCTGAGTCAGAGGGTCGCCATCCTCTGGATTGCCGCCGCCCTCTTCGGTCTTGCCTATGGCGGAGCGGTTATCGTCGAGGAGGCGGGGAAGGGCGATCTCACGGACGAAGAGTTGGAGAGCCTCCACCTCTCCATCGGGATCAACCATGCCATGATTGAAGACCCCGCCCTTTTCCTTCCCTTCGGTATAAGCCTCTTCTGGCTGTGGATTCCACGCCTGGTGCTGGCGATGGTTGCCGTGCGTCTGCTTGCCCTGTGGCGCAGCTTCAAAAAATTGAAAAAGGATTGACAGCTCCCTGGCAGTGTAATATATTCAACCAACTATGATATCATGAGGTTTTTTTTTCAAGGTTACATTTAATCACCGAGGAGGGAAGCCATGGGTCCGGAACTTGACCGCCTTATCGAAGAACAGGTGAAGAAGTGGGAAGTCTCGAAAGAGAGAAGAAAAAGCAAAGAAGAAGCCCCCCCCCCTGTCGTCACCATCTCGCGGGAAACGGGAAGCATCGGCAATGAGCTGGTTCAGCGAATTTCACAGGAACTAAATCTTGATGTTATCGACGGCAAGATCATACACGAGGTGGCAAAGAGCGTCAGGATGAGCGATAAGGTTGTTTCGTATCTGGATGAAAAGACGCGCAGCACCCTGGATAACTGGATATTGTATCTCAAGACGACGCGTTTTCTCCGGGCCGATCAGTATGTGCGGCACCTGACAAAGGTAGTTGTTGCCATAGGAGAGCAGGGGGGTGCCCTCATTATCGGGAGGGGGGCCAACCTGATTCTTCCCCCCGAGGAAACACTGAGGGTGCGGTTTATTGCACCCATTGAGCTGAGGGTGCGGGATATAATGAAGGAGACCAGTGCCAGCGAGCAGGAGGCAAAGCAGATGATTATCCTGAAAGACGCCGAGCGCAGGGATTCGGTGAAGAAAAATTTCAAGGTGGATATAGAAGATCCCTCCCATTACGATCTTGTTATAAGCACCGGATTTCTGGGAACGGAACAGATTGTCGGCATCATCAAATCGGCGCTGAAATCCAAAATAAATCCCTCCAGGCGCAAGGCCGATACCAGATCGGTCTCTGTGGCATAGACGGACTGTTGAGACCGGGCGCTTCCCGGAGAAAAGAGGAGACAGGCAGTGATTATTCGTCATTATGAAGACGTGGAAGCGGTTGAAATAATGAAAGGCGTCAAAAAAAGGGTTGTCATAGGCGAGAAGGAAGGCGCTCCCAATTTTATCATGAGAGTCTTTGACCTGGACCCGGACATGTCCAGCCCCCTGCACGAGCATCCATGGGAGCACGAGATCTTCGTCCTGAAGGGGGAGGCCGTAGCCAGAAACAGCGAAGGGGTTGAAACCCCGGTTAAAAAGGGGGATACGGTCTTCATTCCCCCCGGTGAAGAGCACTGCCTGACAAACAGGGGCGAAGGGATATTCCGTTTCATGTGCCTCATTCCGACGGGCGCGGAACCAACCTAACCCCGACGGGATAAATTCGGATCATCTCCCGATGAGTTGTAGCTACCACAAGAGTTCAAGGAATCAAGGGTTCAAGGAGTCGAGTGAAGGGAAGAAAGACAACCCGGGATTGGACCCTCTTCTCTAACTAAATTGGAGAAGAGCAATAATTTCTAACTTACTACTGTACCTGAACAATTTCGCTGTCAATCACCATGAGTATGTGGAGAGATTTCTGGGCGTCTCGTCCCTTAGAAAACGAGGTCGCCCCCGTTATGCCCGGATAGTCCTCGATCAGGGAGATACCGTCTCTCAAATCATCCCTGATCTCCATCCCGCCTCCCGCTATCAGTCTCACCAGTATGTTTGTTGCGTCATACGCAAGCGCCTCGACGTTTCCCGGTTCTCTCCCCCATGCGACGTAGAAACGGTCGATAAAGGCCCTGACCTCTGCGCGGGTGCTGTTCAGGAAGAAGCAATCGGTAAAGACCGCACCTTCGAAGTATTCGCTGTCCTTCTTGAGAAGTTCCGGAGAATTCCAGATATTGGTTCCCAACAGCTGCACGCCGATGACGTCATAGAACGCCAACTGCGGGGCTATCATGCTGACAACGGAATAGGAATCGGGGATAAAGAGCGCGTCGAAATCCACGACCGGCTTTGGGTCTTCCTCTGATCCCTGCCCCTCCTCGGGGGCATTCAGTCCGGTCAGCGACTTGATCTCTTTGCCGAAGTCAGTCTGATCGGAGGCGTATGTCTCTACCCCCCGGACCTGCCCGCCCTGCCGGATCACCTCATCCCAAAAAAGGTGCATCATTTCCGTTCCGTAGTGGTCGCCGGGGTGCAGAATGGCAAAATTCTTTACGCCGAGGTTCTGGATGGAATAGGAGACGAGTGTGCGGACCTGCGTATCGCCGGTAAGGAAGTCTCGAAAGACATATTCTCCTGTCTCGGTAATGCCTTGTCTCTGGGTGAGGGTTATGATGGGAACGCCCAGTTGTTGTGCCTCTCCGGCCGCCTCAAGGGCTGCCGCGCTTCCAAGGGGACCTACGATGCCGATAACGTGATACTCGTTGGCCAGTTTTCTGACCGCTTCCCGGGCCGTGGTTGGATCACCCCTCGAGTCTTCTATGAAGAGCTCCACGAGGCTGTTCTGCGCCGGATCGAATACCCCGGAGGCGAGAATGACGGCGTCAAGGACCCGATTGCCATAGGAGGCATATCTTCCGGTGAGGGGAAGAACGCACCCAATCGCATTGCGGTTTACCAGTTTCGCGGCGGTTATCCTCCTGAGCAGTTCCTCCCCCTTCTCGAACAGGGGATGTCTCTTGTCCAGGAGAAATTGATCGAGGTATTCCTGTGCCTTGTCAAGATCCCTCGCACGGTAGGATGCCCTGGCGAGAGCATAGAGAAGGTGACCCGAGGGGTATCCCCTCCGGTACTCCTTCTCCATCTCTCTGAGCTCCTCAAGGGACAGGAGGGAGGTGATAATCTCTTCGGCCTTCTTTTTTGCGGAGCCTTCAAGTTGTGCCTCGGGTCCGCTTTTGAGAGATTTGAGGTACCAGCCGAGCGCCTCCTTGCTTCTGCCCGCCTGCGCAAGGATGTCACCCATTAGCGATTCTACCTTCGGCTTGAGGGGAGGGAAAACTCTCCTGCCGAGGATCTCTTCGATGATGTCTTGCGAGGTCCTGAATGCGCCCAGACCGAAATGGGAACGCGCCAGGGTGTAACGAGCCTCGGCATACAGGGGATCTTCCTCAAAACCACCGGGGAGGAGACCCAGTTCCCCGATGGCCAGCCCGTACTGCCCGCGGGCCTCGAATATCTCTCCCCTTCTCAGGTGAGAGGCAAATGCCACCTTTCCTGCCGGAAAGCGTTCGAGCATGTCTCCGTAGAGCGCCATCGCCCTGTCAAGTCGTTTCCCTTTGAATGCGGCCTCGGCGTTGTTGAACGCCCGGACCGCCCCCTCCGGCATGCCTTCGGTAATGGGTCGGGGGACTTCCCTCACGGGAATCCTCGCGCATCCGGCGGCAAGGAGTACAAGTGCCGCGAAGAGCATACACCCTATCTGGTGTGATCGTTTCATGCGGGTCTCATTTATGCAGAGAGTCGATATATCGTAAGATTTCCCCCGCCAGTGACGGAGAATCAATACAGACGGACAGTTCGTGATTATACCTGAGGGCGGAGTTTGTCAGATTGTGACTTCCCAGGAAGATATACCGCCCGTCGATCACGGCCACCTTCGTGTGGGTGGTAACACGTGGAGAATCAAAGGCCACGTCGATTCCCTCCTGTCTCAGCCTCACCGCCGTCTCCCTGTTGCTCGTATCGATCGGAGAGGCCTTGGTGGCCTTCCCCCTCTCAAGGACAATTCGCACCCGCACCCCCCGTTTGGCGGCACGGACAAGTCCGGCAAGGAGCCTGTCCGTATAACCGGTGTGGTGGCCGTTCGTTTTGAACAGAAAGAACGACAGGACAATCTCACCCTTCGCCCCGTCGAGGGCCTTCAGGAATGCCGGGAAATAGTCTCTGTCTTCGAGCAGCCTCACGGGGCCATCCGCCGATGTTGCGGCCTGTAGGGCCCCCGGCCCTGCGGTTCCGGATCCCCACAAAAGCAGGGCGGATATGAGGGCGGCGCCAAAAATACGGATGTACGCGGACGGTTCCTTCATTTTGTCTGGCATCCTCTACGGGACAGTGATACTACATAATTCAGACTCGTAAGTCGACACAAAAATATCCCGGAACGGGGCCTGCAGTCGCGATTGTCCCCATGGATGAGCGCTTGAAGGGGGAGTCGAAGAGTGGAAAAACTGGTGGCCATATTCATATCCTCTTTTATCATCGGCCTGTCGGGGGCGCTGATGCCCGGGCCGGTGCTGACCGTAGCCATCAGTGAAACCACCCGGAGGGGTTTCTGGGCCGGCCCCCTGATTGTTCTGGGGCATGCCATTCTTGAGATAACGCTTCTTGCGCTCCTTATCCTGGGTTTCGCGGACCTGATCAAAAACCCCGGATTGCTGGGGATTGTCGGGATAGCGGGGGGTGCGGTCCTGTTCTGGATGTCCTTCGATATGCTCAGGGGGATACGCCATCTCAAGCTCGATCTTTCGGGGGGGAAAAGCGCTTGGGGCGGCCCGGTGACGGCGGGTATCCTGATGAGCCTGGCAAACCCCTACTGGATCATCTGGTGGGCGACCATCGGCCTGGGGTATGTCATTGTCTCGATGCAGTTCGGATTCACCGGTGTAGCGGTCTTTTTTGTCGGGCACATCCTTTCTGACCTGGTCTGGTACAGCGCCGTTTCACTGTTCGTTTCACGGGGGCGGAGGTATATCAGTGACCGAATCTACCGGGGCATTATCGGCGTCTGCGCCGTTATGCTTGTCTTTTTCGGGATCTATTTCGGGGTGACCGGAATACGGTATTTCATATAAGAGGAAGAGACTGATTATCCCTGTTTCGCTTTTCCACCGAGGAGTCTCTCCGTTTATTCGGTTGACCTTTAGCCCCGTATTTTCTAAGGTGGAGCGGCAATAAAAAATTCCAAAGGAGGGGTTGCCCCCATGAAAGAGGCGCAGAATGATATTCTGGATGTAGCATTTGACAGAGCGAAATACTATGAAATGAGAAACGGCGGGTGCGCACAGTGTACGGTTGCCGGTATCTTCGAGGCCCTTGGTGTGAAGGACGAGGGGGTATTCAGGGCCACCACGGGGCTTGCCGACGGTGTCGGGCTCACCGGCGACGGGCATTGCGGGGCGCTGTCGGGGGGGGCGATGGTGATCAGCTATTTCTTCGGCAGGTCGACGGAAGAGTTCCCCGACATGATGAAACAACTCCACGCCTGCATCCTGTCGAAAAAGCTGCACGACCAGTTTGTCGAGAAATATGGCACCTGCCGGTGCGCTAATATACAGGAAAAGACGTTCGGACGGTTCTACAATCTCTATGATCCTGAAGAGATGAAGGCTGCCTTCAAGGCCGGTCTGCCCGAGAAGTGCTCAACGCTGGTAGGGGAGACGGCTCGGATGGCCACGAAGATTATCCTCGATGAGCAGGAGCGGCAGGCCCAAAAGGCAGCTCAATCATAACACCTGGAAAAGACCAAAGGGGAACCCCTGTCTATTTTTTGAGGCGGTTCATCGCAAAGAAAGAGTGTGCAAAGGCGGCTCCGGCGTTCAGCGACACCCCGACAAAGACGGCCTCCGCGATCTCCTCGTTCGAGGCGCCCGCCTTGAGCGCTCTGTCGGCGTGGGCCTCGATGCAGTAAGGGCACCTGGTGGCGTGGGCCGCGCCGATGGCGATCAGTTCCTTGACCTTTGTGCTCAGCGCCCCCTCTTTAAACACCTGTTGGTCGAGCGTGATAAATGCCGCGGCGGTGTCGGGTTTCATCTTCATGAGTTTTCCAATACCTGCGAGCCTGTCGTGTGCGGAAGAATTTTCTTTCATGCCATCTCCTTTTTCCCGTTATGTTGGTGACGTTTCACGTGCAGAATGGCACAATACTATCAACAATATTCGATGGACACAATCCTTGATTCGGTGTCGATATTTTTATATCATGTCACAGATAGAGAAACAAACAGCGTCCGGAACGGGGCTGTTATCAACGATAAAGAGGGAGTGGATACATGGAAGAGATCGATCTGGGTACAGTGCAGGTAAAGGGCGCGGGCATATGGTTAAAACAGTGGCTCGTGCTGACATCCGGGACCTTTGGGGATTTCAATTCCATGACGATAGGGTGGGGTTCCATAGGCGGCATGTGGGGCAGGCCCTTCGTCCAAGTGGTGGTCAGACCCGGGCGCCATACCCTTCAGTACATGGAAAAATCTCCAACCTTTACCCTCTGCGCCTTTCCCAAAAGCTGTAGGGAGGCGCTGATGGTCCTGGGGACGAAATCGGGGAGGGACTCCGACAAGATCGCAGAGTCGGGGTTGACCGCTGTGAAGTCAAAGATAGTGGAGGCCCCCGCTTACAAAGAGGCGGAACTGATTCTGGAATGTCGAAAGACCTACTGGCAGGACATGACCCCGGAAAACTTTCTCGATCCGACCATAGAGGAGAACTATCCCGAAAAGGACTATCACCGTATCTACTACGGGGAAATCGTACGGGCCGCGGGTGAGGCGACATACGGAGGTTGAGGGTGATTATCCTTGTCCCC
Organism: uncultured Syntrophaceae bacterium; assembly: GCA_964468685.1. Lineage (GTDB taxonomy): Bacteria > Desulfobacterota > Syntrophia > Syntrophales > UBA2210 > UBA6078. The sequence continues at coordinate 11,898 of CAYXUH010000006.1, read as the reverse complement.
GTTGAGGAACGCTTCGGGGGCAGAACCCAAAAGGGGGTATCGGTATGAAATTCAGGGAATTGGGACCATCGGGTATCGAGGCCTCGGTAGTTGGTATCGGTACATGGGCGATCGGCGGATGGATGTGGGGGGGCGTAGAAAAGGCAGACGCGATCAAGGCGATCCACACCGCCATCGATGCGGGGGTTACCCTCATCGATACGGCGCCGATATACGGATTCGGCGTTTCAGAACAGCTTGTCGGTGAGGCCGTCCGCGACAGGCGCGACCGGGTTGTTCTCGCGACAAAGTGTGGGATGATCTGGCATGAGGCCCGTGGCAATCCCATCTTCACCTCCGATGAGAACCACCCCACCGAGAAAGGGACCATCAAGGTGTACCGGTGCCTCGCCCCGGATACGATCCGCTACGAGGTGGAGCAAAGCCTCATGAGACTAGGCACCGATCATATCGATCTCCTCCAGACCCATTGGCAGGATTCCTCGACGCCCATCGCCGATACCATGGCCGAACTGCTGAAACTGAAGGAGGAAGGGAAGATCCGGGCTATTGGCTGCTCCAACGCGACACCGGCGGACATGGACGAATACCAAGCCATGGGACAACTCGATACGGACCAGGAACTCTTTTCCATGCTTGACCGGAAACATGAGAAGGCAAACCTGCCTGCCTGCGTCGAAGGCCCCCTGGCCTTCCTGGCCTATTCACCGCTGGGGCAAGGACTCCTCACCGGCAAGGTTGGGCCGGAACGCACGTTTGAAAAAGGAGATCAGCGAAATTTCAAAACCCGGTTCAGCCCTGAAAGTCGAGAGAAGATACGGGCCATGCTGGATCTGTTCGAACCGATCGCGGGGGATAAGGGGATTTCTCTCACCCAGTTGGTGATTGCCTGGACCTTCTCTCAGCCGGGGTGCACGCACGCGCTGGTGGGCGCCCGATCGGAAGGGCAGGCGCTGGAAAATGCCACTGCCGGCGATGTCACGCTGAGCGAGGGAGAACTCGACACCATGCGAGCCGCTATCGAACAATGCGTGCTGTAGAATACAGAGAAAGAACGTTTCTGACAATGCGCTGAAGAAATGGAGTCATAACAGGCGGATGATTATATGGCAGGGAAGGAGGTGCGGACATGATCAAAATCCGTTATAATCCCTATGCGATATTTGCATCCGATCCCTCGCCTGTCGGGATCTACGCACGGAAAAGGTGGCTGGGTCAGGAACTGACACCTCAATGGGGGGCAGACTTTCAACGTGCCGCGCAGGCACTTCTCGCGGGGCAGTCCCCGGACGGCTCCTGGCAGGGCTCCATCGTCGAAACGGTGCGACGCCTCTTTGGCCTCCATCTGACGATCCGGGAGCCGGATCAATCCATCGACGCTACTCTGGACTGGCTTATCGAACGGGCGCTGTACGTGGCAGAAGGCCAATCTCTCCCGACCGAGGATCTGGAGGGTGGAAGGCTTCATTCGCTTCCCTTTACCCCTGGCGACTTCGATATCTTTGTGATGGGGGCGACCCTCTTCCTGTCCAATGCCTTTGGCCGGGCGCATGATGCCAAAATCCTCGATATGTATGGATGGCTGTCCCACCGCGTCCTTGCGAGGGAACACTGTCCCCCCCGGGCTGGGCATCGGCGAACAATATTCTGAGAGCCCTTGCCGTGCACCCCGTCTACTCCCGCCACGCCGCCACGAAGGAACTTGTCATGAGGTTGTCCCGGGTCCAGGAGGAGTCGGGACGGTGGGGGAAGGATATTCCTCTGTACCAGATGGCCAATGCCCTGGCCCACCTCGATTCGCAGGAGGCCGAGCGGCAGGTGCATCGGGCCTTCGAGTACCTCGCCAAAACGCAACATGCCGACGGAACCTGGGGCCGCGCACAGCGCGAATGGGACACCTTTCTCATCGTGCATGCCCTCAGAAAAAAGGGAATACTATAAAACTGCCCCGCCAGACCGCCTGATGCAGGGAAGGGTGCTATTCATCCAGATCCTTGTTGATCTTGATATATGTGTAGGGAAGCTGGTAGTAATTGAAAACCTTTGCCGTCTTCGGACATGACAGATCCCTGAATATCTTTGAGAGGTTAATCCCTACGCCGGCATATATATTCCGGCTTCAGTCGTCCCCGGCCTCCTGGTATCCGTCCACATAGTATCCCAGATGCAGTTCCAGATATTTGAGATATTTATTGGTAACCGCGTCAAAACCGTCCAGCTTCAGGGCGACAAGGAACCGCAGCTTTTCGTAGTCGGTTATAATGTCGGCCTCCTGAAAATCGGGGATATACTCTACCCTGAAGTCGATCTTCCTCGCGATATCGGGATACATGTCGAGCAGGTAGCCCGCGTAGCTTCCCAGCAGATTCATGATAAGGTCCGAGTGTGAGAAGCCGTACTCGCTGATGGAGTCCCCGATCTCCATGAATCCCATCAGGCCGAATGACGACAGTGCTCCGTAGAGGGGGGCCTTTTCGTGCCCGTAACCCCAGGACTCGTAGAGAGATGAAAGGCCGCGACCGACGAGGTAGTTTGTGTAGAAATGTCCCAGTTTATCCGCCCCGCCCTTATCCGTATCTTCCTGGAACCAGCTCTCGTCCTTCAGAAAGGGAGAAGACTCCCCGTAGTCCCAGAAGGTAAACCCCCACCCGGCTATAACGAGCAAGGCGCCTGCATTCACGGCGACCACTTTCTCCTCACGGGTAAGCTCTTTGAACCCGTGGGCGGGCGTGACAGCGCATACAAGGACACACAAGAAGACGATGAGAGCTGTTTTTTCATTCGGTCCTTTCTACGTTTTGCCAGTATACGGGATCATCTTCGGCGTGTCCTGTCAGCGGATGAGAGATCGTGCGATGATATGTCGACCAGGAGAGAGGAAGAACCTGATCCTGTACGATTCGATCAGAAGGTTCCTAATGATACTATGATTTTGTCTTCTGTTCAAGCCTTGAGAGGGGGGGCAACAAGTCTGTGGCTCGTGGACCCCCCTTATCTCTCCGCTACGGTGTGATCAGGACCTTGATCGCGTCGGGGTTTGTGATCGCGGTTTTGAATGCCTCATCCACCCTGTCCAGCGGGAATCGATGGGTGGCGAAGGGGCGGACGGTGACCTTCCCGGACCGGATGAGGTCGATCGAGCCGGGGAAGTTCCCCCCCAGGCACCCGATCAGGGTGATGTTCTTGCTGATGACCGGCATCGGGTCCCAGCTGATGGGCTGTTCGTATATCGCCACCAGCATGATCTTTCCCCCGCCGCAGGCCATCTCGACGGACTGGTTAAAGGTGGCGGGAGAACCGGCGCATTCGACGACGATGTTCGCCCCCATCCCCGAGGTTGCCTCCATGATGGCGGGCAGGGGGTTTTCCTTCGCCGCATTGACGACCAGATCGGCGCCGCACGCCTTCGCGGCAGCCAGTCGTGACGGTCTCCGGGCGCTCACCAGGACGGTTTTGACCCCCATCGTCTTGAGCACCTGTATGGCGTTCAGCCCGATGACCCCGGCCCCCAGGACAACGGCCGTATCCGTCTCCTTCGGGTGGGCGCGCCTGACCGAATACAGCGATATCGACAGGGGTTCCACCTGCGCCGCATCCTCATAGGTCAACTCTTCGGGCAGGGGGAAGACGGTCTGTCCGATCGCCGCGAAGGGGATCGAGACATACTCCGCCATGGCGCCGGGGAGCTGGTACCCGACCAGGGCCATATCTGTGCATCGGTGAGGCTTCCCCTGGCTGCACCAGAGACACTTCCCGCAGGAACGGAAACCCACGGCGGTCACGCGGTCTCCCACCTTGATGCCGGTCACGCGCTCCCCCACCTGTGCCACGTCACCACTGAACTCGTGGCCGAATATGGTCCCCTCGTTCTTGCCGGACTTGTATTCATGCAGGTCGGAACCGCATACGCCGCATGCCTTCACCCTGATGACGATCCCATACGGCTCGGCCACGGGATCGGGCACCGTCTCCATTCTGATACTATTCGCTCCGCGCAGTACCGCTGCCTTCATTGTTGATCCTCCTTTATTGATACGGTGTTATTTATGAAAAACCAAAGATTGTGTCTTATGAACCCGTTGCCCCCGATCCATCGATACGACATGTTCGCCCGAATCCTCTCGAAGGCGCATCAAACATCTCAGATATTGCGCTGCCTGTCAATACGGGAGATTCCAAATATGAGAGATGCGTAAACTGCCCGGGTTTTCCATTGATTTACCGGTAGAGTTCCAGGAATTTCTCAACGGTCATCCCGGCAACCTTGATCTGATGTCGCAGGAGCCCCTGTTTGATGGACTTGCTCTTATGTATTGGAATGGAAAGAATGTCGGGATTACCGGCTTTAGTGAGTATGACGTGGCTCCCCGTGGTGCGTACCCTTCGCCACCCTGCACGTTCGAAGGTTTTCATCACTCTCAGGGGATCGAGATTGTTCAATCCGCTCATGAGGCCTTTTGGGTAATGTCCTTTTCAGCCTGAACGTCGGCACACGCCTGAATCGCGTCCTTGATCATGCCGAGCGCCTCTTCGATTGTATCCCCCTGAGAGGCACAGCCGGGAATGGCGGGACATTCGACCCAGTACCCCCCATCCTCCGTGTCCCTGTGAAAATTAACGGAATACTTCATACCCTTCACTCTCACTTCATACTTCTTCCGGGCGTTGATTGCATCGACCTCGCCCCTCAGATCCTCGACGATTTTCCCCAGGGCCAACGTAAGCACCAATTGGCCGTTTCTTAACGTATCGAGTATCTGCTGATCGTCCTTCGTAATAACGAAGATCGTCTCCCCGTCGGTGAGAAAGCGAAGATCGGCCAGCGGCTTTTCGATATCCGGCATATTTTTCTTGAGATACCAGAGGGCCTTTCTCAGCTTTTGAATGCTCACGCTGGTATCCAGAAGCCTTTTTGCCACCATCAGTTGAACGAGATCGATAAAGGAGTAAAGCCGAGTCGTGCCGTACCCTTCGGCCCCCTGAACGGACGGCTTGATGAGATCAGTTGTGTCCCAATACCCGATCTGCCTTTTCGTTAATCCCGTAATGCGGGCCACGGTAGCGGTATTAAAATTCATCTCGTTCCTCCAATGAATTTATAATTACATTGATGTATTTCTAAACACATCAACAATTGAATGTCAAGTGGTTTCTTTTCCGAAGTGAGAAGAAGGTATGCGGCCAGGGGCCTCTACAGCCCCTGGTCCTTGTAACGCAGGGCATATGCGTAATATCCCTCCACGTCTCCTCTGAGCCTTTGTATCTGTTCGTCGTTTACCTGCCCCCGTATGGTGGCCGGGACGCCGACAACGAGCGAGTTCGGGGGTAGGATCGTTCCCGGTGTGACGAGGGAGCCCGCCCCTATGATGCATGAATCGCCGATCTCCACCCCGTCGAGTATGGTGGCGTTGCTCCCGACCAGGACGTTGTCTCCGATCGTGGTGCAGTGAACGACGGCCCCGTGTCCTATGATGATGTAACTGCCGATGACAAGGGGTGTGCCGCAATGGACCACGCAGTTGTCTTCCAGGTGGACATACTCACCGATAATCACCCGGGCGTAATCGGCCCGTATGACGGCCCCCGGCCAGACGGTCGAGTGCTTGCCGATCTCAACGTCCCCTACGACATACGCGGCCTCACTGATGAAGGCCGTCTCTGCTATCTTCGGCATCGTTTCTCCGAGCCCTCTGATCATACGTGTCTCTCCTTTGGGTGTGTGCCGAGGATTTACCTGAGTTCTTCATACACGCTCATTGCGCAACTCTTTTGGGTAATGTATCCTTCGCCGCTACAGCAGGTGGTAGAGGCCACCCTCCTGTCGAACGGTCCCCAGACCTTCAAGGCGCTGAAGGTGCTTGTCCATCATAATCCTTTCGCTCAGGGTCAGCTCCCAGGCCCCGGCGGAGAGACTGCGGCCTCCATAGATGATCCCCTCCGCGGTTATCTCGTCCAGATTCCTGGGCCCCGATGCCAGCAGGGTCAGCAGCCTCTCCTCCCTGGTATAGATGACGTCCAGATACCGCTGGATATGTGCCGGGTCACCATCGAAAACTCCCTCTCTGCCGTGGGCCACGAGGTATACATCCACATCGATGGCGGCAACCCGCCGGAGGGACGCGATCGTGTCATCAATGCTGGAGCCCTTATCTCCGTAATAGGGCCCGAATTTTACCAGATCCAGATCCGCCAGATACAGGACCCTCTCCTCGGGAAAGTGAAAGGCCAGGTGCCCCGGACTGTGACCGGGGGTGTGCAGGACCCGGGCCCGCGTTTCACCGAAGACAAGGTCCTCTCCATCCTCGAGCAGCCGGTCAGGTTCCCGGGGCTGGTACCGTACGACATCGGTAAAGAATGTGTCCCACGCGGCCTTGGTTTCTTCATCGATACTCCCGGATTCATAGAATTGATCGAAAAAAGCATCGATATCCCTGAATCCGGCCGCTTCCAGTCTGGGAACCCAGAGGTCGGCATCCGGAAAACGGGAATTGAAGAGGAAGTGATCCTCGTGACAGTGGCTGTTGATGAGAACCTGAATCGGCCGCTCCCGGTTAATCGCCAGCAACTTGTCCTCGTCACTCCCCGGGTCGATAACGGCGCGGACCTCATCATCGATGAAAACGGAATGGCAGGTAGGATACTTCCCACCACGGATCAACCGGATCTTTCCTCTCTCAAAATCAAACATCGCTCGCTTTATCCCCGGATTCCGACCGGAACCGACACACAGTGCCGAGGGGTGCTTTATCCCTCGTGGTGACAATATCCCGGCACGGAAGTGCTTTTTATGCCAGAATATAAGTAAGATGAACGGCCCCGTGTGTCAATGAAATAATGGCCGCGCACGATGGTACAGGGGTTCTACTTAAATTCGGAGAAGTTACCCCCCCCCCCCCCGCAGTCAGCCTCGCTCGGCTTGCAGAACAGATCGGCCTGCTCCGGTGTAAAGATCTTTTTCAGGAGCCTGATCTCGATGCCGCTTTCCGTTGCCGGGAACCCGTTGGGGAGGGTGTCCAGGACCTTTGCCAGTTTGTGGTAGACTTCTTCATGCATGCGGGACACTCCTTATCCTATTTTTCTCAGTTCTCTCCTCAATGTTTTTCCGAGGGCGCTCTTGGGGAGCGCCTCCATGAACTGGATCGATTTCGGTCTCTTGAAGGTGGGCAGATGCTCACGGCAAAAATTCAGGAGATCCTCTTCACAGACCGCACCGGGGATCTTGAGGGTGACAAACGCCTTGACCACCTCGCCGTACACCGGATCGGGAATACCGATAACCCCCGCTTCCAGGACCTCCGGGTGCATGTGCAGGATGTTTTCTATCTCTTTCGGGTAGATATTCTCTCCCCCCCGAATGATCAGATCCTTTTTTCGATCCGTTATATAGAGATATCCGTCTTCGTCGGCGTATCCGACATCGCCGGTGTGGAGCCAGCCCTTCCGCAGTGCCTCTGCCGTTTCTTTCGGTTTGTTCCAGTAGCCCTTCATGACGCCGGGTCCCTTGATGACGATCTCTCCGGTTTCTCCCGGGGGGACCTCCCGGTCGTCTTCGTCGAATATCTTGATTGTGTTGCACTTCTGGTAGCATTTGCCGATGGAGCCGTACTTGGGGGGACGCTTCCCGGCCACGTTGCCACAGTTGACTGTCGTCGCCTCACTCAGGCCGTATCCCTCCCAGATATCGGTTCCGTACCGCTTCTTCCACTGGCGGGCCACCTCCAGCGGCATCGGCGCGGACCCGCAGATGCAGGTCTGCAGAGAACTCAGGTCGTACCGGGGGGCGGCGGGGTGGTTCAGCATCTGGATGTACATGGTCGGCACGCCGCGAAAATCCGTGACCTTGAACTGTTCGATACACCTCATCGCCTCTTCGGCATCCCACCGGCTGATAACGATGAGCTTTCCCCCTGTTAGAAACTCGAGACTCAGGGCGAATACCCCGTAGCCGTGGAAGAGGGGAAGCGTGATGAGGGAGACACGGTTCCGGCTGACGCCGAACACCTCCACCTCCTGATTCGCCACCGTGCCCCGCCGTTCATCCTGCTCCTGAATTCTTCCCTTTGCCGTGATACCCCATGAATCCAGCAGGACCAGGTCATAATATCCCGTCACGTGGGTATACCAGTTGTAGTGTGTCAGCATCACGCCTTTGGGGTTTCCCGTGGTGCCGGCGGTGTAAATCATAACGGCTGTGTCGTCGTTGTCCGTGTCCTCCGTGATCAGTTTGTCCGACTCCCCTTCAATGATGGCGTCGTAGGAGATGGTGTCTTCGGGGATTGCCCCCCCGGTTACAATGACATGCTGAAGCTGCTGTGCCCCCGTGTGCGCCTCTCTGATGGCGTCGATGTAGTCGATCGTGCTGATCAGTGCGACAATACCCGCGTCTTTGTAGAGATAGGCAAGTTCGCCCACGCGCAGCGACGGGTTTATGGGGACCAGTATCGCCCCGATCTTAAACGTGGCGAAAAATGCCTGCATAAGCTGGGGACAGTTGAGCAGTTGAACTCCGACCCGGTCCCCCTTCCTGATCCCCAGGGCCTTTAAGGCATTGCCCAGCCGATTGGCAAGGCGATTCATCTCGACGTTGGTGTGCCACTGCCCTCCAAACCAGGCGAGATTGTATTCGCCGAACCTCGCGATATTGTCGTCCGCCAGTCTCCCGATGTTCATTGCTGTGATCCCTTTCTCAATACCTGAAATTCAGGGGTCGTCATACGAACCTGTCTTGTGGGTAATTGGCCCGCGCCCTTTTTATTGTACCCTTCCCTGTTCTTGTGCGCTCACCACCTGTGCCTTCGGGAGGAGGGATATAAAGATACCGTTTATCTCACGAAACACGTTGGTGATCAGACTTCCTGTTTCAGCTGAGCCATGGCTTCCGATATATGTGTTCTTGCCATCTCGGCCACCTCTTCAGTGGTCAGGTCTTTAAAGGCTTCGTAGGGTATCTCTTCAAGGATATGTACTGTAATGGGATGTTTTCCGTGAAAATTCAAGCTTTTTTTGGGGAGGGCGTTTTTCGTGCCGTTGATGACAATGGGCAGTATCGGCACCTTGTTATCCTGGGCCAGCAGAAAGGCCCCCGGTTTGAAGGGTTTGATGGCCCCTGTTTTCGATCGCGTCCCTTCGGGAAACAGGTAGACGGAACTTCCTCCGGCGAGGGCCTTATCGCAGTCATCCAGCATTGTCCGTATGCTCTTCCTGTCACCGCGGGTAAGTTTGATGTAGCGGTTTAACGTCATGTTCCATCCGATAAAGGGAAGCTTGAATATCTCCGCCTTCGATACCCACTTGAAAGGGAAAAAGATTCGGAACGCGACGAGGATATCAAGGAGGGACTGATGGTTGGAGACGACCACATAGGTCTTCTTTCCGATATGTTCCTTCCCCTCGATTGAAACCGACCAAGGGGGCATCACCCAGGTATAGATCGACGCCCAGAATGAGGTAACATAATGCAGAACGTAAAGACGCTTATCGAACAGGACGGTTACTAGCCATATGGCGAGCGCTACCGCATAGAGAACCATGCTGGAGATTGCCATAAAGGACAGAAATAGTATGGTAATAATACGATCGACCAACTCTTCACACCCCTGAATCCCGGGACTGAACTAAGGGCTCTCTATATGAAAATAGTGACCCTGCTGTCAATACAAAGGGAGGGGGCAATTGCAGGCCCATAACCTCTTTGCCCCCTCCCATACACCTGTTTTCTGGAAGGACTCGGTCAAACCCCCTCAAGAAAGATGGTTCATCGTCCGGTAGTGAATGTATCCATCACCCCATTCTTTCATACGGGCGAGATGGGGCTGTGTGCATGATTCTTTTTGTCTGTAATGTCGGCAACCGGTGTCGCGGCTGTCCTGTTAAAATCGGCTGAGATTGTTCTTCAGTATCGCTTCTGCGTTGTGTACGATTCCATCAAGAAGCTCTTTACAGGTGAGGACATCATGGATCAGGCCGATCGACTGGCCCACGGCAATCAGCCCCGTGTTCATTTCACCCTTCTGCCAGATCTCATCTCCCAGGGCCCCGGCGATGTGCGGTATGATCTCCTCCAGACCGCCCCCCCGTGCCTCGATCTTCAGGACCTCATGCATGGAATCGTTCAACAGTCCTCGGCCCTGGAGACCGATCGAGTTTCCGTACAAGACGGTCTCGTTCTCCTGGCGGCGGATCATCTCCTCGTGGACCTTCTCGTGGACCGTGCATTCGTAAGTGTTGATAAAGCGGGTCGCCATCATGATTCCCTCCGCCCCCAGGCACAGTGCCGCGGCCAGGCCCCGCCCGTCCGCCATCCCCCCCGTGGTGATCACCGGGATGGTAAGTTCCTCCGCCATGCGCGGGGTCAGGACGGTGGTGGCGACGTTTTCGTTCAGGGGGTGCCCCCCCTCCTCGACACCGGCGGCGAAGACAGCGTCGTATCCCGCCTTCTCGGCCGATTTTCCGTGCCGTACCGAACCCACCTTGTGAATCAGTTTCGCGCCGGCATCCTTTAATTTTCTGAAATACAGACCGTCCTTGTACCGGTGCAGGGGGGTGCCGCTGATCTCCACCGCCGCGATCTTCTCTTCGGCGAGGGTGTCGAAATACATGGCGTACCGGTCGTCGGGGACCCCGATGGAGGGGAGCAGCGTCACGTTCACGATAAAGGGCCTGTCCGTCAGGCGCTTGGTCTCCCGGATGGCGCCTCGGAATGACTCCCTGTCCTCGTACATGGCCGCAGTCAGGTTCCCCAGTCCCCCGGCGTTTGAGATCGCCGCGCACAGGGGCGGGTAGGCCAGCCGCATCATCCCGCCGCATACGATCGGGTGCTCGATTCCCATCATTTCCGTCAGTCGTGTCTTCATCTGGTCGTACTCCTTTTCTGTTAAGATTTATCGCTTGTTTGAGGTGCCGCCGCGTCGGAAACACACTACGGTCTGTTTTACTCCAGGTCCTTTAAAAACTGTATCATCAGATCGTTGACCTCCAGAGGACGTTCCTGCTGGATCCAGTGCCCGGCCCCGGGAAGCAGGACCTTCTGCTTCAGGTTGGGAATGGATGCCTCCATCCGGTCGTAGGCCCCGCGGCTGAAGGTGATAACGCCGTCCAGTTCCCCGGCTATGAAGAGGGCGGGCTGGTGGATCTTTGCCCCGCTGAGGAAGGGGGTCATCTCCCAGTTCCGGTCGATATTCCGGTACCAGTTGACACCACCACGGAAGCCGGTCCGCGTGAACTCCTCGGTGTAGAAATCGATATCCCGTTCGGTCAGCCAGGCAGGCAGGCAGGGTATCCGGGGCAGAAGAGGTGTCGATAAATCTCTTGCCCTTGGGAAATACGAATTGCCAGCGTTTTTCGAGTGGTGGGTCACCGGATGCCGCATACAGGGACCCCAGTATAAATTTCCTGACATCCTCCTCCAGCTCCTTTTCAACCCTGCCCGGTTCCTGAAAGTAGAGGATGTAGAATTCAAGGTCTTGGCCGCCCAGCAGCTTCTTCATCCCCTCAGTCGGTCTCCGGCTCTTCCAGGAGCGTGGGGCAAAGGGGACGCTCAGGAGAATGACGGTTTGAAAGATGTCCGGTCTGAGGAGGGCGCAGTGTTGCGCAACCGTTGATCCCCAGTCATGTCCAACAATAACGGCCTTCTCTTCCCCGAGGGCGTGGACGAGGCCGACGATATCCCCGACCAGTTGGAAGATGTCGTACGCCTCTATCGATTCGGGCCGGTCGGTGCACCCGTAGCCGCGCTGATCGGGGGCAACGGCGTGAAATCCCGCATTGGCCAGGGCCGGCAGCTGGTGTCTCCAGCAATATCCCAGCTCCGGAAAGCCGTGGCACAGGATCACCAGCGGGCCTTCCCCCTGCTCGGCGATGTGCATGGTGATGCCGTTGGTTTCAAGGGTGCGGTGACGT
>CAYXUH010000005.1:0-31652 GCA_964468685.1 uncultured Syntrophaceae bacterium | reverse complement strand
GCGCTCCCATCGGGTGGTACTTTTCCATAAAAGTGGTGCCGTCTTTGAGCCTCAGCCTGGCTCCTTCGCCGCGCACCGCCTCGCTTATGAGAAAGGACTTCGCGTCCGGATGGTAGAGGCAGGTTGGGTGAAATTGTATGAACCCCATATTGGCTATTTCGGCGCCGGCGCGGTAGGCCATGGCGACGCCGTCCCCCGTCGCAATGTCGGGGTTTGTGGTGATCAGATAGACCTTTCCCGATCCCCCCGTGGCGAGCATGACGAATTTCGCCCTGAAGGTGTGGACGACATCTCCGTCGGCATCGAAGACATAGGCCCCGAGACATCGATCTTTCGGTCCTTTTTCGCCGGTAATCTTCGATCTGCAGATGAGGTCTATGGCGAAGAAGTTTTCATAGATCGTTATGTTCTTCTTTGAAGCGGCCTTTTCGATCAGGGCCCGCTCTATTTCCCTGCCGGTAAGGTCTTCCGCATGAAGAACCCTCCTGCGGCTATGTCCGCCCTCCCGTCCAAGGTCGTAGGCGTCCGGACCGCTGTTCTCCATTTTCGTAAAGTTTACTCCCCACTCGATAAGTTCCCTGATCCTCTCAGGGCCCTCCGTTACGACAAATCGTACCACACCCTCCTTGCACAGACCCGCCCCACTCTTAAGAGTGTCCTGTATGTGAGATTCGAAGGTGTCGTCATTGTCGGTTACAGCGGCGATCCCCCCCTGGGCGTAATTCGTATTCGATTCCACCTTGCTCTTCTTCGTGACAACCGCGACGCTTCCCAGGTCCGCAGCTTTTATGGCAAACGAGAGACCCGCTATACCGCTGCCCAGAACCAGGAAATCGTATTCTTTCTCCATGCATGGAATCCTTGTTTTGTATTTACAAACAAACCGCTTTCCTATATACCCCATCCATGCCAAGTTTCAAGTTCAAAGTTTGTTATTACATTAGGGAAATGCTTCCCCGGAGACGAAATGCTCGTATTAGGGATAGAATCCTCTTGTGACGAGACGGCGGCGGCGGTGGTTTCCGACGGCTCGGAGATGCTCTCCAACGTCATAGCGTCACAGATAGACATCCACGGCAAATATGGGGGCGTTGTCCCCGAGATCGCATCCCGAAAACATATGGAGGCGATTATACCGGTGACACAGCAGGCGCTGGACGACGCCGGTGTGTCGATGGGGGATATCGAAGGGCTCTCCGCCACGAGGGGGCCCGGCCTGGTGGGTTCCCTCCTTGTCGGCCTCTCGGTGGCAAAGGCGGTGGCCTTCGCGGCCGACATACCCTTTGTGGGCGTGAACCACATAGAGGGGCACATCGCCGCTATATTCCTTGCCGAAAAAAAACCAGAGTTTCCCTTTATCGCCCTGGTGGTCTCGGGGGGGCACACCCACATCTATCTCGTCAGGAGTTTTGGAGACTTTCAGATACTGGGGCAGACGAGGGACGACGCGGCGGGGGAGGCCTTCGACAAGGCAGCCCGGATGCTGGATCTCGGCTATCCCGGGGGGGTGGTAATAGACCGGCTGGCGAAGGGGGGAAACCTGTCGGCCATATCCTTCCCGCGTGCGATGAGGGGGAGTGTTGATTTCAGTTTCAGTGGCCTGAAGACGGCCCTCTTGAACTATATAAAGGGTAGAGAGAGACCCATATCCGCGGACGAGATACCCGACATCGTCGCAAGCTATCAGGAAGCAATCGTGGATGTCCTCGTCAAAAAAACGCTAGCGGCTGCGGAAAACGCCGGCGTTCCAAGGGTCGTGGTGTGCGGCGGGGTGGCCTCAAACAGCCGGCTGCGCGAGCGGTTTTTAGAGGGGGGGAAGGGGGCAGGAATCGAGATATTTGTCCCCCCGCCGATTCTCTGTACCGATAATGCGGCGATGATAGCCGTCGTCGGCAATAACCTCCTGTGTGAAGGCAGGGAAGACAACCTCGATCTCAATGCGGTATCCCGGTGGCCACTCGATTGAGCGGAGCTTAGACAGAATAGAAACGAAGAATCCGGACAGGGTATGCAGGATTGGGGTTCACGGTTGGGAGCGCGCAAAACAACCTTGGACCTGTGCGGTTGGGATGTTTTAATCCCGTTTAACCGGTTAATCCTGTCTAAACAATTTTTTCCGGAACCGGATGAAAAAATGGAATCTCCTCTTAGAATTCTCAAAAAGCACCATATCAACCCGGTAAAACGTCTGGGGCAATCGTTTCTTGTAGACAACAACATAACCTCCCGGATAGTAGAATCTTCAGGAATCGGCGAGGGGGACACCGTGGTCGAGATCGGGGCGGGGCTGGGTGCCATGACGGCGATGATCGCACCAAGGGTCAGCAGGATCATAGCCCTCGAAATCGACCCAAAGCTCGTGGAGGTTCTCCAAAGCGAACTCGGCGAGATGCCCAACATCGAAATAATCCACACTGATGTCCTGTCTTACGATTTTTCCTCCGCCGGAGAGAAAATACAGGTCATCGGCAATATTCCCTACAACGTATCATCGCAAATTCTGTTCCGTCTGATCGAATACAGAAAACACATATTCTCGGCAACGTTGATGATTCAGAAGGAGGTCGCGGACCGGATCACGGCGTCTCCGGGAACAAAACAATACGGGATACCTTCCGTGCTCGTCTCCATGTATGCGGTGGCCTCACGGCTTATGACGGTCCCTGCCACCTGTTTTTACCCCGTACCGAAGGTGGACTCAGCTGTTTTTAGAATGGGGATGCGTGAAGAGCCCCTGTATCCGCTTGGAGATCATAGAATCTTTACTGAGACGGTAAAGGCAGCCTTCTCGATGAGGAGAAAGACCCTTGCCAACAACATGAAGGCGATGGATGCCCTGCGCTCAAAGGAGGTGGATATTCCCGCGCTCCTTGCCGGGGCAGGGATAGACGGACGGAGAAGGGGGGAAACGCTGACGGTAGAGGAATTCGGCAGGCTGTCGGAGATCATTTCCCGAATAACCGAGCCTTCATAACCGTTAGAATTTTTTAGTGCTCCACGTTTGCAATCTGCCCCTGTCTCTTAGATGCCCCAATGTAGAGTAGGGTGGCGTCCACCCTGTTTCTGGAACCCAGTTTTTCGAAGATATTCCGTATGTGGGTCTTTACCGTCTTGGTACTGATGAATAGGCGCTCCGCTATCTCGTCATTCTTAAGGCTCATAGACACGAGATCCAACAGTTCCGTTTCTCTCTTCGTGAGAAGAGCCAGCCGATCGGTCTCTTCGGGCGACGGCGATCGGAGTTTCCCCTCGGCCTCACTATAATAGCGAGAAAACTCCTCAAACACTTTGTTGACGAGGTTCGCGTCCATCCATATCTGTCCGGCCGCAACTACCCGTATACACTTGATAATAAAATCGGATGAGATATCCCCCTTGACGAAGAAGCCCTTCATTCCCTCCTCCACCATACGGAAGATTTCCTCCTTGGCATACCGCTCTCCCATGACAACGACCCTGGTTCCGGGGAAATTGGCCTTCAATTTGACGAGTGTTCCCATGTCCGAAGCCACCACTTCCTTGAGTATGTCGAAGCTGACGAGGATCAGGTCAATCCGCTCATGGACTCCGAGTATGAACTCTTTGGCGCCCTCGATATCCCCGCGTATGTCGACAATCTCGATATCAGGGGCAGCCGCTATGGTTTTCTTCAGGCTATCAACAAAGGTGATGTCCCCATCAAAGATGACAATCCTTGTCGTGCCCCCTTCAGTCCCGTGCTCCTTTTCCATAAGAACCTCCTTAATTACACAATAAACCGCGAATACCACTCCTTCGTTTAGGAAAACCGGAAGGACCTCACAATACGTCCCCCCCAAGCCAACGGCCCCTATACCCCGGCCTTCTCGTTACGGCTCGACACTTCTTCAAAGACTCGGGCGATAACCGCATTGTCCATCCACATCCCACCGGAGAGCACTACCCGTATGCATTTTGTGATAAGTACGACGGGTGTCCCTTTGAGGAAGAAACCCCGTATTCCCTCTTGTATCATCCGGAATATCTCTTCGTCCGCGTATCTCTCACTCGTGATGATCAGTTTGGTGCCCGGCATCTTTTCCTTCAGCCCCATGAGGGCCGAGGCATCGCTCGCCACGCCCTCCTTGAGGAGGTCAAGACCGGCGACGATGATGTCAGGCATCTCATCTATCCACTCCATAAGAAGGGCGGTTGCCCCGGGCAGATCCACGCCCTCACCGATGATCCTCAACTCGGAATCGCCCTTCAGGGCCTCCTTGATATCCGCCAGGAACCGGCCATCTTTTTCGAGAATGACCACGCTTTTTGCGTCCCCTGAAACGTTCGGCTGTTTCATTCGTGCCTCCTTATTCATCAAGTGTTTTCTCACATCCGCCCAGGAAGAGATGGGCGAACACCTTAGCATTTCCTATCATGTTGGATATAATACAGTTTTCATTTGGCTGGTGCGCTACTCCTCCCAACCTGCTCCATACAGCGGCCTGGTAGCCCTTCTCCCTGAGTGGCGCCGCCACGGTACCCCCACCGATCCCGCCGGCAAGGGCATCCACCCCGTAGACCTCCCGTATCGCACCTGCGAGGATTTTCACAACCGGCGCACCCCTGTTCGTGGGGGGGGACGCCTCCACGGCCTGGACCGGAATTATGTCTATGGAGACGTCAAATGTCTGTTCCACTTCGTCGGCCATGGCGCGTATTTTCGACACGATCTCCACGAGGTCGTATTCGGGCAGTATGCGACAGTCGAGGTAGAATACATCATCCCCCGGAATTGTGTTTATATTGGGGACATTCGCATCCTTTCTTGTGGGCTCGAAGGTGCTCGTAGGGGGATGGTAGAGCGGATCGATCTTGTCAAATATGTGATACAGATCACCCAGCCTTGTGACAAGGTGTGACGCGGCTGTGAAGGCGTTTCTGCCAAGCGATGGTTCGCTCGCGTGGCATTGCTTTCCGACTGTTTTGAAGCGTAGCCACAGCAGGCTTTTTTCCGCCACCTCTATCATCGAACCCTCTTCATTACCGAAGTCGGGGACAACGATAATATCATCCTTTTTAAAGAGCTTTTTCTTCATCCCGAGGAGGTATACAAGCCCCTTGTTGCTCGATGTCTCCTCGTCGGCTACAAACGCAAGCCCTACGGAGAGCCCGGGGGTCACTCCTTCATCAAGAAAGGCCTTGGCCGCGAAGATGGACGCGACGAGGTCCTGCTGGTTGTCCTCCGTCCCCCTGCCATAGACCCTTCCCCCCTTCACATATCCCTCGTAAGGGTCATGATCCCACAACGTTTGCTCTCCCGGGGGGACAACGTCCATGTGTGTGATGATCCAGACGGTCCTTCCGCGGTTCTCCCCGGGGATGGTGGCAATGATGTTGGGGCGGCAGGTGAAGACAACCCGCTCGTCGGGTGCATCGAACGTCCTGATATTGTGAAACCCCATTTGGGTAAGACGTTCCAGAAGATAGCGGGCTTTCTCGTATTCACCGTTCCCGCCGTTCTCAGGCGCCAGCGCCGGTATGGCTGTCAGACCGATCTGGAGCGCTATCATATCGCTCTCGTACGAGTCTATTCTTTTACTGATCCGTTTAAAGAGATCCCTGTTGACCACGATCTACCCCTTGTATCGCCCCTTCGCGTCACTCCCCGTCCCCTGTGCCACCCTCAGTCATACGAAAATCGCCAAACGAGGAGAGAGGCTTGTCAAATCGTTCTCTGTCGCCGAGGACAAGCACGACCCTGCTTTCTTTTGAGAGAAAGCGCGATGCGACATCTCTCACATCACCTAACGCTACTTTCTCTATATTATTTTTGTAGGTTGTCAAGAAATTATCGGGCAGTCCATCATGCTCCAGCATCATCTGGCGCGTGACGATCTCGTTTGGCGTGGCAAAGGAGAAGATGAAGTTATTTATAATGGATTTTTTTGCCCAGGCCAGTTCCTCGGACCGAACCCCATTGTTTTTCACCTCATCCAGGATATTTGTCATGGCGGACAGTGCATCCAGTGTGGAAGAGGCGTTCGCCATCGCGTAAGTGCCGAAGATCCCGTAGTGTGTTTGGGAAGAATAAAAGCTCCCGGCACTGTAGGCAAGTCCCAGTTTATTTCGCACCTCACCGAACACGCGTGAGCGGAAACCTCCGCTTCCAATGATGAAGTCGAGCACCTCGAAAGCGTAGAAATCGGGATGTTCCTTGCCGGGAGCGGGGTGCCCCACCAGTACGATGGACTGAGGGGTGTCCTTAAAGAGATAATCCAGTGAGGCCTCTGGATGCACTGGGGGGGGAGGAATCCCCCCGGGCCCTCCGGGTATGTCCCATCCTCCCAGGCGGGCCCGTATCTTTTCGAGCATATCTCCTTTTTGTATGTCACCCGATACGGCGATCATCACATTGGAGGGGTGGAAAAACCTTTTGTGAAGCGCCACCAAGTCGTCCCGCTTCATGCTTTTGACCGATTCGATGGAGGAGAGCTTTCCCCGGGGATCGCCGCGGTAGATCAGGCGACGGAACTCCCTGAAAGCGGTTTTCTGGGGATTGTCGCGAATTCTGCTGAGCGCCTCCGTCTCAAGGGCCTTTGCCAGGGTTATCTTTTCCTCCGCGAAGGCCGGGTTCATGAGTATATCGGAAAATATCTTCAGCCCCTTGTCGAAGTCATCTTGAAGGACAGACAGGGAGAGGGTGCACGATTGTGTCCCCACGGAGATAGCAATGATTCCTGCGATAAAATCCAATTCCTCGTCTATCCGGTCACCGGTCATGGACCGTGTCCCCCCGGTTCGGATCACAGCCCCCGTAAGTTTCGCCACCCCCTCTTTTCCGGGAGGATCATAGTAGGAACCCATCCGCAGAACGGCAGAGAGATTCACGAGGGGAAGCTCGTGATCCTCAAGCATGTAGAGGATGATTCCATTTTCAAGTTCGACTCTCGGTGCCTTCGGGGGTTCGAAGCGAAGGGGCGCGTACGTGATATTGTCCGGATTGACCACTGTCGCGCCCTGCCACGCGCACGAAGATAGAAACAGGAGAAGTAATGTTACGTAAATAGTGTGTCTTTTCATTTTTTCCTCATCAATCCGAGCAATTGGAAAAAAACTGAAAGAGTCGGACAGAATTAACAGGATTAAGTGAATCTTAGAAAAATATACGACCAATATATTTTATGTTTACCCTGTTATCCTGTCAAAATTTCTCTTCGGCATTATCGGAACTCACCAGTTTGGCGACTGTCCTGTTCCGGCGGGTCAGGTATTTCTTCGCGGTCGCCATGACATCTTCCGGGGTGACCTTTTCGAGGAAATCGAGAAATGTCGTGATATACCGCCAGTCCCCGGCCACGGTTTCATAGTAGGAGAGCATCCCGGCAAGACCGGAGTTTGTGGACAGGTTTCTCAAGAGATCGGCCTTCAACTGATTCTTTGCCTTTTCGAGTTCCTTCACTTCCACCGGCTCCCGCTTCAATCTGTCCAATTCCCCATAGATGGCCTCTTCTAACTCCTCAGAGGTGTGCGGGGAGATGGGTTCCGCGAATATGACGAAGAGATTCGGGTATCGGGCTCCCGGATACCCGTTTGCCGTTGTCACATCGGCGGCAATCCCTTTTTCTTTCACCAGTACCTTAAAAAACCTCGATGTCCTCCCTCCGGAAAGGATCGTATCGATGACATCGAAGACGGAGTCGTCAAAGGAGGGGAGGGTGGGCTTGTGATATCCTATCATGAGCCGGGGTGAGGCGTCGAAGACCAGTTCTATCCGCTTCTCTCCGGTCTGAGCGGGCTCTTCCGTGACACGCCTTACCGGTAACTTCTGAGGGGGGAGGGGGCCGAAATAGCGTCGTATGGTCTTCATGACCCCTTCCGGTGATACATCACCCACGATGGTTATGATGGTGTTATTTGGTGTATAGTGGGTCCTGAAGAACCGCTGTATGTAGTCGATATCCAGGAAACGCATATCAGCGGCCCATCCGAGTACCGGTCGTCGATAGGGATGTGCCATAAAGGCGGTGGATAAAAACTGCTCCATGAGCTTTCCTCTGGGATCGGAGGCCACCCGCTGTCTGCGTTCCTCCTGGATCACGTTACGCTCTGAATAGAATTCGCGGAAGACGGGATTGGCCAGCCTGTCCGCCTCTATTCTAGCCCACAGTTCTATCCTGTTTGACGGCAGGCTCACGTGGTAGGTAGTAATATCCTGACCCGTAAAGGCGTTGAGATCTCCCCCGCCATTTTCCGTATAGAGACGGTCTATCTCTCCCGGGATGTTCCACTTCCCGGCCTCCCTCTGGAGGGTATTGAGACGCCTGCGAAATGCCTGTACCCTCTGCCGGTCGGCACTGCCTCCCTTCATCTCTTCACGATCAAGAGCGTTGCCCGTTTCATGAATTTTCTTGAGGATCTGTTTTTCTTCATTAAAATTAAGTGTTCCGATGGTTTCTGTTCCTTTGAAGCGCAGGTGTTCAAGGAAGTGCGCGGTCCCCGTATGGCCGTCTTCATCATCTATGGCCCCCGTGGGGTGGCTTATGTACAGAGAGACCGTCGGACCAGTATGCCTCTCAACAATCAAAACCTTAAGCCCGTTTTCGAGTGTGAACTCCTTCACTTTTTCTGTCAGGTTGTACGCCTCGCAGGGCCCCGCGATGCCGCACAGGAACAGGAGACAGACGGTCGCGGCGACAAGACCTTTCAGGAGGGTATTCGACAAGATCCGTGCGGAAGCCATCAGACCGTCTCCCCCTTTATTCTCCTGAAAATCCTGAAGGCGCAGTAGATTACACCCACCGCACTCACGAGGATGAGCATACTCGACGAAAAGAAATACATGAGGAACTCAAGGGGGTTGTTCAGGGTATACGAAGAGATGAGGACATCAATCCCCCGCGCCAGGAAAAAAAGAGAGACAATCCCTATAAAAATTTTAGATGCCCACCAGAAAAGTATGTTCATACCTCAATATCTCCGCGTTTCTGTTCCTGTCCGACCGTTGCCGACATGTATTGTTGTGCGCTATTATAAATATCTGAAGACTATACCATCCTTTGCGGCGATTCTTCAAGTCAATCCGTGGGTGTCACAATCTATTCGTCGCGCGGGAGCTGCATGAGAGGGCGCCTCGCCAGGTCTTTTAATTCCTGGTACATCCCGTAGGTAAACTCCTCGCCACGGCAGGGAAGAAGGGTATTGTTGTGGTAGAGCGGTTCTTCTTCAATATTGTAAGGGGAGGCCTCTACCGCTTCTTTCCATATAGGCGTCCCCGGTATGGGTGAGAATTCCGCAATAACAGGCTTCCCCCCGCATGACCGGGCAAAATCGATGCTGCCACGAACCTCGGAGGCGCTCTGCCCCGGAAGTCCGCACAGGATGTATATCCCTATATCATCCCCCCGGTAGCCGGCCTCCAGGAGACAGGCAACCGCATCCCGCGTCTCCTGATTGGTTACCTTTCCCCCCGTGTCGGTCTGCCGGCGGAGGCTTGCGGTCTCGAACCCGAACCGGATCGTTCTGAACCCCGCTCTGAACATCAGGGCGGCCAGGGACACATTCATATCTCTCAGATGGAGACCGTTGGGGCAATGAAAGCTGCAGTTCAGTCCCCTCCTCACAATCTCCTCCATCATGGGTATCGCGCGTTCCTCAGGCTCGACGAGGAGGGCGTCATCATAAAAGGAAAAATTCCTGACCCCGAATCTCCGATTCCAGAATTCTATCTCGTCAACAACCGCCAGGGGTCTTCTGCTTCTGAACCTGCCACTGAGGAGATGTGAGGCACAGTAGGAACACCGGAAGGGGCATCCCCTTGATGTCATGATGGAGACCTGATCCCTGCGTGGGAAAAGATCAAAGGCGGGGTAGGGGTATGAATCAAGATCCTCCGTATCCGGTATGAAAGAGGGCGTATCGTTGAAAAGATCCGCCAAGACCCTTGGAATGTTCTTCTCTCCTTCTCCCGCGACCACGATATCGGCACCGGAATACCGCATGGCGTGCCCCTCACAGAGAGTGGCATAGTTGCCTCCCAGGACGACGGGCACGTTGGGGAGGACGCGCCGGAGGATCTCTATGGTTTCAAAGACACCCGGGTACCAATAGGTCATCATTGATGTTACAAACACCGCGTCCGGTCGTGGCATGCCGAGGAGGTCACTCTTGAACAGGGCTGGGGTAATGCCGTACCGGCTGTATTTCCGTGGAACATCTTTCAATAGCTCCGGCTTTGCAATCTCCTCTTTGAAGAAGTTTCCCCTCCCGGAGGGGCCCCTCTTCGGTGCCCTGGTTCCATTCTCATTGCCCAGAGCGGTATGAAGGGGGTTCAGGCAGTCGATCAGGGTTACCTCATAATTGTTTTTCCTCAGGGTTGAAGCGAGAGAGAGGAGACCAAGCGGGGCGGCCCAAAGGTCATAGGCCGCAAAATCATGTATCCAGGGATTGACGAGGAGAATCCTTTTTTTCATAGTTTGTAAGTATCTGAAGCTCTTTTCAAAATCAAGGGGATCCTTAAAATACATTGATGTTTCCCCTCTCATCTGATACATCAGGAGAAAATTTACGGGACAGTTTTTCTCCCGCTTAAGAGGGGCATAAGGGTATGAAAATCGGATGGATAGGCACAGGAGTCATGGGCTTTTCGATGGCGGGGCATATCCAGGACGGGGGACATGATCTTTACCTGTTCAACAGAACACAAGAGAAGGCGAAAGGACTTATAGAAAGAGGCGGGCACTGGTGCGTCTCGCCGGCCGAAGTCGCCCGCAACACAGAGATTGTGTTCACGATAGTCGGTCATCCCCGGGACGTGGAGGAGGTATACCTCGGTGAAGAGGGGATCGTCCCTTCCGGAGGCAGCTGCCATACAGTCGTCGACATGACGACGAGCAGCCCTCAGGTGGCTCTGAAGATAGCCGAGGCGGCCTCGAAGAAGGGAATCACCAGTCTCGACGCACCTGTCTCCGGTGGCGATATCGGGGCCAGAGAGGCCTCCCTTGCTATCATGGTAGGCGGAGACAGAGATGCATTTGATCGGGTATTGCCCCTCCTGCGGCTCATGGGGGAAAAAATCAGCTATATGGGTGGATCCGGCGCCGGTCACCATACGAAGATGTGTAACCAGATCCTCGTTGCCGGTACGGTGATCGGGGTCTGTGAATCCCTCCTCTATGCATCGAGGCTGGGACTCGATGAACAGTCGGTCATAGACATCGTAGGCAAGGGGGCCGCCAGTTCCTGGATGATAAACAATCTGGGACCGAAAATCGCCCGCGAGGACTACGCCCCCGGCTTTTTCGTGGAACACTTCATCAAGGATATGGGGATAGCCCTGGAAGAGGCGGCGGCACGCGATCTCTCGTTGCCGGGGCTGTCTCTAGTCAGACAGTTATACATTGCCGTGAAGGGACAGGGGCACGGCAGGCTGGGAACGCAGTCGCTTATGCTCGCTCTCAGAAAACTGAATGGAATGTAGTATTAGAGATTTTTTTAAAGAGATTTTGACCAGATTAACAGGATATACAAGATTTTATTACAGATAATCGCAGCTCGATAAGATGCTTTTATCCTGAATATCTTGTTAATCCTGTCAGCTTTTAAAAATATCTTAACCGGACATACAGAATGGGGCGATGGTGGACGGAAAAGCAAAACTGATCGGCATGATAGAAGACCGGACCGCAAAAGTGGGGATTATAGGACTGGGATACGTCGGTCTGCCCCTTGCGATCCATTTCGGCCAGAGTGGTTTTAATGTTATTGGTTTTGATTCGGATTCCGAGAAGATAGATAAACTTCTTAAGGGAGAATCTTATATAAAACATGTCTCCATAGTGCCCGTAACGGAGATGATCGAGACGGGACGGTTTGACGTGACCAGCGATTTTGAGCGTCTGAAGGCGGTGGACTGCATCCTTATCTGCGTACCAACCCCTCTGACCGAGAAGATGGAACCCGACTTAACGTATCTTGTGGAGACCACGGAAACCATCGCGAGGCACCTTCGGGCGGGGCAGCTCGTCGTGCTTGAGAGCACGACATACCCCGGAACGACCGAGGAGATGATCCTCCCGCGCCTGAGAGCTGGCGGGATGGAGGCAGGGAGCGATTTCTTTCTCGCCTATTCACCGGAGAGGGAAGATCCCGGAAACAAGACATTCAGCGCTTCCAACACCCCGAAGATCGTGGGCGGAACGACCCCCGCCTGTCTGGATATAGCGCAGGCCCTGTACAACTGTATCACTCGCGCTGTCCCGGTGTCCTCAACCAGGGCAGCCGAACTGGTCAAGATACTGGAGAACACCTTCCGGTCGGTCAATATAGCGCTGGTAAACGAACTCAAGGTCCTTTCCCACAAGATGGACATCGACATCTTCGAGGTTATCGACGCAGCAGCCACCAAGCCCTTTGGCTACTCACCCTTCTATCCGGGACCCGGTCTCGGAGGGCACTGCATACCGATAGATCCCTTTTATCTCTCGTGGAAGGCAAGGGAATACGATTTTTCCACCCGCTTTATCCACCTTGCGGGGGAAATCAACGTCTCCATGCCCCATTACGTCATAGAAAAGACGATGGAGGCCCTGAACAGAGACAAAAAGAGCATGAAGGGGAGCCGCATACTGGTGCTGGGTGTCGCATACAAGAAGGATGTTGACGATGACAGGGAATCGCCCGGGTACGCCATCATGAAAATGCTTCTGGAAAAGGGTGCCGACGTGTACTATAATGATCCTTGGATCGCACACCTCAGACCGACGAGAAAGTATGACTTTCAGATGAACTCAACCCTCCTCACGCCGGAGTTGCTTGCGGAGACGGATGCCGTTATCATCGTTACCGATCATTCAGCCTACGATTTTGGCGATATTGTCAGGCATTCACGCCTCGTGATCGATACGCGGAACGCGACGAAGGGTATCACCGGCGCGGGCGACAAGATAGTGATGGCTTAGGACTATCTGAAAGTACTGATAATTGGAGGGGCTGTGAGAGCCGTTATTCAGAGGGTCAGCTCTGCCGGGGTTTCCGTTGACAACCAGACAATAGGCGAGATTGGGCAGGGTGTTGTGGTGTTTCTCGGTGTTGGTCAGGGGGATACTGAGAAAGACGCCGATTACCTCTCGGATAAAATAGTCAATCTCCGGATATTTGAAGACGCAAACGAAAAAATGAACCTCTCCCTTCTTGATATATCGGGAGAGATGCTAGTGGTATCGCAGTTTACGCTCCTTGCCGACTGCCGGAAGGGGCGGCGCCCTTCATTTATCGCCGCCGCCGGATTCGAACAAGCCGACGAGCTCTACGAATATTTTGTAGAAAGGGCGCAGCGACATATCAAAAAAGTGGCCACCGGGCAGTTTCGTGCCATGATGAAGGTCACTCTCGTGAACAACGGCCCGGTAACGATGATCCTTGAGAGCGCAAAAAAGACAGGCAATGGTGATGTATGAACAAGGAAAATGAAATACCCTCCCTCCCCATCAGGGTAGACAAGGATGGTCTCTGGTATTACCAGGGGGCCCTGATGTTCAGGAAAGATATCCTCGAGGTCTTCTTTCAAAATCTCAAAAAGGATGAAGAGGGGAGATACCTGGTAGAATTAGAGGGGGACAAGAGCTTCATTGAGGTTGAAGATACCCCTATCGTCGTAGAGGCGGTTGCCAAACATGATCGGAAGGATGATGAGGGTGAATCCATAGAGGTATTTCTCAGCGATTCCACCTCTGAAGAGCTTGACCCTTCGACGCTACGCATGAACACGGAAAACGTGCTCTACTGCGGCATCAGGAACGGGGCGTTCGAGGCGAGATTCCTGCGGGCGGCCTATTATCAAATCGCCGAATGTATAGAACATGACGGGGAGAAGGACACCTATTTTATACCCCTTAACGGAAAGAATTACTACATAGACAACTATATATCCGGAGGTACGCAATGTTAGAGAAAGATCAAATACAGGAGGGCCTTACCTTTGACGATCTTCTCCTCCTGCCGGCGGCGTCCAGCATCCTGCCGAGAGATGTTGATATATCTGTGGCGCTCACCGCGAATATTTCCTTGAGTATCCCCCTTGTCAGCGCGGCCATGGACACGGTGACGGAGTCGAGCGTGGCCATATGCATGGCCCAGGAGGGGGGTATCGGGATCATCCACAGGAATATGAGTATAGAAAATCAGGCTCTCGAGGTAGACAAGGTAAAAAAATCAGAAAGCGGAATGGTCGTCGATCCCATAACGATAGAACCGGAGCAAAGGGTCGGAGAAGCCCTTACCCTGATGAGCAAATATAAGATATCCGGCGTTCCGGTTGTACGGAA
The DNA here is from genome assembly GCA_964468685.1 of uncultured Syntrophaceae bacterium. Classification (GTDB taxonomy): domain Bacteria; phylum Desulfobacterota; class Syntrophia; order Syntrophales; family UBA2210; genus UBA6078. The sequence continues at coordinate 17,373 of CAYXUH010000005.1, read as the reverse complement.
ACAAAAGCTTGTGGGAATTCTCACGAACCGCGACCTGCGGTTTGAGACAAATCTTGATCAGCCCGTCTCTGCTGTAATGACCAAGGAAAACCTAGTAACCGTTTCCTCCGATATCACGCTGGAAGATTCAAAGAAGATATTACATACACACCGGATAGAAAAGCTCCTTGTGGTCGATGATAAGTACAATCTGAAGGGTCTCATCACGATAAAAGATATTGAGAAGATACGGAAATACCCCTATGCCTGCAAGGATTCTCTCGGCAGGCTGAGGGTCGGCGCAGCCGTGGGAATCCTCGACAGAGAAGAGAGGGTGGATGCACTCCTGAAATCGGGGGTTGATGTCATCGTCATTGACACCTCACACGGACATTCCAAGGGGGTCATTGACGCGGTCAAGAGCACAAAGGCCACCTTTCCCGACTGTGAACTCATCGCGGGCAACGTGGCGACGTACGAGGGGGCTGAAGCGCTCATAAAGGCAGGCGTGGACGCGGTAAAGGTGGGCGTGGGACCCGGATCTATCTGTACGACACGGGTGGTGGCGGGTGTCGGCGTACCCCAGATGACGGCGATACAAGAGTGCTTCAAGGCCTCTAAAAAGCATGGCATACCACTGATAGCCGATGGAGGCGTGAAGTTTTCGGGCGACGTGGTGAAGGCCCTCGGTGCCGGGGCACATTCGGTCATGATCGGAGGACTCTTTGCCGGCACGGAGGAGAGTCCCGGAGAGACCGTTCTTTTCCAGGGGAGAAGCTACAAGGTGTACCGGGGAATGGGCTCTCTCGAGGCAATGAAGTCGGGAAGCAAAGACCGTTACTATCTGGAGGACGATATAGAAAGCGATATGAAACTGGTCCCCGAAGGAATTGTGGGACGCGTTCCCTTCCGCGGGACTCTCTCCGCAAGCATACTCCAGCTTGTCGGGGGGATAAAGGCCGGGATGGGCTATGTGGGATGCCGAACGATTGAAGAACTGAGGGAGACGGCCCGGTTTATAAAGATAACATCCGCGGGTCTACGCGAAAGTCACGTTCATGACGTAATAATAACAAAGGAAGCACCCAACTACTGGTTGGATTAGAATACAGGGTCCCATGAACTACTCCGATTTTGTTCATCTCCATGTGCATACCCAGTACAGCCTTCTCGACGGTGCAATCCGACTCGATGATCTCTTCGCAAAGGCGAGGAAGTATCAGATGCCCGCTATTGCCATGACCGATCATGGCAACATGTTCGGTGCCATAGATTTTTATCAAAAGGCTTATAAGGCCGGCATAAAGCCCATTATCGGGTGTGAGCTGTACGTGGCCCCCGAAAGCCGTTTTGACCGTGGTGAGGGTCCCCGCCACCTCGTCGTTCTTGCCAAGGACACGCACGGATACAAAAACCTCATGAAGCTTACCTCTGCCGGGTATCTTGAGGGGTTTTACTACAAACCACGCGTGGACAAGGAATTGCTGGCCCTCCACAGTGAGGGTCTTATCTGCACAAGCGCGTGTCTCAACGGCGAAATACCCCGCCTCCTCCTGAACGGAGACAGGGATGGCGCACAAAGGGTAGCCGAAGAGTATCGGGAGATGTTCGGAGAGGGAAACTTCTACCTCGAAATCATGGAAAACGGCCTCGAAGAGCAGAAAAGGGCCAACAAAGGACTTATCGAGCTGGGCAAAAAACTTTCTATTCCCATGGTCGCGACCAATGACTGTCACTATCTGAACCGTGAAGACGCCGAGGCGCATGAGGTTCTCCTGTGCATACAGACCGGGACAACCATGGAAGATGACAGGAGGATGCGGTTCAGCTCCGAGGAGTTCTATCTGAAGTCCCCCGATGAGATGAAGAAAAGTTTTGACTATTGTCCGGAAGCTATTGCAAGTACGCTGGAAATAGCCGACAAGTGCAACCTGACCCTGGACCTGAACCGCCAGTTCTTCCTCCCCAATTATGAAATCGAGGCGGGGATTTCACAGGAAGAACACCTGGCCAATCTGGCCCGGGAGGGGCTGGAGCGCCTGATGCCGGTCATCGCGGCAGGTGTGGACAGCGAAGACCTCGATGAGATCGGCAAGAAGTACCACAAGAGACTGGAGATGGAGCTTGAAATAATCAACTCCATGGAATTCCCGGGATATTTTCTTATCGTTGCCGATTTTATCAACTATGCAAAGAAAAAGAATATTCCGGTGGGGCCGGGGCGGGGATCCGCCGCCGGGAGTCTTGTGGCTTACGCCTTGGGTATTACCAATATTGACCCCATCCGCTACGGTCTCTTCTTTGAGCGGTTTCTGAATCCCAGCAGAAGAAGCATGCCCGATATCGACACAGACTTCTGCATGGAGGGAAGGGACGAGATCATACAGTATGTGACTGAGAAGTATGGGAGCGACCAGGTCTCCCAGATTATAACCTTCGGCAAGATGCAGGCAAAGGCGGTCGTCAGGGATGTCGGCAGGGCCCTCAATATGCCCTACGGCGAGGTCGACACGATCGCAAAGATGATCCCCAATACCCTGGGAATCACGCTGAAACAGGCAATAAAGGATGAGCCCCGTCTTGCGGAGGAAGAGAGGAAAAATGCAAAGATCCGAAGACTTCTCTCCCTCTCCCAGTCGCTGGAAGGCCTCAACCGTCACGCATCCACACACGCAGCCGGTGTGGTTATCTCCGACATACCTTTGGTGGAGAGAGTTCCCCTCTATAAGAGTCCTAACAACGACGATATCGTGACGCAGTACTCGATGAACGACCTGCAGGAGGTGGGCCTGACAAAGTTTGATTTTCTGGGTCTCAGGACACTTACCGTCATCAGGGATACCCTGAAATTCATCCGAGAGGGGAGGGGGGAAGAAAACTTTTCGATAGAGACCATCCCCCTTGACGACAAGGCCACCTACGACCTCCTCGCGAAGGGACAAACGGACGGCGTCTTCCAGCTTGAAAGCGCCGGCATGAAGGATCTACTCATCAACATGAAACCGGACCGCATTGAGGATATTATCGCACTGATATCCCTCTACCGCCCAGGCCCTATGAAGTATATCCCCGATTTTATAGCACAAAAACAGGGCAAGCAGAAGATCGTCTACGAAGATCCCCGCCTTGAAGCGATACTGAAAGAGACCTACGGTGTTACCATCTACCAGGAACAGGTGATGCAGATCGCCGGCGTGATCGGCGGTTACAGCATGGCGGATGCCGATAACCTCCGGAGGGCCATGAGCAAGAAGAAGGTCTCCGCGATGGAAAAGGAGAGCCCCAAGTTCATCGCCGGCGCCAAGAAAAACAAGATCCCGGAGGCCAAGGCAAAAAAAATATGGCAACAGATGGAGACTTTTTCCGGGTATGGATTCAACAAGTCCCACAGTGCCGCCTATACGATGATCTCGTTCCAGACCGCGTACCTGAAGACCCACTATCCGGTGGAGTTTATGTCGGCCCTCCTCACCAGCGAGAAGAACAACCGGGACAACATCATAAAATATATAGCCAGTTGCCGGGATATGGGGATCGGCGTCCTCCCTCCCGACATCAATGAATCCTTCACCGATTTCAGCGTCGTGGGGGAGAATATCCGGTTCGGTCTGTCCGCCGTGAAGAACGTCGGCGCCGGAACGGTGGATTCCATAATAACTTCGAGGATATCCGGGGGGGAGTTTACCTCTTTTCATAATTTCTTCGACAGGATCGACCTGCACAGGGCCAATAAAAAAGTCATAGAGAGTCTGATCAAGTGCGGCGCCTTCGATTCCCTGGAGAAGAACCGGTGCCGTCTGATGGAGGGGTATGAGGATATTGCCCTCGCTGCCCAGAGGAGAAACCGTGACCGGATGAACGGTCAGACCAGTCTCTTCGATGATCCCGAGATCGTTGATAACACCCAACCGGAGCTCCCCGATGTTCCGGAATGGGATCATGACATCCTGCTCTCCTATGAGAAGGAGATGCTGGGCTTCTACATCACCGGTCACCCCCTCCTGAAATACGCCGACAGGCTCAGCACCATTGTGGACAGCGATTCCCAGACATTATCCGCAAAACAGGATGGAAGCACCGTGTCGGTAGCCGGCGTGGTAAGCAATGTACGGGAGGTTACCACAAAGAAAAAAGACACGATGGCCTATATAACCCTTGAGGATCTTAAGGGTTTTATTACCGTTATTGTCTTCGCAGACCTGTACCGTGACAACATTTTCCTGATTCGCAGTGAGGAACCCCTGTACATAAAGGGGCGGCTTGATATCGGTGATGAAGGGGGCAAGATCGTGGCAACGGACATTACGACCGTTGAGGAGGCGATAAAGACACCCTTTTCCTCCGTACATTTTATGATCGATACCGAAAAATCGAACGGCGATACCGTAGATACCCTTAAAGCGATTTTTGAGAGGAGAAGTGGCAAATATCCAGCATATATACATTTATTGTCAGTAAATGAGGCTGAAACCATCCTCTCCCTAGGCGAAGGCTCGGGGATTGAGATCTCGGAAGAGATCAAAAGAGAGGCGGATGAGCTCCTGGGCCCCGGTGCGACACGTTTTATGTAGATATGGCGGCGAAAAGCTCTATTTTGCGGGCGCCTGATTTTGACTCACGCCTCAACCCTTTTACACCACTTTCCAATGGAATACCGTAGAAGAACCTACAGAAACAGGATTTCAAAGGGCAGCCTCATCTCCTTTCAGGTGAAGGTCAAAGAGACGGATCTGTATATAGGCGCAGACACCAACTGCGCAGATTCGGCGCACCAATCCGTGCAAAGGCACCGCCAGCGCATAGAGGAATACATCCGGCAGAATCCTCTCTTTATGGATTCTATGACTCCGGTTACACCAGATGCCTTTGCGCCGCCGATTATACGGGAGATGATCGAGGCCTCCGGCCGTTGCGGCGTCGGTCCGATGGCCTCCGTTGCCGGGGTGATCGCGCGGCATGTCGGTCTGGATCTCATGGCACACTCAGATAATATCATCATCGAAAACGGCGGCGACATCTTCTTGCGACTTATCGATAAGGATGCCGCCGTCGGAATCTTCGCAGGAGATTCTCCCCTCAGCTACAGGGTTTCTCTCAAGGTAAACTCCGGGGAAACTCCCTTCGGTATCTGTACCTCTTCGGGAACAATCGGGCATTCGACAAGCTTCGGCAGGGCCGACGCCGTATGTGTTACATCTCAATCGGCGACCCTGGCCGACGCCGCGGCGACCTCAATCGGTAACCGGATAAAGAGGGAAGGGGACATAAAGGGGGCTCTCGACTACGGGATGGAGATTGAAGGCGTCCTGGGCGTATTGATCATTATGGGTGACAAACTCGGGATACGGGGAGATATAGAGCTGACGTAGACCGGATAAGGAGACTTGACATGGCAAATACACAAAAGATTGGTTTGGCGCTCGGGAGCGGCTCGGCACGCGGGTGGTCGCACATAGGCGTGATACAGGGTCTAATCGATGAGGGGATCCCCATCGATATGGTGTGTGGAACGTCGATAGGGGCAATCGTCGGCGGGGCGCTCGCAGCAGGAGCTATCGATCAGCTGGATGACTGGGTGCGGGAACTCTCGTGGTCGGATATCATAGGATTTATGGACGTGATGTTTCCCCGTTCAGGCCTCATTGAGGGTGAGAAGATCATAAAATTCTTCAGGAAAAACTTTGCCGATCCCAATATAGAAGACCTTCCCATGCCCTTCGCCGCAGTTGCAACGGACCTGATGTCGGGGCGCGAACTCTGGCTCAGAGAAGGATCGCTTATGGACGCAGTGCGGGCGAGTATGTCGATGCCCGGAATCTTCGTACCCTTTAAGCAAAATACGCAGTGGCTTGTGGATGGCGGCCTGGTGAATCCCGTGCCCGTGTCGTTATGCAGGGCTATGGGGGCGGATATTGTAATAGCGGTAAATCTTAACTCAGATCTTATGGGAAAACGAAGAATACAGAAGACTTCGCCCCGGATAGTCCCGCCGAAAACGGAGAGAAAATCCGGGAATTTGCATGAGCAATTAACGGCATATCTTGACACCACCGTCAAGCGGGGCAGGTCACTCATTCCCGCAAGGTTTGGACCGGGCAGTTCGGAGCGTGGTCCGAACCTCTTTGAGGTTATGACGATAGCGTCGAACATAATGCAGGATCTTATCACACGCCAGAGGCTTGCAGGAGATCCACCCGATGTGCTGATATCGCCGAGGCTGGCTCGTATCGGTCTTATGGAATACAACCGGGCGGACGAGACCATTCGAGAGGGGAGGCATGCCCTGGAGTTGAGCCTGCCAATTTTGAGGGATGTGATAGGCTGATCTCAATTCACAGAATAAGAACCTGGATACCGGGCTTTGGTCGAACCGTAGCCTAAGTTTACATAACATATCTTATCGGACGTTGCCAAAAACCGGAACAGGGCGGCTCACCAATTTAAATCAGCGGGCTGTTTCTTATTCAACCCACCGGACGAATTCATCCAGATCGCCCCGTGCCCTTTCAAATGTGTTGACGGGACTCCCCTGATCAGGCCAACCAAGGGCTATGCCGATGATAATCCGTTTGGTATCAGGTATTTTCACGATCATGCGGAGTCTGTCGGGATATTGAACGGCGGCCGCCATGATGCAGGTGCCCAATCCCCTCTCGTGTGCAAGAAGACAGAAGGTTTGAATAAAGAGCCCGGCATCGAGCATGGAATACTCAAGTGAGAGTGCTCTGTCCACCGTTATTAGGAGCAATGCGGGAGCATCGAAAAGCCCCATCATGTGATTATAGAAATTCAACCGGCCCTCCGCGTCTTTACGCGGTATCGAAAGCGCCTCCAAGGTACGCTTCCCCACATCACGATAGCGGCTTTTGTTGACTGCCGGCCATTCCTCGGGCATGGGTATGTCGGGATCAGGCTGTTTCCCTGACATGACGGCCTGTTTATTTTCTTCTTTAAACGAGGCAAGAGTGTCTCCCGTGGCCACGGTAATCTCCCAGGGTTGGGTATTCCCCCATGAGGGAGCCCACAGGGTATTCGAGATTATTTCCTCGATGATCCCCTTCTCGACAGGCTTTGGTAAAAAAGATCGACTGCTTCGGCGGTTTTTAACGGCTTCCTTGAGCTCCATGGCCCCTCCTTTGGTTGTTAGATCCTGCTGTACGATTACGATATGCGAGACAAGTGTTTAACGTTCTCCTTGCTATTTTGTCAATTCATTACTTTCTCATAGGTGGAGGTACCAACGTATGGATCCCGAAATGACACAAAAGATCGACGCGATCCTTGAACGGGTCAAGGATCGCGAAAGCGGCCTCTCCATGGATCGGCTGGGGGTCGTGCCCCGGGTTCGGTACAACGAGGGAAAGCGCGAGATGTATGTCTTCACCGAGCTTCAAAACCACCTTCCAACCTGCAATACCTGCCGCGGTATCGCCGTGGCAATCATGTCGTCACTGATGAGGAACCTAAAAGAAGAATTTGAGGGAGAGTTCCCCGATATTACTATTGAATTTGTCTGATTCTAAAGTTATACTTTAGGTAATTTCCTATTCTTAGAACCGGTTTTTCTGCGGACTGTGCCATACCGGAAAAGTGCGGACATCGCGCGGGCGCACTGTTCCGGGGTATCGTAAACGGGGATACCCCCCTCTCCCAGAATCTGTTCCATAATATCGTTCTCAATGCGTCCAAACCGAAGACAGATGACCGGTTTGCCATATTTTTGGGGCAGCGACGCGTAGAGTCTGGCCCCGTCAACGGCAGTCTGGACGGGTTCCGAAAGGGTGTCGCCGTTGATATCGACCACCAGCGAAGGGTCCCATATCTGAGGGCTTACGGGTACATTGCTGATAACGCCGTCGATATAGTCCAGTCTGAGGAGCTTTTCGATAATCTCCGCTTCCTGGAGGGCGGTCCGCCTGCTTCCGGCAAAATCAATAGGGTTCTTCGCACGTGGCGCATGGGCGGGAAGAAGCGCTGAAATTATGCGGGCCGTATCGGAATCCAGTTCGGGCAGTTCAAGTCCGAAGGCCGAGCAGGCATCACTTCCCACAACCCCCTGTCCGCCACTCCCCAGAATGGCAACCCGATTCCCCGAAGGCAGGGGGAGTTGCGCCAGGGCCTCGGCCACCTCGAAGAGGTGAAATGCCTCCTGAACCTGGATGATTCCCAGCTGTCTGCATATGCCGTCAAATACCTTCTCCGATCCGGCGATTGATGCGGTATGTGACATGGTCGCCCGAGCGCCGGCCTTTGAGCGCCCGGCCTTATAGACAACAATGGGTTTTTCACGTATTACCCTCTTCGCGACCTCGAAGAACCGCCTCCCATCCTTCAGGCCCTCGAGGTAGAGTATGATGACCCTTGTTTCTTCATCATCAGCCAGGTATTCGAGGTAGTCCGCGGCTTCAAGGTCTGCCTGGTTACCAATACTGATAAATTTGCTGAGGCCGTACCCCTTTTGGGTCGCCACTCGAGCCATGGCAACCCCGAAAGTACCGCTCTGGGAAATAAAGGCCATCGGACCTGATTTGGGAGCCTGATGAAAGCATAAGCTGAGGTGCCCCGCGGCGCTCCATATCCCCATACCGTTCGGACCCACGAACCTGATGCCCCCCTCACGAGCAACTGCGACCATCTCCTCTTCGAGCCGCCTCCCCTCTTCTCCCAGTTCAGCAAAACCTGCCGTAATAACGACGGCTCCCCTGATTCCCTTCCGGGTGCACTCGCGCAGGATATTCGGAATGGTCACCGAGGGCGTTGCAATAACGGCAAGATCAATATCGCCGGGCACGTCGATCACGCTGGGATAAGCGGGAAGCCCCAGTATGTGGCGTTTCTGTGGATTGATTGGATAGATAGTGCCTTTATAGCCGGTGTTGAGGGGGCGTTCTACCATCAATCGCCCCCACTTCCGAGGGGTATCCGATGCCCCTATAACGGCTATGGAGCGGGGTTTAAATATGCAGTCGAGTTCCTTCATCCCATCCTTTTTCACGCGTCTCCCCTTCCCCCAATAAAATAACTACCATCTTTTCATAGAACCATCGGGAAGGTTTCTACGTCCATGAGGTGCGATGTGTCAAGGCGTAAAAAACTAGAGGCCTTCTTCGGCAAGAGATTTGATCAGTTGTGACTGTTTTTTGGTAAGTTTTTTGGGCACTTCGATTGTGAACCGCACATAGCCGTCCCCTCTGCCGGTTCCCTTAAACTTGTGAAATCCAAATCCCTTCATCCTGATTTTGGTGTTTGCCTGCGTTCCCGGCGGGATTTTGATCCGTTTGATTTCACTGTCCGGCATCTTGACATCCATTGAGGTCCCCAGCGCTGCCTGGGGAAAGGTAATTGTTTTATGGATATATATATCGTCTCCCTCTCTCGTAAAAACGGGATGAGGGGTGAGAGTGATGTTGATGAACATATCCCCCGAAGGGCCACCGTTGAATCCGGGAAGCCCCTTATCGACAAGCCTGAGCTTCTTGCCGGTATCAATACCCTTCGGTACCTTAATGGTCATTTCGTTCAATCCGCCATCGTCCTTCTTGAAGGCGATTCTCTTTTCCGCCCCGGAATATGCATCCTCAATGCCTATAGAAAGGTTATATTCAAGGCTTTGTCCTTTCCGGGGGGCCTGTTGCTGGCCATACTGCTGGTTCCTGAAGAGTTGGGAAAACAGGTCATCATTTGCAGATGCCCGTCTCTGCCCTCTCATCCCTCTGGACCCGCTGAAACCGCCAAGATCTCTCAGTATGTCGTTGAGATCAAATCCCCTGAATATGTCCTCCTGAGAAAAGTTGCGGTTGAATGCCTCTTGTGATCCGAAACTTTCGTATTGTTTACGTTTTTCCGAATCACCCAGGACGGCATAGGCCTCGCTTATCTTCTTGAACTGCTCTTCGGCCGATTTGTTGTCCTGGTTCCTGTCCGGATGGTATTTGAGCGCAAGTTTCCGATAGGCCTTCTTTATCTCATCGTCGGATGCCTTTTTATCGACCCCGAGTACCTTGTAATAATTCTCTGCCATAGTGTCCCTAATCTACTAACGGCTTGCTATTTGTCAAGACCTTCCGTGCCATACCACCAAAAATCATTTTCATTCACCGGGTCAAAATACCTCACGCGGTCACCTACCGTTACCCGGGGAACGTACTCCATCTCATCGCTCTCGTGGATCAGTCTGTCTGCCGTCATGACAATCCCCACGAAAAAACCGTGTTTCCTGAAGACTTGGCGGCTGTACGAAGCACAGGTTGGGTACATGGGGCACCGGTCTCCATCCACCTTCGATATATATTCGGAGAAGAAGTTCAGGCCATTCAGCGCCACTCGGACCGGCAAAGAGGCACCTTTCTTTTCGTGTTTTACCGTCGCACGTGAGGCCGGTTGATCACCGAATCCCCACGGTTCAAACGGGTCTTCAGCTCCCCATCCAATGGTCGTCGCCAGGATGATCCAGGCAAAAAATATTACTATGTTCAATCTGTATTTCAAAATGTTACACTCAGAAGTTCATGCTGAGCATGAGGCCGTTGGACGCGCTTTCAGGGTCGTGGAGATACGACAGATGGACCCTGTCTCTGAGTCCCTGGATAAAGTTTTCCTTTACCCGCTTATTGAACTTGTGGGCGCTACTGACGGCGCTGTATATGTTGCCGCTGTACCACCCCAACTCAAAAAAGGTGACAATCCCGCCGGTGACATACTTTTCATCGTTAAACAATTCCACGGCGCTCCAGATGAACAAGCCGTTCAAGAGAAACGAAACAAGGGCATCCGTTGGTCTTTCGGTATACAAATGACCGGCTCCAGGCAGAACAGCGGCCAGGGTCCCGGTAACGGAGGGAGATTTGTAGGGGAGATTATCAATATTAGCGAGGCCTGCCGAAAAGACTCTCGCGGAATCGTACAGGGTGCTCTCCTCCGGAACCTTGGAAAACATCTCCCCTGCCCTCTCCCATCGTTCCATATCCACCAGAACGAGGGCGCTCTGGTAGATCGCCTTCGCCCGGTATTCTCCATCCTCGGCCTCTATAATACGCATGAAGGTGGCAAGGGCTTTCCCGTGCAACGAGAGACTTTTTTCGCTCATACCCTTGAAATAGAGTGCTTCCGGGGCCATTCGGCTGTCGGGGTAATTCCCGAGGAACGCGTCAAACACCTCGCGCGCGTCCTGCCACTTTTTCGCCCTGAAATAGCTGATACCTATCTTAAAAGATGCCTTCTCACAGAGGGCCTTCGAGTCCGGGCAGAGGAAGATCAGTCGCTTATATTCACCGATCGCCCGGTAGAAATCTGATTCGTCAAAAAGGTTCTCCGCGAACGCGAACTGCTTTTCACAGTCGCCGGGATTGGCCCCTATGGCACTGCAGGGGAATATCACAAAAAAGGACAGAAAAAGAAGGACTAGTCCTGCGGCAATCTTTCGCATTCGCGCCTATACTCCCCTTCCTAAATTGAAGGCCTCTATATTCCCGCTCAGTATCTTCGGGGGAAAACTCTCTCCCAAAACACTCTCCCATATGCCGTACTCTATGTCCAGATATGAGGACAACGCCCCCAGAATGACCGTATTGGCCATTCTCCTGTCCCCCGATTGGAGGGCCATCTCGGTTGCATCCACCACCTTTACAGACATAAAGTGTTTCTTTATGAAATCTATGGCATCTTTTGGATAGGGGTCATCCCCGAGGTTTACCGACGGGGGGTATATCTCTTCGTCATTGATGATCACCTTACCATCGGCCTTCAGGTAGTCGAGGTACCTGAGGCTCTCCAGTTTTTCAAAAGAGACCAGGATGTCGACATCCCCCTTCTTGGCAAGGGGCGAATAAACCTTTGAGCCGAATCGAACATGGCTACTCACACATCCTCCCCTCTGGGCCATTCCGTGAACCTCGCTCTTTTTCACATCAAAACCCGCTCTCATCAAAACCGCGGAAAGGATATCGCTCGCCCGGATGATCCCCTGTCCACCAACACCACCCAGTAATACGCTCTGTACGAATTTATTCATTTTCCGCTACCCCCTCAATGGCTCCCGCGCTGCACAGCTGCTGACACAGGGTGCACCCATCGCAGATGGTGGAATCGATAACGGCTATCCCTTCCTGACTCTTTGTCTTCTTTTCTATCTTCATCTCCATATCCTCGAGCCTTTGCCATGAAATTGGGGGGCATCCCAGCCTGAGACATGCCTTGCAGCCGGTACACTTGTCCGGATCAATCCGCAGGGGCACCCTGCGACCCGTCTTCTTCTTTACGGCGAGCAGGGCACAGGGGGCTCTCGATATAACCAGAGAGGGGCCTTCCCGGGAGAGTTCCTCTTTTATGACACGTCTCGTCTCTTTTATATCAAAGGGATCGACCACCTGTACGTTGTCGATCCCGAGCGCCTTTGCGAGTTTAACAAAATCAAGCGCCTTGGTTGCCTCGCCCTGAAGGGTGAAGCCGGTTGCGGGGTGTTCCTGCATCCCCGTCATGGCGGTTGTTCGGTTGTCGCATATAACGACAAGCGCGTTGCTCTTATTGTAGACCATATTCAGAAGAGGGGTGATGCCCGAATGGATAAAAGTGGAGTCACCGAGCACACCAACCACCCGCCCCCTTTCCTCCAGGACCTTGTCCATACCGTGTGCCATCCCCACACTGGCCCCCATACAGACACAGGAGTCCAGCCCCTCAAGGGGTTTCATAAAGGAGAGGGTGTAACACCCGATATCACCCGTCACGAACACCTTCAGTTTTCCCAGGACATAGAAAAGCCCACGGTGCGGGCAGCCCGGGCAAAGATTCGGGGGTCTCTGGGGAAGCGAGAGGACCGGAAGTTCTACCCCTCCCACCGCGTTACCTGTAACGCCAGTCTCTACGATCCCGGGATCGAATTCGCCCGTATAGGGGAATACCTCCTTGCCGGCAACCTCTATCCCCATCGCCCGTACCTGCTCCTCGATAAAGGGATCAAGTTCTTCAACCACGTATATCTTGTCGACCTTCGAGGCAAACTCCCTGATCAGGCCCGAAGGGAGGGGATGGACCATTCCCAGCTTAAGGTAAGAATAGTTGGGAAACGCGTCCTTTGTGTAGTCATATGGCATCCCCGCCGTTATGATCCCTACCTTTGTATCGTTAATTTCCATCTTGTTTTCCGGAAAATTCTCCGCGAACTCGCGAAGGGTTTTCATCCTCTTTTCAACCTCGACCCTTCGTTCCCGCGCCTTGGCGGGGACCATCACATATTTTGACGGATCCTGCCGGATACCCCTTTTTTCCGTATTGGGTTTAGGCTCTTCCAGGTCAACGACGGATTTGGAGTGCGAGACCCGCGTGGTGGTCCTTAGAAAAACGGGGGTGTCAAACTCCTCACTCATCCTGAAGGCGATCTTTATGAATTCCTTCGCTTCGCTGCTGTCCGATGGTTCAAGCATCGGGATCTTGGCAGCCCGCGCGTAGTTCCTGTTGTCCTGCTCATTCTGGGAGCTGTGCATGGAGGGATCATCCGCGCTGATGATAACCAGCCCCCCCTCTATGCCGGTGTAGCTTACAGTAAAGAGGGGATCCGCGGCCACGTTGACTCCCACGTGCTTCATCACCACCAGGGCCCGTGCCCCTCCCAGAGCGGCCCCTATCCCCACCTCAAGCGCCACCTTTTCATTCGGCGACCACTCGGCGTAGACACCGTCATATTTCGAAAACGCCTCCATTATTTCAGTACTCGGTGTTCCGGGGTACGCGGAGGCAAAAGTAATACCATCCTCATACGCCCCCCGTGCTATTGCCTCATTTCCTGACATCAATGCTTTCATATCGTTTCATGTAACCCTTCTGACTAATTTTTGTTTCTTTAAAAACTGATCTACTTGGTTCCGGAAGGTTTCCTCATGCCCGGGAAAAACCTCTGAGGCCTTCATTTCACGGGGTAAGGGCCGCTATCTTCCTCTTCACCAGCATCTCTATGAGCGGATCTTCCATCTTCCCGGCGGCCTTGCCATAGAACTCCAGGGCCTCCTTCTGTCTGCCCATCTTTTCGTATATTCTCGCTATATTGGCATAATTGATATATTCAAATCGTGTTCCCTGCAAATGTTTGTTGGAATCTTCAAAAGATTTCAGGGCCTTGTCGTAATCTTCAGTCTCTTCGTAACAATAACCCAACCCGTGGTAGGTAAGAGCGGTCAGGATATCATCATTTGAGTGTTTCAGGAAGGTCTTGTAGGCCGTAATGGATTCTTCCGTCTTTCCGAGATCGAAGTAGAGGTTCCCCATGTTATAAAAGGAAAGCGTGGCCGCATGGCTGCTTGGGTACTCTTTGACAAGCTCCTTGTATATCTGAACGGCCTCCAGATACGCACCACTTCTATCTTCTCCGGAATTCTTCGGGATGGAGGACGCGGCATACGCCCACGCATACAGGTCCTGGGCCTTGTTCTCATAGTTCAGACGGTAGAAACGCCACGCCCCGGCCAGGATGATGACCAGAAGCACGACCGCCGCGCCCGTGTAAAATTTGTTTTTGTGCTCGGACAGGTACTGCAGGGCATGCCACCCCATAGTGTGAAATTCATCCGGCTGTTCCAACTCTTTCTTCGTCATCTTATCCGCCATTCAAGGCCTCCTTTATTGTTCTCCGTTTATCTTATCAACTATGTGCTTCGGCGCCCTTATGATCTTTTCTTCCTTACTTGTAAAGGGATGGAGCGTAAATCCCTCGGCAAGAATCCGCTCTTTCCCCTCATCTCTTATCACATAATCAAACCGTACGCTGGCCCGCCTGATGGCGGTTATCTCTGTTTCGATCACCACTATCTCATCATATCGTGCAGGCAAAAGATAGTGACAGTTTACCTCAATTACCGGTAGATAATATCCCGATGCCTCAAGTTCCGAATAGACGATACCAATCTCACGCATCAGCTCCACCCGGCCTATCTCGAACCATTTTATGTAGTTGGCATGGTATACTATGCCCATGGCGTCTGTATCGGCATACCGTACCCGTATTTTGCGCTCACCCTTTTTCTTCAATAAACCCTCTCCAGTCTTTCATAAGATAATTCATCAGCAGATGGCCCGGAGAGACCACGATGCCCGTATCACGCGCGGAGGCCTCATCACAGGAGCCGCCCTTTCCGATATTCTCCCCGCCTTCGGAAGATAACACCGCGAAGGGGCTTGGATCCGACGAATGGGTCTTCAGTTCTATCGGCGTCGGGTGATCGCTCAGGACCATAACCCTGAACCCTCCCAAGGCTCCTATTCCCGCCAGAATTGTTCCCACTACCTCCCGGTCAAAGGCCTCGATGGCCTCTATCTTTCCTTCTATGTTTCCTTCGTGCCCCATCTCATCGGGCGCTTCCACGTGGAGAAAGACAAAATCGCCATCTTCGAGATAGGCAAGGGCCCTGTCCGCCTTTCCCCGGTAGTTGGTGTCGATGTACCCGGTCGCGCCCTCAACAGGGAGGACCTCAAGGCCCGCGTAGATCCCGATCCCTCTCAGGAGATCGACAGCGGATATAATCCCCCCTCTGATCCCGTATCGAGCGGTCATGGGTTCCATTGCGGGCGCCCTCCCCTCTCCCCATAACCAGATGGAATCTGCTGTCTTCTTTCCCTTCTCCGTACGCTCCCGGTTTACTGGGTGATCTTTCAGTATGGCGCACGAACGCTCCATTAGCCGGCTGATCTCCTCTGACCCTTCACCCTTCGGTAGATAACCGTCGATCAGCTGCCCTGTGATATCGTGCGGAGGAGTCGTCTCCAGCGAGACGGGACCGCCCTTATACACCATCAGGTGCCGATATCCGACGCCGGGATAGAATTGAACATCCGGCGAACCCAGCTGATCGTTGAGATCCTTCACGATCAGCCCGGCCTCTTTGGAAGATATATGGCCAGCAGTAAAATCCTCCATGACGGTCTCCCCGGCCGCCGAACCAAAAGTCACCAGATTACAACGAAAGGCCACATCATCGGGGGCCAGGTTCACCTCCATGCTTGCCGCCTCAAGGGGGGCGCGCCCGGTATGGTACACTGTCGGATCATACCCCAGGACAGAGAGATTCGCCACGTCACTACCGGGCGTAAAACCGGCGGGGATCGTATCGATCAACCCCAGCGTCCCTTCGGCCGCTATCCGATCCATGTGGGGTGTATGGGCGGCTTGCAGGGGGGTTCTTCCCTGTAGTTCGGGGAGCGGATAATCCGCCATTCCATCGCCTAGCAGGACAATATACTTCATCTCAGCGATTCATCCTCTATCCTGATCAGTGTCGTCCTTCCAAACACAACATCCTCAAGCGTGTTGTCTATCTCTTCCAACGCCATACGGACGTTCTTTTCCCTCGCCTTATAGGTTGTGACAACGATAGGCACCCCCTGATCCTTGTCAAAGGTCTTTTCCTTCTGGATAACCGAGGACAAGCTAATATCGTATTTACCCAGGATTCCCGATATCTGAGACAGGACGCCGGGACGGTCAACCGCTGAAAATCTGAAGTAATAATTCGTTACGACATCATCCATCGGGAGGAGGGAGATATCTTCAATCTGGTCTTTCTTGTAAGAACGAAGGGGGACCCTTCTCCAGGTCCTCGCCATGATATCCCTCGATATATCGATCAGGTCTCCCACTACCGCGCTCGCCGTCGGCATCATACCGGCACCCTGGCCGTACAGGAAGACCGAACCGGAGGCATCGCCCATCAGGTGGAAGGCATTAAAATTTCCGTTGACACTGGCCAGGATGTGGTCAAAGGGAATCATGGTCGGATGTATCCGCGCCTCTATGACATCCCCCCGTCTGATCGCGATGGCGAGGAGCTTGATGGTGTACCCAAGTTCCCCCGCGAACGCTATATCGAGCGGGCTTATCTTCGATATCCCCTCCCGGTAGATATCATCCAGGGGCACCCTTTTCCCGTAGGAGAGCGACAGGGTGATCGCGAGCTTGTGGGCGGTATCAACCGCCTCGATGTCATAGGTCGGATCGGCCTCGGCAAATCCGAGGTCCTGCGCCTCCTTGAGTACGGATTCAAAGTCTTTCCCCTCGCTGGTCATCCTCGTCAGGATGTAATTGCAGGTCCCGTTCATGATCCCGAAGACGGAGTCGATATTATTCCCCGCGAGGCTCTCCTTCAGTGTCTTTATGATCGGGATCGTCCCCCCGACGCCCGCCTCGAAGCCGATATTGATCTTCTCGTTATCGGCGGCGGCGAATATCTCATTCCCAAAGGTGGCTATGAGCGCCTTGTTCGCGGTGACCAGATGTTTTCCGCTGCGTATCGCGTCCAGGACGATCGTCTTGGCGTGGGTATACCCTCCTATCAACTCGACGACGATAGAGATCTCCGGGTCGTTCAGGACCTCTTGAACGTCCGTTGTGAGGATCTTTCGGTCGACCTC
>CAYXUH010000004.1:0-31764 GCA_964468685.1 uncultured Syntrophaceae bacterium | reverse complement strand
CTTGAACATCCTCTCCAGGTCCCTGAGCCCGATCACGGTATAGAGCGGCCTTCCATGCGGACAGGTTGTCGCAAAGGGTATTGCATCGAGATCTTTGCACAGCGCCGCGACCTCTGAGGGCACGAGCGTGTCATTGGCCTTAACGGCACCCTTGCACGCCATGAGCGCAAGGACCTTGTCCCGTGTTTCATCGAGATTTTCAGCCCTCCCCGTATCACCGATCTCTTCTATGACGTCGGAGATAAGCGCCTCGATATTGCACTCGGTGAGAAAAGCGGGGGTCTGTTTTACAACGACCGTGTTTTCGCCGTACCCTTCCACGCCGAGGCCCAGATCCTTCAGCACATCGATGACATTCATCAGAAGATCGAAGCGGCCGGGCTGAAGAGTCACAACCTCAGGGATCAAGAGACCCTGAGCAGCCACCTCCCCCCCCTTAGAGATTTTCAGCTTCTCGAAGAGCACCCTCTCGTGTGCCGCGTGCTGATCCATGAGAATAAGGGCCCCCTCCGATGAAAAGACAAGGTAGGTCCTCGCAACCTGTCCCAGATAGGTCAGGGAGGAAAAGGATACCCCCTCCCCCGGCACGGAAGAGTCCTGATCATCAAAAAGATCCGGCCGCCCTTTGATCCCTTCTTCTCCGCCAAAAGAACCCGGCGGCGTTCTCATCCCTACCTGCGGGACACCCCTGTCAAAAGTACGCTTTTCAGCGCCCGACTGAAGGGTATACCGCCGCAGTGTCTCTCCGACCCGCTCCTGGTATGTCCCCGCGTCCCCTGATGAGGGTCTCTGGAAATCGGGAATGGCAACAGGCATGCCGGCCAGTGCGCGTGAGAGGGTCTCTCTGATGAGGCCGTATATGTCCGCCGGGGCCCTGAAACGCACCTCCATCTTAGATGGATGGACGTTGATATCAACATCGTCGGTGGGCATGTCTATAAACAGGACTACGTATGGAAATCTCCGGGGTTCTATCACTCGCCGGTAGGCGGTTATGACCGAATGATTCAGGGTCTTGTCGCGTATAAACCGGTTATTGACGAAATAGAACTGCCCCTTCGCGTTCGATCGTGTATGGTCAGGCGTAGAGATGACGCCGCGGAGGGCCGCATCGCCCCTTTGTCCCTCAACCTGAAGGGTGTGCCTCCCGAAGTCTTCACCGAAGACAAGGGCGATCCTATCGGATATATTCTTCGTTTTAGGCACATTGAGGATGGCCCTGCCGTTCGCGACGACCCGTATCTTCACCCCGGGGTTGGAGAAAGCCAATCGCACGATGGCATCCATGCAATGGGACTGCTCGGTGGAATCCCCCTTCATAAACTTCTTCCGGGCAGGCGTGGAATAGAAGATATCGGTGACCCGTACCGACGTACCGACGGGACAGCCGGCATCGATAATCTCTTCGACCCTCCCCCCCCGTATTACCGCCCGTGTGCCTGACGAGGCATCCGGGCTTCTTGTCAACATTTCAATCCTGGATATGGAGGCGATACTTGCCATGGCCTCCCCACGGAATCCGAAGGAGGTTACCCGGTAGATATCTTCAAAGGTGTATATCTTGCTTGTGGCGTGCCGCTCAAATGCGAGCGCCACGTCATCCCGGTCGATTCCCCGGCCATTGTCCACAACCTTTATTGATTGCTTCCCGCCCCCCTCAAGTTCAACGAAGATATCGGTTGCTCCGGCATCAAGGGAGTTTTCGACAAGCTCCTTGACGATGGAAGACGGCCTCTCGACCACCTCACCTGCCGCTATCCTGTTGGACAGCTCTTCGGGCATGACGACTATTTTCCCCTGCAAGGCGACCTCCTCATTCTCAAGGGTTTCGGGTTGTCACATCTCTGGCAAAGGTCTTGACCTGTGAGAGGATATCGGCGCCCCCGGCTATCACCTCGCCATGACCGGGACAGATAACGGTGGGGTTGATGGTTCTGCGCAGATATTCGTACGATTCCTCGATACGGTCGCGACTCCAGTGAAACCGGTTCACCTCTCCCCTGCCGTCTGCGGATATATTGATGATCAAATCCCCCGATAACAGTTCCTTCGTTGTTTTGTTGAAAAAGCAGACGGAATCCTCCGTGTGTCCGGGAGTCCGCAGTACGTCCCACTCGCCAAAACCGAACGCGCCGAGAGATGAGACGTTCTCCCTCTTGTCTCCGAAATAATCAATCCGGTTGGTGTCAAAGGGGAGTTTTACGATGCCTCTCAGCCCCGGGAGAGGGATCCCCGTCAGACTCTCAACGCCCAGATGCGAAAATCTTCTCAGGTAGCGGGCGCTTACCACCGTCGCGGGGGGAAGACCCACAAACCAGTTGCGTATCAGGGATATCTTTTCCTTTCCCGTGAGGTAATCGTGCACCACAGAGTGGAACAGGACCCGTGTCCGGGTCGGGCACTTCCCAAGCAGGTGACCGATTCCGCCGATGTGGTCTATGTGAAAATGCGTGGCCGTTATATACCTCAAATCATCCAGGGTCCGTCCCAATACACGGGTTATGTGATCGGCTATATCCTGTGCGCACCCAAGACTCCCCACATCAACGGCCATGAGGCCTTCTTCGCCTTCGATAAGGTAGGCCCGGGCAAAACCCGTGTTCGGAACGGGATGTACCCTCCGGAGGTTGTCTCTGTCCACGGCGGCCATGTGTCACACCCCCCTCAGCTCATACGGGACATGTACTCCTCGAGCGCTATCTGCCAGAATCGCATCGTCCGGTGGGTGGCATCCGCAAATTTCCTGCAGCTGAGCACCGAGTATTCCGGACGAGGGGCAGGGCTGCCGAGCTGTGCCGATTGTATGGGAGCAATACTGACGTTTTCCATTCCCTTATATTCGAGGATCTTGAGGGCAAACTGATACCAGGTGCATACCCCCCTGTTTGTCAGGTGAAAAACGCCCCGGTGATCCCCCTCGATAAGGACCCTCACCGCCGCCGCCAGATCGACGGTATAGGTGGGAGAGCCTCTCTGATCGTCGACCACCTCCAGCTTTCCCGTCTTCTCCGCCCGCTCCACGATTGCTTCGACAAAATTCCTCCCATGCCTCCCGTAGAGCCAGGACGTTCTTACGAGCAGATAATTGTCTGAGATCTCAGTGAGATATTCCTCACCCTTCAGTTTGGATCTCCCATAGACGTTGATGGGACTACGGACGTCATCCTCCACGTAAGGATCATTTTTTGTGCCATCGAAGACATAATCGGTGCTGAAGTGAACCAGTTTGATGCCGGACTCCCTGCAGGCCAGGGCCACGTTCTTCACGCCGTCAGCATTGACGGAGAAGGAACCGGCCTCGTC
Organism: uncultured Syntrophaceae bacterium; assembly: GCA_964468685.1. Lineage (GTDB taxonomy): Bacteria > Desulfobacterota > Syntrophia > Syntrophales > UBA2210 > UBA6078. The sequence continues at coordinate 28,461 of CAYXUH010000004.1, read as the reverse complement.
CGTTTCACATCCGTCGACATTCGTATAGGCGGCCGCGTTGATAACCACATCCTCGTGCGATCCCCCAATCACACCCCTGCACTCCGAGACGGATGCTATATCGAAGTCTTCGATATCTTTCCCCGTTACATTGTGTGTCCCCCCAAGATCGGCCACAAGATCGGTCCCGAGCATACCCTTGTATCCCAGCACCAGTATCTTCATCAGTACCTGACCTCCTTGAGGAAAAGCCCCTGCGGGGGGGCCGTGATACCGGCCCTGGTCCTGTCCATGGCATCCATGATCTCCTTGAATCCGGCAGGTGTGATGATCCCCCTCCCCACATCGACAAGCAGGCCGACAATGTTTCTTACCATATACCGCAGAAAACCGTTCGCCTCTATCACAAAAGAGATCATACCGCCGGTCATCTCAACGGAGGTGGCGGCGACCGTCCGTACGTGGTCTTCGGTATCGCCCCCCGCGGCGCAAAAGGATGAAAAATCGCGGGTTCCCTCCAGGGATTTGGCTGCTTCGCCCATCGCACCCAGATCAAGGGGGGCGCGCAGGTACCAGGAATAGTGCCGGTAGAGAGCGCTCCTCACCGGATTATTGAATATCCTGTAAACGTATATTTTGCTCTTCGCGCTGTAGCGCGCGTGAAATTTCTCATCTACATCCCGAAGAACCTTGACGACGATATCTTCGGGGAGGAGGCTGTTGATCCCCTTCAGGAGATTTTCACATCCGATGGCCGACTTCGTCCTGAAGTTTGCCACCTGATTCAGGGCGTGAACGCCTGCGTCCGTTCTTCCCGAGGCCATCAGGCTAATCTTTCCCTGCGTGATGATCCCTATCTTTTCCTCAAGCACCTCCTGGATGGTGATACCATTGGGCTGACTCTGCCACCCATGGTAGGCGGTCCCGTCATATTCGCAGACGACCATGACGTTTCTCATGCATTCGACCCCGCGGTTACTTCATTCTCTTTTCGGCCCTATTGAGCGCTTCGACCGCCGGGAGTTTCTTCCCTTCCAGGAGTCCGAGGGACGCTCCCCCTCCGGTGGATATATAGGTGATATAGTCACTTTCTCCCGTCCTGTGGACCGCGACATCCGTGTCACCACCCCCGACGATTGTCAGGGCGTGGGACTGCGCGATGGCGTGGACCAGGGAGAAGGTCCCCATGCTGAACGCGTCGATCTCAAAGACACCCATGGGACCGTTCCACATAATCGTCTTCGCGTCGCTGAGCACCTCGCGAAAGAGAGCGATCGTGGCGGGGCCGATATCCAAGCCCATCCAATTCGGGTCTATTTCCTGGATAGGCACGATCTTTGTCACCGCCTTCGGATCAGCCTTTTCGGCAATCACGCAATCGACGGGGAAATATAATTTCACGCCATGTTCCTTTGCTATCTTGATACCCCGTCGCGCCATATTGATAAGGTTGTCCTCAACGAGGGAGGTGCCCACCTCGTACCCCATCGCCTTCAGGAAGGTAAAGGCCATCCCTCCGCCGATGATCATCTTGTCAACCTTCATGATAAGGTTGGCAAGGGCCTCCAGCTTGCCCGACACCTTCGACCCGCCGATGATGGCCACGAAGGGACGGAGGGGGTCTTCCAGGGTGGAGCCGAAATAATTCAGTTCCCTCTTCATCAGAAAGCCGGCGCAGCACACCTTCGCGAATTTCGTGATCCCCACATTGGAGGCATGTGTCCTGTGGGCATTTCCAAAGGCATCATCCACGTACACATCGGCATACCCCGCCAGTTTCCTGGCAAAGGCATCGTCATTTTCCGCTTCCTCTTTGTGAAATCGAAGGTTTTCCAGCATGATAATGCAGCGAGGTTCCATACCATCAATCAGTTTCTCTACATCATCGCCGATACAGTCCTTTGCCAAGACAACGTCTTTTCCCAGGAGACGCGACAGCCTCTTGGCCACGGGTGCAAGGCTGAGACCTCCTACCCTCTGGCCTCCCGGCCTCCCTAAGTGAGACATTATTATTACTTTCGCATCCTCATCCAGTGCGTAGTTGATTGTGGGGAGCGCGGCCTTTATCCTTCTGTCGTCGGTAATATGAAGATCATCGTCCAACGGAACATTAAGATCAAACCGGCACAACACTTTTTTTCCTTTGATATCGATATCTTGTATCTGTTTCATGCAGTCCTCCGTTCTATATGCAAGTCAGTTTGAGAGGGGCAATATATATAATACTGATGTGACACGGTCAAGACAGAACTCCCCTCTTTTCGTTGCGGCACGCTGTTTACGCACGTAAGGGGAGATTTTTTGCGGATCCTACAGGTCTCGACTGCTCTTTAGAGTGACTACCGCAAAGGCGGCAACCCCTTCGCCCCGCCCGATAAAGCCCATACCTTCATTGGTTGAGGCCTTTACGTTTACCCGGTCCGGCTCCACGGCAAGAAAATCGGCTATATTCGCGACCATCGCGGGGATATACTCCTTTAGTCTCGGCTTCTCCAGGATCAGTGTCGAATCGACATTATTCACGAGGTACCCTTTTTGGGTTGCCCGTTCGTTGACCCTGAGCAGCAGTTCTCTGCTCGAGATGTCTTTGTAGGCGGGATCGCTGTCGGGGAAATGCCCTCCAATATCACCCCCTCCGATGGCCCCGAGAATGGCATCACAGAGGGCATGAAGCAGGACATCCGCATCGGAATGGCCAAGAAGCCCCTTTTCAGCAGGTATCTTCACACCCCCCAGGATCAGGCTTCTCTCCTCGACCAACCGGTGACTGTCATATCCGAATCCGATTCTCATATGGCTGACTCGCTCCTCTTCAGCAGAAACTCACCGAGAACGAGATCTTCCGGTGTGGTAATCTTGATATTATACGGCAGGCCCGGGATCGTCCGTACCGGCATGCCTAGTCGTTCCACAAGGGACGCATCGTCCGTGCCATAGAAGCCCTCCCGGTACGCGCTCTCAAATGCCTCCAGGATGATCTCCCTCCTGAATGTCTGAGGCGTCTGGGCAAGCCGCAGATCCGCCCTGTCAAGAGTATCGTGTATATTGCCGTCTTTATCAATTATTTTGACTGTATCGATGGAAGGGACAACCGGGACCACCGCTCCGTTCTGTGCGGCCTCCCGGATGGAGAGATCTATCAGTTCCTGCGTGATGAAGGGTCTGACACCATCATGGATAACGACGATATCGTCTGAGTTGTCAATGATCCCCAGACCTTCTCTAACAGAGTCCTGCCGTGCCTCCCCGCCGGCCTGAATCTGGTTTGCTTTATAAATTCGGTATCTGCCGACAATCTCATCCTTCACATAATTGATATCGTGTTGAGGAACCATAAGGACAATGCGGTCAACAGACAGGGTCTTCTCAAAGGTAATAAGGGTGCGGGCCAGTATGGGAATACCGGCAAGGGGGACATACTGCTTCGGACGGTCATGCAGCATTCGTTTTCCGGAACCACCGGCGACGATAATTGCGACTGACTGCACCATCACTACTTCCGTGCTCTCGAGTTTTTGATAAGTTCTGAGGTGTATTCGGGGTGCGGCCCTGCCGCTCTTCTCTAGGCGGAGACGCTGTTTCGCTCATCACCTCTCATACCGGAAAAGATCATCCGCCCTGCCGATGTCTGGAGAACGCTGGTTACAACCACCTCGACACTCTTTCCGATATACTTGGTTCCGTTATCCACAACTACCATGGTGCCGTCATCAAGGTACGCCAAGCCCTGTCCCGCCTCTTTTCCGTCCTTGATAACCTTTACGGTCATAACCTCGCCGGGAAGAACAAGAGGTTTTAAGGCGTTTGCGAGGTCATTGATATTCAGGATTTTTATACCCTGCAGCTCCGCGACTTTGTTAAGATTATAGTCATTGGTTACGATCTTGCCCTCTTTTTCTTTGGCAAGGGCAACCAGTTTTGAATCAACACCCTTTATCTTCGGGAAATCGATATCGACAATCTCAATCTTTATGCCATCGCTCTTCTGCATCCGGTTGAGTATATCCAGTCCCCTTCTCCCCCGTGAACGTTTCATGTGGTCGGATGAATCGGCAATCAGCTGCAATTCATCCAACACGAAACGGGGTACCACTAGGATGCCCTCGATGAATCCGGTATCACAGATATCAGCCATCCTGCCGTCAATAATGACGCTGGTGTCCAGTATCCGGTAATCTGGGGCTTTTTCATCTCCTGAAAAAGTGGATCGGGAAAAAGAGAAATCCTCGCTCTTCTTTGAACCCAAGACCAGACCGAGATATCCCAGGATAAAGGTAACGATGGCATAAATATACCCCCACGGTATTATCTCGTGTTTTTCCAGTCCGGGCATAAACTGCAAGCCGTAGGTGAAAAGAAAGGCTATTAAAAGCCCGATAACCGTCCCGATAACACCGCCGAATATAACCCGTAGTGAAAGTTTTCGTATAGCCTGTTCTGTTTGGATTACAAAGATTGAAAGAAGAAGCCCTGATACCAAACCTATTAATGAAAGGGGGAATGTATAATATTTTAAAGCAATAAGATAACCACTTGAAGAACAGGCCACGATAAGCAAAAGCCGTATAACCAAATACCACCTCCTAAAAATTGGTCATTATTTCAAGGAACGGAGCCCAGCACTACGCTGCGAATATCGCGTTCAGATTTTTTTCTACCTCGGTTTCCTCGCAGTCACCGGCTATCGATATCTCTCGTATCAACAGACTCTTTGCGGTATCCATCATCTTTCTCTCGCCGAATGACAGGTCCTTATCAATCTTCAAGGTAAAAAGGTCGCGCAATACCTCCGCTATTTCATAAACCGATCCCGTTTTTATCTTTTCCCAGTATTCCTTGTATCTCTTGTTCCACGTCTGTTTATCTACAAACGTACTTTTTTCTTTCAATATCTCATAGACTATGGGGATTTCATCCTCCGAGATTATATCCCTGAGACCAACAAAGCGGGCGCCGCTCTGAGGTATCATGATCGTTGCGTTGCTCCCCAGGATTTTCATAACGTAAAAGGGTTGTTCGCTTCCCATAACCTCTCTGGTCTCTATCGCCTCGATTACTCCAACCCCATGTGCCGGATAGACAGCCATGTCTCCCACCTTGAACATATACATTCCTCTCCCGTGCCTCTCCCAGTAAAAGTGATTCTCTGACCAAAAAAGTAGACTTATATCACTATTTGGCACCCCGGTCAATTAAATCCTCCATGCACCCCCCCCCAAAGGAGAAAATTGTCTTGACTTTGCAAGACAGAATAAGCTAAGCGAGCGAGGTTATAAAGTCACCGACAGCTACAGGAAGGGAGCATCATGGCAAAATACGATTCAAATTCTCTCAGAAATATCGCGGTTGCAGGGCACGGAGGAACGGGGAAAACATCTCTCTGCGAATCCTTCCTTTTCCTCAGTGGGAAGTCCGACAAACTCGGAAGGGTCGACGATGGAACCTCTTCCCTGGACTTTGAACCGGAAGAGCAGAAGAGACGCATCTCTATCAGTTCGGCAATAAGCTTTTTTGAATGGAACAAACACCGGGTAAACATCATCGACACCCCCGGTGATTCCAACTTTTTCATGGATACAAAATACAGTCTGCGTGTCGCCGATAGTGTCGTTGTTGTCGTGGATGCCGTGGGTGGTGTCGAATTTCAGACGGAAAAAGTATGGAGTTATGCCGATGAACTCTCACTCCCCCGCATGGTATATATCAGCAAGATGGATCGGGAACGTGCCGATTTTTCCAAAACGGTGGCGGATATAAACACCAAACTGGGGAAAAAAGTAACCCTCTGTTATCTCCCAATAGGTTCCGAAGAATCCTTCAAGGGGCTGATCGAGCTTGCAAGTATGAAGGCCCTTATCTTTGATGGCCCCAAGGGAAAACCTAAAAAAGAGGACATTCCGGAAGATCTCCTGGAAGATGCCACGGCGGCCCGGGAGACCATGGTCGAAGATATAGCTGAATGTGACGAGGCGTTGATGGATAAATACTTGGAAGAAGGTGAACTTTCTATCGACGATATCAGGGACGGGCTCCGCGGGGGGGTAACCTCAGGGGACCTGATCCCCGTCGTATGCGGGTCGGCTCTCACCAACACGGGGATAGCCTCCATTATGGATATGATTGTCAATTTTCTCCCCTCCCCCCTGGATCGTGGGACCGTCACCGGCACCAAGCCGAACACAGAGGAGACAGAAGAGAGACTTCCCGACGAGAAGGCGCCCTTCTCCGCGATGGTATTCAAGACTGTCGCCGACCCCTACGCGGGTAAACTCACCCTCTTCCGGGTCTTTTCGGGAACCGTAACATCGGACTTTGTCTTTTATAACCCGTCAAAGGACGTGCGTGAGAAATGCGGAAATATCTTCTATCTGGAAGGGAAAACCCAGGTCCCCGTAGAATCTCTCATCCCCGGAGATATCGCCGCCCTTGCCAAGCTGAAAGAGACATCTACCGGCGATACCATGTGTGATCCGAAATCACCTATTATCTATGACAGGGTTCCTCTGATCAATCCGATTGTGCACTACGCGGTAGAGCCCAAGACCAAGGGGGATGAAGAGAAGATACACTCCTCTCTCAACAGGCTGATCGATGAAGACCAGACCCTCTCAATCCGCCGGGACCCCCAGACGGGAGAAACGATCCTCTCCGGGGTCGGGCAGGTGCATATCGATATAACTATAGAGAAACTTAAGAGAAAATTCGGTGTGGACGTAAACCTCCGGCAGCCGAAAGTCCCCTACCGCGAAACCATAAAGGCAAAGACACGGGTCCAGGGCAAGTACAAGAAACAATCGGGGGGCAAGGGACAGTACGGTGATACTTGGCTCGAGATAGAACCCCTTCCCAGCGGAGAAGGGTTTGAGTTCGTCGATGCAATCGTAGGCGGCGTTGTACCGAAAACGTACATACCGGCAGTGGAAAAGGGAGTCATCGAGGCAATGTCCGAAGGTATCCTGGCCGGATACCCCATCGTCGACCTCAAGGTCTCCCTGGTCGATGGTTCGTATCACACCGTAGACTCATCCGAAATGGCCTTCAAGATAGCGGGATCCATGGGCTTTAAGAAGGGATTCCAGGAGTGCCATCCCACCCTCCTTGAACCGATCGTCGACATCAACATTGAGATCCCCGATGAATATATGGGAGACGTGATCGGCGATCTCAACAGCAGGCGGGGACGCGTCCTGGGTATGGACAAAGAGGGAAACAACCAGGTTATCAAGGGACAGGTTCCCCTGGCCGAAATCCTATCCTACGCGCCTGATCTCACATCGATAACCAGCGGTCGAGGCACCTTTTCCTATGAGATCTCCCGCTATGAAGAGATCCCCGCGCACCTGCAGGAAAAGGTTGTTGCCGAGGCAAATAAGGAAGAATCTCAATAATTTTGAATTAAGAGACGGGCATCTGTGATTACCGGCGGCGTCATAACATTAAGCGATAAAGGTTCCCGCGGTGAGAGGGAGGATATCAGCGGCAGGGAGGTCATTCGGATGCTGACCGACCTCGATATCCGGGTCGCCGATTACGAAATAGTTCCCGATGAAAAAGAGGTTATAAAGGGCAAGCTAATAGAGTATGCCGATACCCGAAGGCTGGATTTGGTCGTAACAACCGGCGGAACCGGGGTCAGCCCTCGGGATGTCACACCCGATGCGACTCTCGAAGTAATCGAAAAGGAACTCCCCGGCATGGCGGAGGCGATGCGAAGGGAAAGCCTGAAGAAGACGCCGCATGCAATGATATCAAGGGCCATGGCAGGGATACGGGGACAAACCCTCATCATCAACCTGCCTGGAAGTCCGAAGGGGGTCCGGGAGAATCTGGCGGTTATCCTTCCCGCCCTGAAACACGCGATAGAAAAGATAAAGGGGGACGAATCCGATTGCGGCGGCTAGGATCTGCCCCTGTTTGTCACAGATTCCATTTTTCCGCCGCCCCTTCAGCATTTGTATCCTGAACGACGGGCATCTCTTCAACAGGTATCTTTTTCTCCAGCGCCTTAACCTCTTTTTTCAGCCGCGTAACCTCTCTGGAGAGTCTGAAACGCTCTACTATCCCCACGAAACCGGCAACTATGATACCCACGCCAAAGGATACGAAGATCAGCATATACGCAGCCACGGATATATCTATAAATCCATAGTATTTTACAGGGACAGGGCTCGTATTTGCCAATGAAAAGGTAATGAAAAACAACACAACCAGTGTCACAATAATGGTATACAAAAGCTTCATTCTACCCCTCCTCTCTCCTTCGGAAATACTGCAATAACGTGTTCCGGGTCTCTGCAAGATCCTCCGGAATAACCCTGACCTCTCCCAGGACCGTGGAAAAGTTGGTGTCACCCAGCCACCGTGGGACAATATGGATGTGCAGATGATCATCGACACCGGCACCGGCCACTTTTCCAAGGTTCATCCCTATGTTGAACCCTTCAGGGGCAAACGCCTTTTTGAGAACCTTCACGCACAGGGCGGTGAGGTCCATCATCTCTACCCGTTCTTCAGCAGTTGTCTCCTCCATATCACACACATGCCTGAAGGGAATCACCAGAACATGACCGGAGGTATAGGGATATTTATTCATGATGATATAACAAAATTTTCCCTCGTACAGCAAGAGGTCCTCCTCCCTGATAGACCCCCTGCAGAAAACGCACCCATCCGGTTTCTCGCCTTTAATATACTTCATCCTCCCGGGGGCCATTATACTGTCCATACGCACTACCCTGCTTCAATCCAGATATATAATCGTTCCCACAATTTCTTTTCCGATATCGAGTATCCCCACGGAATTGTGCTTTGCGAACCTTCGATCCGTGGGAGAACCGGGATTGAAGAGCAGAACCCCGTCTTTTATTTCATTCACGGCCCGGTGCGTGTGCCCATATACGATGCACTCAACATCCTCAAATTCCCGGAGTATCTTTTCCTCCAACCCGTGGGGAGAGCCCCATCCATGTATCAGGCCTATCCTTCGTCCTTCAACCTCCACTATCCGCTTTTCGGGGAAGATCTCTCTGACCGAGGCGTGATCCATGTTCCCGCTGACGGCATACACCTCCCCGCCCTTGAAGACATCAAGGAGCTCCAAATCAACGATATCCCCGGCGTGCAGAACCAAGTCAACGTCATGGAAATGATCCTCTACGATCTTTTCAAGCCTATCGTCGAAGGTATTAAGATGAGTATCGGAAATAACACCTATCTTCATAGTCAGCAATACTGAATTCCCTATTATATCCATGGTAAAAAGACAAGAATTATTTTGGAGTTTTTGGTTTGACATTTTACCGGGGTATGATTAGTATCTTTGCTACAGCCTACCCTTGAAAGGTCGATGATGCTCGAAAAGACACTGGAAGACATAGCCGATAAGGTCCTCGCCCTTGACGAGGCATCCCTCACCAGTCTGTGGGAAAAATACAAGACCAGACTGGAACATTTCGACTCGACAAAAGAATGGGAAAGGGCGGCCATCATCTTCTTCATCATCAATTCGGTGAAGGTGAAGAACAGCCTCTTCAACAAAGAGATTATCAACCAACAGAACGGAGAGCCTAAGAGCAAGAAGGCACCTTCGGATGTATCATATCTTAAGCGAATAAAATAATGGAAGAACGGGCCGCCCTGAAAAGGATAGAAGAGCTCCGGGACCTGATCAATCATCACAACAGGTGCTACTACCAGTTAGATGATCCGGAGGTATCCGACTCTGAATACGATGGATTGATGCGGGAATTGAGCGAGCTCGAAGACCGGTTCGCCGACCGTATCGACCTGACCGCGTCCCCCACCCAGCGCGTCGGTGCCGCCCCCCTCGAGAAGTTCGAAACCATCCCCCATCTGTCCCCCATGTTGAGCCTTGCCAATGCCTTCTCCGAAGAAGAGATCGTGGCATTCGACGAGCGCATCGGACGGCTTCTGGACACGCAGGGGAATGTGTCCTACGTGGTTGAACCGAAACTTGACGGCATAGGGGTCAACCTGGTGTATGAAGAGGGCATCCTTAGATCCGGCTCAACGAGAGGCGACGGGATTGTCGGAGAGGACATCACACAAAACCTCAAGACCATCCGCGCGATACCCCTGAATATGAGATCAACCGATGCCCCCCCCATTCCCGCTCTGATCGAGATACGCGGGGAGGTCTACATAGGGACCGACGCCTTCAAATACCTTAACCTGCAGAGGATGGCGGAGGGCGATAATCCATTTGCGAATCCGAGGAATGCCGCGGCAGGTTCGCTCCGGCAGCTCGATTCGAGGATCACCGCGAAGAGGCCGCTGGCGATATTCTGCTATGCCATGGGATTCGCCGATCCCGATCCATCGGGATTCGGGACCCATTGGGACCTTCTGCAGGCCCTTGCCCGGTGGGGATTTCCGGTAAATCCTTACATCCGGAAGGCGGAGGACATACAGAAATGCATCGTATATTACCGGGAGATGACCGCGCGGCGGGAAGAGCTCCCCTACGAGATAGACGGTACGGTCATAAAGGTCGATTCGACGAATATCCGCGACCTTCTCGGCGCCGTTTCGAGGAGCCCCCGGTGGGCCATTGCCTGCAAGTTCGCGGCGACACAGGCCACTACAATCATTGAAGATATCGTCATTCAGGTCGGACGGACGGGTGTCCTGACCCCCGTCGCGCAGATGAAGCCCGTTCGCGTCGCGGGGGTAATGGTCAGCCGCGCGACCCTGCACAACCAGGATGAAATCGACAAAAAAAATATTCATATCGGCGATACGGTCATCGTCCAGAGGGCCGGTGACGTCATACCGGAGATCGTCAAGACGGTCGGTTCCTGCGCAGAAAACGATGAACGGCCCTTCAGAATCCCCGGCACCTGCCCGGTCTGCGGATCGAGGATCGTGCGTCTCGAGGGCGAGTCAGCCCACCGATGTATCAATCTTGATTGCCCGGCACAGATCAGGGAAAATATAATACACTTTGTCGCCCGGGGGGGTATGGACATAGAGGGGCTTGGAGAAAAACTGATAGCACAGATGCTTGACAGTGAAATCGTCAGGGATCCGGCCGACCTTTATGACCTTCCCGCAGAGACCCTGTCAGGCCTTGAGAGGATGGGCGCAAAATCTGCCGACAACATTCTAGCATCACTGGAAAGATCAAAGACCCCTCCCCTCGATAAATTTATCTTCGCCCTGGGGATCAGACACACGGGGGAGCACGTCTCGAAGATACTGGCCCGCTGGTTCGGCACACTCGATGCCATCATGAACGCCGGCGAAGATGAGCTGCTTGCCGTGAAGGGAATCGGGCCCGAGATTGCAGGGAGCATTACGACATTCTTTCGTGAGCCCTCCAACCTCCGGACCATCGAACGCCTCAAAGGTGCCGGGGTCACCCCGGTTGAGGGCTCTGCGGTATCGGGGAACCTTTCAGGTAAGACCTTTGTTCTGACGGGGACACTGGCCGGATTACCGAGAAACAGGGCAAAGGAGATGATCGAATCAATGGGTGGAACGGTATCATTGTCCGTAACAAAGAAGACCGCCTATGTGGTCGCCGGGGCTTCCCCCGGCTCGAAGCTGGATAAGGCCAGGCAGTTGGGGATACCCGTCCTCGACGAAAACGCATTTCTGGAGATCATGGAGCACAACGATGAATCAAAATATAAACAACAGGGGACGCTCTTATGAGCAACGGGAATGATGTACATCCGTCGAATGAGCTCAGGCGGGTCCATCTCCTCGTCTCCGGAAGGGTCCAGGGTGTGTTTTTCAGGGCGGAGACGAAGCGGCAGGCCTCGGGACTGGGCCTCACGGGCTGGGTGCGCAATCTGGAGGACAGAAGGGTCGAGGTCGTCTTCGAAGGCGGAAAGGATGCCGTCGAGGAAATGCTGGACTGGTGCAGAAAGGGACCAAGGCTCTCCCATGTGACCGGGGTGGAGATCTTGGAGGAGCAGCCCACGGGCAGCTTCAATGGGTTCAGGATCAGGCATTGAAAAAAGAGTTCCTGTCATGAACCGTATTGACACGCAGTACTTATTCATCTACAGTGCATGGTATCGCTGATTGGAAAGGGGGTCCGAAATGAAAAAAATGTTATTTGTGGTTTTACTGGTATCATTATGGGCGGTTTCAGGGGCAGTAGCAGGGGACTTGCAAGTGGGAGACACGGCATCCGACTGGTCGCTCCCGGATGCAGATACAAAACTGTATACAATGCAAGAATGGGCAGGCAAGGTACTTCTGATCAACTATAATGATCCGGATGAGAAAGACATGAACAATCACTTCAACGATGCCGTGAAGAAGGAGTCGAAGAACGGGCTGCTCCAGGAGGCCACTTTTAAAGGAATCGGCATTGCCGACTGCGAGGCATCGTGGAAACCGGATTCGCTCATCAGGTCATTCGGCGCATCGGCGGCAAAAAAATATAATACCGTCATTCTTTTCGACTATGACGCATCGCTGAGAAATGCGTGGGGGCTCAAGGAAGACAGCGCAAACGCGATACTTCTGGATAAGAATCGTGTGTGTCGCGCGATCATTCGGGGTCGTGTGCCGGACGAACAGGTTGCCATCCTTGTACAACTGGCCATTGATCTTCAGGATCAGTAACTCCTCCCCACCCTGTAGCGACCACACACACTTTTCATCTTGACAAACAGCGTTACCGGGTATTAGTCCCCAAAGGAAAACGGCCGGATGGGAGCATGAAGATCAAATTTTTTACCGTCGGGGGCACAATCGACAAGATATACTTCGATAGGAAAAATGACTATCAGGTCGGAGAATCCGGGCTCTGCGAGATACTGGAGGGAGTTCATGCCGGTTTCAATTACGAATGCGAGTCTATCCTGAAGAAGGACAGCCTGGACATTACCGATGAGGATCGCCAGACAATCTTCGCCCGGGTATCAAGAGAGGAATGCCGGAACATCGTCATAACTCACGGGACCGACACCATGGTACAAACCGCGAGAAAGCTCCAGTCGGTGCCGGACAAGGTCATCGTCCTCACCGGTTCGATGGAACCGTCACGGTTCAGATCGAGTGATGCAGAATTCAATACCGGATGCGCCATCACTGCGGTCCAGTTGCTTCCGCCTGGCGTCTATATAGCGATGAACGGACGGATATTCGACCCCGACAAGGTCAGAAAAAACGTTGACCTCAACCGTTTTGAAGATGCCTGAGGTGCATACTGCCATTGCAGGGTCACGCCAGTGACTCCGTCAACCGGTTCAGCCCGTCGATGACATTGCTCCCCAGATGAAAGCGCACCACCCTTCTCCCGGCATCCTCCAGTGCCTTCCGGTCTCCCATAGCCTGGGCCTTTTCGAGCGCACCAAAGGTCATAGACGATACGGGTGATCCGGGATCATCGGGGATCGCGACGTCCGTCGCGTTATCGGCTGTAAACTGGACAAACAATCCCCTGCCGGCATCCCCCTTGTGCAACTGACCCGTGGAATGGAGATACCGGGGTCCATATCCGGTCGTTGTGGCAAGCCTGAACCGATCCCGGAGCCGCACGCGAAGGCGATGCAGCGCCTTGTCGGTTTCGAGGCCAGGTTGCAGGTACGCCTGGAGCGCGATATACGCGCCATCGGTTATCCCCTCCCCGATGAAAGAGGCCAGGGCGCTTCCGGGATCTTGAGACTCCGGACCTCCGAAGACCATAATATCTCGGTCAATCAGAGAGGGCTCTTCTTCGGGGAAAATTCCCCTTTTGATGTACTGATCCACCATCCGGCGGGCCAGGATCTTGGACGATTCAACATCAGGCTGGTCAAAAGGGTTGATCCCCATGCGCCAGCCGGCAACGGCCGTGGCCATCTCCCAGATAAAAAACAGACCGCCGAGATCGTATCGGTCCTCCACATTGATAGTGACAACGGGATGCCCGGCCCGCTCAAGGTCGGCAATTTTCTTTTTATATTCCGCATCTCCCGCCAGGCGGAGATATACGAAGAGGCGGTCGTTTCCGTAGTCTTCCGGTGAACCGAGCGGTTCCCCGACCACGGGAAGGATCCCCCTCCCCTTCTTACCGGTACTTTCGGCAAGGAGCTGCTCCACCCAGTCACCAAAAGACTCAAGACCCGGCGATGCGACAAGCGTTACCTTGTCCCGGTCCGCCATGGCCAGCTCGCCGAGGATCACCCCCAGTAGGACCGCATCACCAGTGGGTGTTTCACCATCGGATGACATGTTTGTGGCGCGCGCCAGCAGGAGGTTCAGATCGATGCCGGTGAGCGCCGCCGGTACCAGACCGAAGCAGGAAAGAACAGAATATCGCCCGCCGATATGCGGGTCGTTGAGAAAGGTGGACCTGAACCTGCAGCGTTCGGCAAGATCGGTCAGGGGACTGCCTGGATCGGTTATCGCGACGAAGTGCTGCCCAGCCCTTTCCTCCCCGAGAAGATCGGCGACCCGATTATAGAAAAACTTGAAAAAGGAGAGGGTTTCAACGGTGGTTCCCGACTTCGTCGAGACGATAAAGAGCGACCGGGCGGGATCACCTTGTTCTCTCCGTGTTAGGACCGCCCCCGGATCGGTACTGTCAAGAATAGCGAGATCGGGGTACCCAGACTGTGAACCGAACGTTTTGGCCAAGACTCCGGCCGCGAGGCTCGATCCCCCCATTCCCAGTAAGAGGACATGCCTATACCCCTCTGCACGCACCGCGTCGGCTAGATCCGTAAGTCGCTGGATATTTCGGGACATGACTCCGATAGAGTGAAGCCAGCCCAGGCGATTCTTTATCTCCGCAGGATTGGGGTTCCAGACCGTATGGTCGTGGGCCCAGATCCGGGCCACGATCCTCTCTTCTCTCACCGCGGCCAGTCCCTGCTCCACGAAATTCTGATATGCTCCCAGACCCCACGATATGGTCCGACGCCGCTGTATCGATCCTTTTTTCTCTGCCATTTTTCAATCCGCCGTGAAAATATAATTATTACGGAATATTACTGTTCCATGGCCTTGGACGCCGTCCCGAAGAGGGCAACGTCGAGTGCCAGGATGACATGTACCGGAATCCTGCCCATGAGATCGGCATACCGTCCCTTGTCCCGGAACGATTTCATGAAGATCACCTTCTTTAAAAAAGGCAGTATCCGAGGCACAATGCCGCCCCCCAGGTACACATCCCGCGTCGCCAGGACCTTCAGTGCCAGATTGCCCGCCTCAGCCCCCAGGATGGACACAAATTCATCGAGGGTCCTGACACACAGCTCGCATGGTCTTTGCTCGTCGAGAGCGGCATCCACTATAACGGGGGTTGCATCTTCCACCCCCGCCAATTTTTCGACCAGCCAGGGCGGCTCATCACCGTATCCGCCCTGCTTCAGGTAATCGTATATATGAGAAATGCCCGGACCCGAGCATACCCTCTCATAACTGGCGTGACCGAGTCGTCCGTTTAGATAATTCAGAAGCCCTCTCTCCAGAAGGGTCTTCGGGGCAAAATCGGTGTGGCCGCCTTCAGAAACGTGGGCCTGATAGCGCGTGCCGTCCCAGGTAAGAAACGCCTCCCCCAGGCCGGTCCCGGGAGCGACAACGGCAATAGCCCCTCCCTTCAGAGGGTTCCCATGGTTGAGCACAAGAAGTTCCGACGCCTCTAGATGCGGCACGCCGCAAGCCATCGCTTCGAGATCATTCATGAAATACACGGATGAAAACCCGAAGGCCTCTGCCAGGCGGACTTCCTCAACACGCCACGGCAGATTCGTTGTCTTGACTTGCCCATTTTCGACAGGTCCGGCTATACCGAAGACGGCCCTGTCGATCACCAGATCGGTCCCGGCAAGAAACTCCTCTATGATTCTCTCCAGCGAAGGGAATTTTACGCTGGGGAACGTCTTTCGAACCAGCAGATCCCGCGGCCCCCGCTCGGGGGAAACAACGGCCAGGGCAGTTTTCGTCCCTCCTATATCGCCAACCAGTATCTTCGTCATAGGCGCTAAGCCTTATATCAACCGTTCGTGCTCCGTTCATGAAGGGGCTATGAGATCGTAATAATCCCCAAGGAGTCGGTTCCTCCCGTCGTACCTGAGAACTTACCTTCCGTCAGGATGATCCTATCTCCCTTTCGGATGAGCCCTGAATCTTTGAGAAGGTTTATCAGACTCTCGTACCATTCCCGGGTGCCGGTGTCCATGAGCATGGGGAAGACGCCATATGAAAACCGGAGAAAATCGCAGATCCGTTCATCGTTATTGCAGGCTATAATCCAGCCATCAGGTTTGAGCCTCGACACGCGGCGCGCCGTCATCCCCCCCGATGTGGCCGTCAGAACAAAGGGGCAGCCCAGGGCCCGAACCGCTTGGGAAACATTCAGTGAAACGGTGTCCGGAACGGTTATCTGGCGATTGATCAATTCTCCCTTCAGCTGCTCCTGAAGGAAAACCGATGACCGTATCATGTGCCGTTGCCGTTCCAGGGCGACGGCAATCCGTGCCATCATCTCCACGGCCTCGACGGGGTATTGGCCGATTGCCGTCTCCTCCGACATCATAACACCATCGGTACCGTCTAGGATGGCATTGGCGACATCGGTCGCCTCCGCTCTGGTGGGGCGGGTGTTGTCGATCATGGATTCCAGCATCTGCGTCGCCGTTATAACGGGACGGCAGGAGAGATTGGCCTTTCGAATCAACTGCTTCTGAACAATAGGGACCTCTTCGATGGGAATTTCGACTCCCAGATCACCACGGGCGATCATAATGGCATCCGCAGCATCAAGGATTTCATCAATGTTCTCGATGGCGGCCGCCCTCTCGATCTTAGCTACAACGTAGATATTCTTACCCTTTTTCCGGGCAAACATCTTTGCTCGGAGGATATCATCCGCCGTTTCGACGAAAGAGATACTGAAAGTGTCGATCCCCTCCCTGAGGGCGAAGTCCATCAGTTTGAGGTCCTGCTCGGTCAGGGGATTCATAAAGATCTTTGCCCCGGGGAGATTGAGGCCCTTCCTGGAGAGGAGATTTCCTCCCGTCGTCACCGTGCACCGAACCTCATCGCGCAGGACCGCCATTACCTCCAAGGCGATGAAGCCGTCATTGAGATAGATAACGCTCCCTGGTGAAACGCTTTCGGGAAGCCGCTGGTATGTCACGGGGATCAGGGTCGGTGTGCCCAAAACGTCCCTGGTGGTCAACGTTATCTCCGTCCCCTTTGTGAGAACGAGCGGTTCCGTTTCCAGTTTACCGATCCGTATCTTCGGCCCGGGCAGATCGACAAGGATGGGGCAGCGCCTGCCTTGTTTCGCCGCTACGGACCGTACAGCGGCAATGGTCTGCCGGTGCTCTTCCAGGGTGCCGTGGGAAAAGTTGATCCGGGCGATGGTCATCCCCCTGCGCATCATATCGGAGAGGACCGCCTCCGAGCGCGAAGCGGGACCGATCGTGCAGATTATCTTGGTCTTGTGTGGCGGCAGCTGCATCTTCATGGCAGTTCATAGCGGGGCACGCTGTGATCCGTCAGCCCCTTGTTCCACCTCTCCCCTTCGATGCCTTTAAGGTAACACATTACAGGAGTATATAGAAGGGGAAAATCATTCCGCTTTTGAGATTATTGACTGGCGGATGGTCCTGTTTTCTTGTATAGATACGAGGTTGTTTGTCCATCACGCGTTCGTATCAACGAATTTTCCCCGTTCTCAAATTCGCTTTTTTGAACCAAAGACACCGTCATCCAGTAAGAAGAAAGGGAGGTGAGATATGACCATCAAGGTTGGAGACAGGGCTCCGGATTTTGTACTGAAGGATAATCGGAACAAAGAGGCCCGGCTCTCGGGTCTCGGGGGAAGAGGGTCCTGCTCTCGTGGCATCCTCTTGCCTGGACCGGCGTGTGCGACGACCAGATGAAGGCGCTGGAGGCGAACAAGGACCTCCTGGCCGGGCTGAATACCGTAGCTCTGGGGATCAGCGTGGACAGCGTTCCGTCTAAAAACGCCTGGGCCAAGGAGCTGAAGATAGCCGAGACGAGGCTCCTGTCCGATTTCTGGCCACACGGGAGGGTAGCGGGACTGTACGGCATCTTCCGCGACAAGAAGGGATTCTCCGAGCGGGCTAATATCGTTGTGGACGGGAGCGGAACGGTGGCGTGGATCAAGATCTACGATATCCCGGAACTTCCTGATATTGAAGGGATTATACGGTTTCTAGAAGACTAGACGGGGGCAACCCATCGGACGTGGAGAGATACCATCTCTATTTCAGAAGACTGAGGCGGCCGTTCGCGATCTCGATTTGCATGAGGTCCTCGGCGCATACAAGCCTGCCGCCGTATGTCTTCCTGCACTGCGCCTCGATATCGATCCCGTCGCACTCGGGATAGAAATGCGTGAGGACAAGGTTTTTGACCTGCGCTTCTGAGGCGATCCGCCCCGCGAGCGACGGTGTCAGATGGCCGGGGACCTTCATCTCATCCGGAAGCGCGCACTCACAGATGAGCAGATCAGCGTTCATCGCGAGTCGTACCGCGTCTTTGCAGTAATCGGTATCTCCGGTATAGACGATGGAGGTCGTATCCGGCATTGTCAGACGGTAACCGATGCTGCTTTCGGTATGCACCATGGGAACGGTGTCTACATTCGAGAAATCGAGGTCCATGGAATCCGGCTCGGAACTTCTCATCTCAAAGATATCGAGGATCCCCTCCTCCAGATCGATCCACTGCCCATACACCCTTTCCAGTCTTTCATAAAAATCCATAAACCCCTCGGCGGCGGTGATTCTGAGCCTGCTTCGCCTTCGACGCTCATTCGGATATTTGCTCGCGAAGAGAAAGCTGACCAGTTCGCCGGTGTGATCCGGGTGAAAATGACTGAAAAAAAGATGGGATATCTGCCCTATCGTCACGCCCGCCTCAAGGAGGCGTCTCATCGTTCCAGGACCCATGTCGAAGAGGAGTTTTGCCCCGCCGGTCTCAACAAGCACTGAGCAGGAACTGCGTTTGAGGGAGGGGACACAGGTCCCTGATCCGAGTATGGTAACCTTCACGGTCTCCATATCAATCACCGGCATACAACCATGAATATTCTTGGGCTACACCCGCCCGAAATCATCCTCGACCCGCTCGATATCGTCTTCGCCGAAGTAATCGCCTGTCTGGACCTCTATGAACATAACGGGTTCTTTCCCCGAATTCTTCATACGATGCAGTGTCTCCTTGGGAATGTCCACCGATTGCCCGCTCTTTAGTGGCCGGTTATCTCTGTCGATGGTAACAACGCCCTCCCCGCTCAGCATATACCAATGTTCAGCACGATTGCTGTGTCTCTGAAGGCTCAAACGCTTACCGGGATGGACAACTATCCTCTTCACCTTGTGGTCTGCCTCATCGGAAAGAACCTCATAATCTCCCCATGGTCTATGTTCTATCATATGACTCTCTCTTCCTGTCCTTCTAGCGGTATTGTTTCATCACCGCCGCAAACCCCTCCATCGAGTTTATAATCGTGGCATCGTCAACACAGTAACACACACGAATATGTCCGGGGCCCCCGAATCCACTCCCCGGCACGACAAGAATATTCTTTTCCTGAAGAACGCGAACGAATTTCACATCGTCGTCTATCGGCGTTCGTGGAAAAAGGTAGAAGGCCCCGTCTGGCCGTTCAAACTCGAACCCCGCCTGCCACAGGCCGTCACACAGCAACTCTCGTTTTCTTCTGTAGTGTTCGACATCAACATATATCCCCTGCATCCGCCCGACAATCCGCTGCATAAGCGCCGGCGCGTTTACAAAACCGAGTATTCTGTTGGAAAGAGCCAGCCCTCCGAGAAGTTTCTCGATATCCGCTATTTCAGGGCCGATGGCGATATAGCCGATCCTTTCACCCGGCACGGACAGGCTCTTCGAATACGACGTCACCACCAGGCTGTTTTTGCAAGCCTTCAGGATGCTGGGAACCGTGATCCCATCGTAGGCTATTGTACTGTACGGCTCATCGGAAAGAAGATAGATCTGCGTGCCAAACTCCTGCTGCTTCTCTTCGATAAGCGATGAAAGCCCCTCGATAGACGCCTGATCGTATATCTTCCCCGTCGGATTATTTGGGGAATTGATCAGGATTACCTTCGTCCTGTCAGTCACGGCCTTTTCAATGGCATCCAGGTTCAGAGAAAAGTCCTCGTTCGTCTCCACAAAAACCGGGACGCCGTCATGATTATCCACGTAGAAGGTGTACTCGGCAAAGAAGGGCTTCGGGATGATGATCTCATCCCCCGGATCGAAGAGGGTCTTAAAGACGACATTCAGAGCCCCCCCCGCGCCACAGGTCATGATGATATGATCTGCAGACAGGGCCACCGAATGTTCGCAGGAGAGATAGGCCGCGATTTCAGCCCTCGTATCCGCGTACCCCACATTCGGCATGTACATATGGGCACCCGACGTGCATCCGCACTCCTCCGCAACCTCCACCAGGAGTTCCCGAAACCTGTCGGGGGGATCGACATTGGGATTGCCGAGACTAAAGTCGAATACATTTTCCGGGCCGTACTTCTCTTTCAGCTTTATTCCATCCTCGAACATCCTCCGTATCCAGGAAGACTTCGATATAAAGCCTTCTATTTTCCGCGATATCGCCATACGTATCAAACTCCTGAAGTACCAATCCCTGAGACCTGTTTGTAATTTTTTATTGTATTACATTTTTACTGGAACCGCAAGGCGAGACACCCTTATCGGAAATCTCCATCTCTTCCCCATTCAGTACACGCGCCCCATAGAGACCTCTTCGTCCGGAGGGGCTCCTGGGTCCTCCTATCCGATTGAGAACGCTACTGAAAATAGAGATACTGATTGTCAGAAGACCTCCAGTCTGGTATGAAAGGGGGCAGAAGACCCGTCTACTATCAGCACATCAGGCCACCGTGCCGGGAAGGCACCGGTCCTGAATGAGAAGGAGGGGACATTATGATAGGTTCAGTATCGAAAGAGGTGCTTGAGGCCATGATGGAAACGATTCCCATCGAGTTTTCTGTTGTCGATGCGAAGGATGAGGTCCTGGCATGGAACAGGCATGAGACACGGATATTCAAGAGGCCTGAAGCCGCTGTCGGTCGAAACGTACGGAACTGCCACCCGAAAAAGAGCTTAGGCAAGGTCGAGGTGATCCTCGGCGAGATGAAGGCCGGCGCGCGTGACGATGCAAGTTTCTGGATTGATCTCCCTGTCGGCGAAGGAGGTCGGAAGGAAAAGGTCCTCATTCAATACTTTGCACTCAGGGACAAAGACAACCGCTACCTGGGCTGCATAGAGTGCAGCCAGAATATTACCCCGATTCAGGCCCTCTCAGGAGAAAATCGCCTCCTGGACTGAGAGACGCCTCGAACGTCATCACACAGGGCGGTGTGCCGCTGATAAGTATCAACCATATGAAGAGAGGAATTCCCATGGAATTCAAGATACCCGTACGCAACAATAAGAAGCTGCACGATCTGACAAAACGGATCAATGCGGACCGGGAGCTTTTTCAGATCTGGAAGTGCGCGAACATCAATGCCGTGGACCGTCTGGGAATGAGCGATCACGGCGAGGTGCATATCCGCATCGTGGCCAACGCCGCCCTGCGCATCATCCGCCTCCTGGTCAAGGGGGGTGTTGAACCAAGCGTCGTCACGAATCACGGCCTGACCCCCGAAGATGCGGAGCTGATCGTGGTCCTGGCGGCCTGCCTGCACGACGCAGGGATCGCGGTGCATCGGAACCACCATGAGCGATACAGCCTCTTTATAGCCTTTCGCAAGATACGTGAGCTTCTGGAGGGGATCTACGATGAGCCCGACCTGACAACGATGGTGTCCGAGAGCCTGCATGCCATCGTCGCCCACGGTTCCGACGAGACGTGTCTGACGATCGAGGCCGGCGTCCTGAAGATCGCAGACGCGACGGACATGACCCTGGGGCGTTCCCGGATCCCCTTTGAGTCGGGACAGGTCAATATCCATTCCGTCTCCGCGCAGGCCGTGGATGAGGTCAATATCATAAAAGGGACAAAGAAACCTATCTGCATCGAGATCAAGCTCTCCAACTCCGCCGGAATCTTCCAGGTCGATCAACTGCTGAGGGGCAAACTGGAGCATTCCCCCCTGGCACCCTTCGTGGAGGTAACCGCCACGATCGCGGGCGAGACGGAGCGCCGACTGCTTGACTCATACACGATATAGCGGACGCGGCGGGCAGAGAGACTGTTTTTTGTTGCGTTTCGAATACACCCCCCGATAGGATGCTGCTCAGGAAGGATTGATGTGGAGGACAGACTCAAGGAGATATCCCGATTGAGGGAAAAAGCACACACAACCCTGGTGAAGAAGAAATCCAGGGTGTACGAGGCCTTTCTCGAGATGGAGCAGGCGACGTACCGCGACGGGAAGCTGAAGCGCAAGGAGAAGGAGCTGATTGCGGTCGGGATATCCGTCGTGATCAACTGCGAGTCTTGTATGCAGTGGCATATCGAACAGGCAGCGAATGAAGGGGCGACGGAGGGGGAAATCATCGAGGCCATCGAGGTCGGGATCGAGATGGGCGGAGGACCAGCGACCGCACACGCCCGCTTCGCTCTGGAGGTCCTGGAGTCGCTGGGTCTGAACGAGTGAGCTTTTATTTCAGGTAAGGAGAAAAATCGTGGATTTAAAGACCCTCTCTGTTGTGTTTTCCGCTGTCTTTATCGCGGAGCTCGGTGACAAGACACAGCTGGCCACCATGCTCTTCGCGACGGACAAAGGAGTGAGCAAGCTGACCGTGTTCATGGGCGCGTCCCTGGCCCTCATTGTCGCGTCGGGAATCGGTGTCCTCGCAGGTAGTTTCATTTCCAATTATATCAGCGAGAAGTATCTTTCCATCGTTGCGGGGATCGGCTTCATCGTTATCGGTATCGTGACCGTTTTCCGGGCGTGAGGAAACACACGGACCGCTGCAGGGACCATAAGGAAAGGGATTAATGATGACAACACACCGCATACCCGTTCGGTTGATCGTGATCGCCGCCCTGGCCCTCCCCTTGATTGGGGGATGCGCCACGGCGTATTATGATGCCATGGAAAAAGCAGGCATTCATAACCGCGATATCCTCGTCGATCGTGTCAAGGATGCGCGCGACTCCCAGGTCGATGCCCAACAGCAGTTCAAGACAGCGCTGGAACAGTTCGCCTCCGTTGTCGCCCTGAAGGATACCGACCTGAAAAAGGCGTATGAGAAACTGAACGCGGAGTATGAAGACTGCAAGGGGGCGGCCCGGAAGGTGTCCGCGCGGATCGACAGGGTGGAGGCGATTGCCGATGCCCTCTTTGACGAGTGGAAGCACGAACTGGGTCTGTACAAGAAAGCCGACCTGCGGGAGGCGAGCAGGAAGCAGATGGCGGCAACACAGTCACGGTACCGGGGGATGCTCGCCAGCATGCACCGGGCTGAAAAGAGCATGAAGCCCGTGCTCAGCACCTTTTACGACAACGTCCTGTTTCTGAAACACAACCTCAACGCCCAGGCGATTAGTTCTTTGAAGGTTGAATTTTCGACCCTGCGGGGTAAAATCGACGGACTGGTCAGAAGGATGAATGAATCGATCGAATCTTCCAACACGTTCATCGCTGATCTCAGGCAATAGCATATGCGCTGGGGTGCCGGGCCTACCGCCGGCACCCCGGTATACCACCCTGGAGACGATTGTCATATGGAACATCTTCACTGGCTCTGGGACACGGATGTCCTTCACGATCTGATGACGGGGTCCCCTACCCTCCTCCTCCTGATCGTGATTATCGCCTGCATAGCGCTCCTGTCCAAGGGGGCGGACTGGATGGTGGACGGCGTCGTAGTCTTGGCCCAGCGGACCGGTCTTTCCAAGATCGTCATCGGCGCGACGATCATCTCTCTCGGAACCACCGCGCCCGAGGCATCCGTATCGGTCATGGCGGCATGGATGGGAAACCCGGGCCTCGCCCTGGGAAACGGCGTCGGTTCGATCATTGCCGACACCGGTCTGATATTCGGTCTTGCCTGCGTACTGGCGCCTATCCCGGTCAACCGCTTTATCCTCGACAGGACCGGCTGGGTGCAGGTCGGGGTTGCCACGCTCCTGGTTGTCATCTCCGTCTACGCCCTCGCCTCCATGCCGGGCCAGCCGGTGCTGAACCGGTGGGTGGGGTTTTTCTTCCTGATACTCCTCGGGGTCTATCTGTACCTGGCCTACCGGTGGTCTCGGCAGAATGCCGGCGCGTATAACAGGGATGACGATGTCGGGACTACGAACGCGGGAATCTGCTGGGTAATGGTTATAGGGGGACTGCTGCTGGTCGTTGCAGGGGCGCGTTTCCTGGTACCCGCGGCGGCGGAGATCGCATTCAGAATCGGCGTTCCAGAGGATGTCATAGCCGCCACGATGGTGGCCCTGGGCACCTCACTACCGGAACTGATGACCGCCCTGGCATCCATCCGGAAGGGTCACCCGGAGATCGCCGTCGGGAATATCGTGGGGGCTGACGTCCTCAACTGCCTCTTTGTCATCGGCGCCTCGGCGGCGGTCAGACCGCTCTCCATACCGCCAAACTTCTTCACCTTCCACTTCCCCGCGATGCTGATTATCCTCTACTCCTTCCGATCATTCATCTTTATGAACAGGGACGGGTGGTTCAAGCGGTGGCAGGGGGTCTGGCTGCTGGGGATATACCTGGTATATGTCGTCCTCCAGTACGCCCTCAACATCGAGCTTCCCGGATAGTCTCCTGCCTTACAGCACAATCATTCCCTCATACCGGGCGCGAAGGTCTTCATCCAGCCCCTCACGATCCATCTTCACCGCGAGGGGGAGATATCCCAGTATATCCGAGGCCGTTATGCCGTCTTCGCCCTCATCCTCGGCGGCAAGATCCCCGGCAAGACCATGTATGAATACGCCCTTCCTGACCGCATCCTCAAGGGGCAGGCCCAGGCCGAACATCGCCGCGATCGTCCCGGTGAGGACGTCGCCCGATCCGGCAGTCGCCATCCCCGAATTGCCGCTTAGGTTGATAAAGACCCTCCCGTCGGGATACCCTATCAGCGAGTGCGCGCCCTTCATGACGATAATTGCGTTCAGATCGGATGCGGCGTCCTGTAGTACCCCTATCCGGTTTGCCCGTATCTCCTCGACACCAATCCTGGTGATTCTGGACAGCTCTCCCAGATGGGGCGTCAGGATCGTCGGCGCCGTTCTCTTTCTTATAATTTCCAAGTCCGCGCACAGGGCGGTGATCCCGTCCCCATCTATCAGGAGGGGTTTTTCAATCTCGCTCGCAAGCCCCCGCGCGAGTCCCTGCGTCTCCTCGTCAAGCGACAGGCCCGGTCCCAGGACGACCATATCCACCTTTTCCGACAGTTCAAGGAGAACATCTCTGTTTTTGAGGGCAATGCTTCCGGAGACCGTCTCCTCCTGGGGTACAAAGACGATTTCGCTCCCTTTGACCGCCAGGCAAGGCGTTATCGACCGTGGCGAGGCGAGACGCGAGTAACCCCCTCCCGCTTTCAGAAATGAGAATGCCGCGAAATACGGGGCGCCAAAGTAGCCGGCGGCCCCCGCGATGGTGAGGACATCGCCGAAATCCCCCTTGTGCCCCTCCGCCGACCGCGGCGGGATCTGTGATGGAGCGTTTATCTCGACCCGCAAGGAATCGTTGTCATAATGAGAAGGAGGAAAGGAGATGTGGGTTACGTATAGCCTCCCGCACAAATCGTACCCTGGGAAAAGTATATTCCCCACCTTGGGAAGTCCGAAGGTCACCGTACAGTCCGCCTTCACTGCCGCCCCCATGACCATCCCCGTGTCGCCGTTGACGCCCGAGGGGATATCAACGCTGAAGACCGGCCTTCCGGCGGTGTTTATCAGGTCGATGACCTCCCGATGGAGGCCCGTAACATCCCGCGCAAGGCCCGTCCCAAAAATCGCGTCTATGATTGCGTCGCAACCGGAGATGGCCGCCTCAGCGGAGACGGCATCCCTGAGCTCTTCAACCTGGAGGGGAAGCCGTTCGACACTGGCGAGGTTCACCGCCGCTGAGCCAGTGAAGCGTTTCCGGTTACCGACAATATACACTCCGACCTGTCCGCCGTTTGAATGTATCTTTCTGGCGACGACAAGCCCGTCGCCTCCGTTGTTCCCAACTCCGCAAAAAACAACAAATCTCTGGTCCTTTATGCCTATCTCGTCTCGGATGACACCATACGTGGCAAGGCCCGCGTTCTCCATCAGCAGCTTGTCTTCTATGCCGAACTTCTCGATGGCCGTCCAGTCCAGTTCCCTTATCTTTGCTACACTGCTTACCTTCATTCTCCATCCCTCTCGCCTGGATATTATACTCGTATACATTCCCTATACACATCCCATAGTAGATGATCCTTACCCGGAAAAGCAAGGGAGAAAACCGAAGAGTGAACGATCGGCCCCCTCTGCCGGGATTCACGGCAAGGGGTAAAAATCGTTTGACATTGAGCCGGGATACAGGTACTCCATCTGCACCACAGGGTGATCAAATCATACCTCAGCCGACAGGATATTCTATGAACAGATATATCCACTTTGTTCTGCAAAGACCGTTACTTATATTGATTCTGCTGGTCATTCTTACCGCGATCCTGGTCCCCGGGATAACCAAACTGGAGTTTGACAATTCCGTCGAATCCTTCATGCCCAAGAATGACCGCGAGTATATCTACTACAACGAGATGAAAGAAATCTACGGCGATAACGGCCGCTTCGCCATCATGGCCGTCTCCGCCGACGATCTGTGGAGCGAAAAAACCTTCCGCACGCTCGATCTCCTCCTGACCGATCTGGAGGAATACAAGGACTTCGACGAGGAGCGGGAGGCCTCCCGGCTTAAGAGGTTCGATTCAATCGTGTCACGGGGAGAGATCCCCTACAGCGATCTGATGGCGGCATTTAACGATGATTCCGCCTTTCAGAGACTGCTGGCGCGGAAAATAGAAAAATCTGCTAGAAACGGAACCATAAGCGCACGCGGCCTCAGAAAGCTGCGCGGGCAGATCCTTCGATCCATGGACTTCAAGAAAAAGGAGATCGTGGACACGATCCTCTCCCCCCTGACGGCAGAGGACATAACGGGCGAAAACGATACCCTCGAAACATACGATCTTATCGAAAAGGATGACAGCGGGAGGCGCATACTCCCCTCCTCCCCACAGGAGATCGAGGAATTCAGGCAGCGGCTGGAGCGGAATCCTTCCTTCGACAAGGGGCTCTACAGCAGAGACGCTCAGACCGGGGAGATAACCGATTTCTGCGTCGTCATCAAGTTCATCAATCTGGACGACCAGGATCCGGCCATACGCGAAATGGCGGAGGTTACCAACAGCTACCGCAGCGATCTTGACATCATATCCTCGGGCGTTCCGGTCGTGAATATGTGGATGAACGATTATATGCATTCGGACCTGTTCAGGAACATCCCCCTTGTCCTCCTTGTTGTCGTTATCGTGTTCTACGTGAATTTCCGCTCGGTCCGGGGGATAGTGCTCCCCTTCGTAACGCTTGGGCTGGCGGAGTTGTGGATCCTTGGTCTCATGGGATACATTGGATACCGTGTTACCCCGGTCGGCGTGTCCATCCCGCCGCTGATGATCGCCGTGGGGAGTTCGTACGCCATTCATCTGCTCAACCAGTACTACGCCGACTTCAACACCATTATGACAATGGATAAACGGGAGGGACTTTTTGAGTCCATGTCCCACATATCAATGACCGTCCTTCTGGCCGGGGTGACCACCTTCATCGCCTTCATGACGCTCGCAACCAGCCAGGTCTCGGCCATACGCGAGTGGGGAATCGCCTCCGCCATTGGGGTCATGTTCGCCGTTTTCATCTCCTGTTCACTGATTCCAGCCGCTCTGGTGCTCCTGCCGGGGACGAGACCCTCCGTCCTCTTCCACAAGGATAAAGCAAAAAAAACGGTGGTCGACCGAATCATCGCTCTGATGGCGAAGGGCGCCATCTTCCACTACCACAAAGTGCTGATCGTCGTCGCTATCCTCATCGCCGTATCGGTGGCGGGGATGGCCCAAATCAACATAGAGACCTCGTTCCTCAACTACTTCAGGGAACACGACCAGGTTAAGCTGGACACGGAGGCGATCGGCGACAAGTTCGGCGGAGGGTGGTCTTACGATATACTTATTGATTCTGGAAAGATCGACGGTGTCAAGGACGCCAAATTTCTCGTCATGATTGAAGAGTTCAGAGAATGGCTGGTCTCCGACGCAAATCCACACCTCAATATCGGCAGGACAGAATCCTTCTCTGACTTTATAAAGACGATGCACATGGCCATGAACAACGACGGCATATCCTTCTTCAGGATTCCATCGAATCCCTTGGATATTATCGATTACCTGGAGATATATTCCGGGGATGATGAGGACTCGGACGGCAGGTTTGACGAATTCGAATCCTTTGTCGATATCGACTTCAGGACCTGCAACCTGCTGGCCAGACTG
>CAYXUH010000003.1:0-32107 GCA_964468685.1 uncultured Syntrophaceae bacterium | reverse complement strand
TGCGTTAACGAAATTATTCCCTGCGGAAAAACGCAGAAACTAATTTCTAACTTACTAAAGAGCATGGCTGCGGGAGATGCAAGAACACCGAGGCCCCTGTTAAAAGTCAAAGGGATCCGACTCCGGGACGGGCAGTTCCTCGTCCATATCCGGATCTTCGCGTTCCACCCGGGCCAGTCCTACCAACTGCTCTCCATCAGCCAGATCTATCAGCTTGACTCCCTGGGTGCTTCGGTGCAGGAGGGAAACCTCGTTCACGCCAAGCCGTATGATGTTTCCCGTATTGCTGATCAGCATAATATCCTCATCGCCGGTCACCTGTTTTATCCGTGTAACAAACCCCACCTTGGGTGTTGTTTTAAGGTTAATAATGCCCTTTCCACCCCGTGACTGAAGCCGATATTCCGAAATCTCCGTTCTCTTGCCGAAGCCCTTGTCTGAAACGGCCAGGATGGAATTGCTGTCCCTGAGCACTTCCATACCGACCACTTCATCGTCCTTTGCTATCCTGATTCCCGTGACGCCCCGGGCCGTTCTCCCTATGGGCCGAACATCTCTCTCATTGAACCGTATTGCGTTGCCCTTCCTGGCGCCGAGAAAGATGTCCTGGTCGCCGTTTGTCTGTTTTACATCGATCAGCTCATCCCCCTCGTCGAGGGTCAGCGCAATGATGCCACCGGATCGGGGATTGGAATAGGCGATGAGATCCGTCTTTTTGATAATCCCCCGCCTGGTCGCCATGATGACAAACTTACCCGGGATAAATTCTTTGACGGGGAGGACGGCCGTAATCTTCTCCTCCTGCGCTACCCCTATCAGATTGACAATCGCCTTCCCCTTTGCGGCCCGTCCCGCCTGCGGAATCTGGTATATCTTCAGCCAGTATATACGCCCCATATTGGTAAAAAACAGGATATGACTATGTGTAGAGGCTATAAACATCCTCTCTAGAAAATCGTCTTCCTTCGTCCCCATACCGACCTTGCCGCGACCTCCACGGTGCTGGCTCCGGTAAAGACTGGCCGGATTTCTTTTTATGTAGTTCTGGTGTGATATGGTCACCACCATATCCTCTTCTACGATCATATCCTCAATCCCGATATCGGTACTGCTCAGGACGATTTCCGTTCTCCTCGCATCCCCGTAGCGTTTCAGTATATCCTCCAGCTCTCCTACAATGATATCCAAAACCTTCTGGGAGTCTGCAAGGATTCCCTCCAGCTCCTTCACAAGAGCCGATATCTCGATATGCTCTTCACGTATCTTGTCGCGCTCCAGGCCAGTCAGCCTCTGCAGCCTCATCTCCAGTATAGCCTTGGTCTGTTCTTCACTCAGACCGAACCTAGCCATCAGTTCTTCGGCTGCCGTCTTCGCGTTTTCGGACGCCTTGATAACGGCGATGACCTCATCAATATTGTCGAGGGCTATGATAAGCCCTTCCAGGATATGCAGCTTTTCCCTGGCCTTGGCCAGTTCAAACATCGTCCTTCTGATCACGATTTCTTTTCTGAAATCAACAAACTTAACCAGGATTTCTTTAAGGTCCATCAGTCGAGGCTGTCCCCGGTCAATGGCCAGCATGATGATACCGAACGTCGATTCCATCTGGGTGTGCTTATACAGCTGGTTGAGAATAACCCCCGACATCTCGTCCCGTTTGAGATCGATGACGACTCTCATCCCTTCCCGGTCCGATTCGTCTCTCAGGTCGGCTATACCGCTGATCTTCTTTTCCTTTACCAGGTCCGATATCTTTTCTATCAAATGTGCCTTGTTCACCTGGTAGGGAAGTTCCGTAATGACGATGCTCTCCCTGTCGTTTCTCGAGTTTCGTTCTATGATGGCACGCGCCCTGACTTTGATGATGCCACGCCCCGTACGGTAGGCGGAGACGATCCCGTCCCGGCCGTTGATAAATCCGGCCGTCGGGAAGTCAGGTCCCTTGATGAATGCCATGAGATCGTCGACCGAAAGTTCGGGGTTATGAATGAGCTCAATGATCCCATCAATCAACTCGGTCAGATTATGGGGGGGTACATTGGTTGTTAAACCAACCGCTATGCCCGATGACCCGTTGAGGAGAAGGGTTGGAATCCTGGCGGGCAGCACCACCGGTTCTTGAAGAGAGCCGTCGTAGTTCGGAATAAAATCAACGGTATTTTTATCGAGGTCCGTGAGCAGTTCATCCGCCAGTTTCTCCATCCTGATCTCGGTATACCGCATGGCGGCCGGCGGATCTCCGTCAACGGACCCAAAATTTCCCTGGCCGTCAATGAGCGGATACCGCATGGAAAAATCCTGCGCCATCCTGACGACGGTATCATACGCAGCCGTGTCACCATGGGGATGATATTTACCGATAATATCACCCACGATCCTCGCGGATTTTTTATAGGGCTTGTTCCATCTGTTTCCAAGATCAGACATGGCATACAACGCCCTGCGGTGCACCGGCTTCAATCCGTCCCTGATGTCGGGAATTGCGCGGCCTACAATTACGCTCATCGCGTATTCCATGTAGGACTTTTTCATCTCACTTTCTATTGTTACCGGTATATTTCTCTGGAACAACTGATCCATAATTCTTCAAGACCTTTCTACCTGTTAAAATATAATATTCCCTGTATCGCTTGCCCCTATTACACCCCCCATAAGGGCACTTTTAAGTAAGAAGGGTGTAAACATCTCTTACACATACCTGCTACCTTACACACAAAAGAGCATCGGTCAGGAGAGGGTGTGGAAATGCCCTTCACTGTCTCTAAGACGATACGTTATACGTCAAGATTTGAGACATTGAGCGCATTTTCAAAGATGAAGTTCTTGCGCGGTTCAACCTGGTCTCCCATCAACGTCGTAAAAATTTCGTCGGCGGCCACAGCGTCTTCTACCTTCACTTGGAGAAGGGTCCTCCTCTCCGGGTCCATCGTGGTCTCCCACAACTGTTCCGGGTTCATCTCCCCAAGGCCTTTGTATCGTTGTATAGACAGCCCCTTTTGTCCCGTCTGAACCACGTAATCTATCAGTGCCCTCATGTTCTCAAGCTGTTTCTCCCGCCTCACATCATCGGCGTCCGTTTCCACGATGGTGTAGGGAGCTTCTCCGAGAGGGCTGATCTGGTTTATATGAACCTTGGCCTCTGTAAATTTCGGCATATTGAATATGTCTTTATCTATCCATGTTGTATGGTCCTGTCCATTTTGCTTCAAACGGAAAAATAACTTATGCCCGCCATGCTCTACATCCGCCTCGGCCCAGCACGAGACAACCCGTTTACCAATCGCCTGGCTGATCCTTTTGCCTGTCTTTGAGAGCACGTCATCGTCCCCAAAATCTTGTTTGGAAAAGACCGGATCCCCTGCCAACAACCGGATAATTTCTTCGTCCTTGCCGCTATTGTGAAATTTTTTCAGTATGGCATCAAGCCGGATGCCCTTTTTTATCAGGCCCAGCAGTTTGGCTCCCGTGATAATGTTTCCCTCGCCGGTCACAACTTTGACCTTTTCCACCCCGCTCGTGAGGATATACTCATCCATTTCCTCTTCGCTGCTGATATACCACTCCTTTTTCTTGTGCGTGATCCTGAAGAGGGGGGGTTGGGCTATATAGAGATAGCCTCGATCAATCATTTCCCGCATATATCTAAAAAAGAATGTTAAAAGCAGGGTTCGAATGTGGGCACCATCAACATCCGCATCAGTCATGATGATAACCTTATGGTAGCGAAGTTTGGTTATATTATAATCTTCTTCCCCTATCCCGGCCCCAAGAGCCGTTATAATGACCTTTATCTCGTTATTGTTGAGCATCTTGTCAAGGCGTGCCTTTTCCACATTCAACACCTTCCCCCGAAGCGGCAGAATGGCCTGATTACTCCTGTCTCTCCCCTGTTTAGCAGAGCCACCCGCTGAATCTCCCTCAACGATATACACTTCACTCCGTGCCGGATCTTTCTCCTGACAATCCGCCAATTTCCCGGGAAGAGAGGTGACTTCAAGCGCGCTTTTTCTCCGCGTCAGCTCCCGCGCCTTCCGTGCGGCATCCCGTGCTCGTGCCGCGTCAATGGACTTCGAGACGACCTGCCGTGCGATAGCGGGGTTCTCTTCGAAATAGTTCCCAAGCTTATCATACACCACTGCCTCCACCAGGCCTTTGACTTCGCTGTTACCGAGCTTCGTCTTTGTCTGCCCTTCAAACTGGGGTTGCGACAATTTAACACTGACCACACAGCCTAAACCTTCCCTGACATCTTCGCCCTTCAGGGATGTCTTGTCGTTTTTCCCTATTCCGCTGCTGGTAATGTAGTTGTTGATCACCCTCGTAAGGGCGGATCGGAACCCGATCATATGCGTTCCGCCCTCGGTGGTGTTTATGCTGTTGGCATACGAAAAAACATTTTCCATATACCCTTCGTTGTATTGAAGGGCGAGTTCCACGGAGCAGTCATCCTTTTCGCCATTGATGTAGATCGGCTTGTTGTGAAGGACCTTTTTATTTCTGTTAAGATACTCAACAAATGAAACGATCCCCCCCTTATAGAAGAATTCATTTTTTTTGTCGGTTCTCTCATCGTCGATAATGATCTTGATTCCCCGATTTAAAAAGGCAAGCTCTCTTAGGCGATTTGAAAGAACATCAAAACTGAAATCAATTTCCTCAAAGATCTCCTCATCCGGCATAAAGGTTATTTTCGTCCCCTTTCTTTTGGTTTTTCCAACCTCTTCAAGGGGTTGGGTGGGGATACCCTTTTTATACGATTGTCTATACACCTTTCCGTCTCTACGCACCTCCAGTTCAAGATATGCAGACAGGGCATTCACAACGGAAACACCTACTCCATGAAGACCGCCTGATATCTTATAACTGTCGTTGTTAAACTTTCCTCCCGCGTGGAGCTTAGTCAGCACCACCTGGGCCGCAGACACTTTTTCCTTCTTGTGCATGTCTACGGGGATACCCCTTCCATTATCTTCGACCGTAACGCTGTTATCAACACGGATCTTCACCTGTATTAAATCGCAATACCCGGCAGACGCCTCATCCACACTATTATCCACCACCTCATAGACCAGATGATGAAGCCCCTCCTTGCTGGTACTGCCTATATACATGGCAGGCCTTTTCCTGACAGCCTCGAGGCCGTCAAGAACTTTTATACTATCCGCACTATATGAAGTTTCCACTCCTGTTTAATCTAATCCTTTCTCTGTTCTGAGTTTTATCGGCATCACGACACACATATAGGCATCGCTTCCGGAAGATTTCACAACACCGGGACCATCGCCGCTTCTCACTTCAAACGAAACGGTATCTCCATCAACGTGGTCAACGGCATCTATAAGGTACCGAACACTGTACCCTACCTCCAACCGTTCTCCATCGTAGGATACATCAATTTCATCCTTTGCCTCACCAACATCCGGGTTCGTAGAGGTTAAAACCATTCTATTATCATATACTTCTATCTTCACTCCACTGAACTTCTCTGTTGACATAACACTCATACGTTTTAGAGAGCGTAATATATGATCCTTATCGAGTTTGACCACTACTCCATTTTCGGTTGGTATTACTCTCTTATAATCAGGATACTCCGAGTTAATAAGACTGACCCTTAATACCGTATCCTGCTTTTTCACCACACAGACACCGGCCGTCACACATATTTCAACAGCATCACCCATTTCAACCAGTCTCCTAATCTCAGAGACTCCCTTCCGCGGTATGATGACGCCTGGAATAGTAAGTGTATTATCCCCTTCACCTTCTAAAGGCATATTCGCAATCGATAATCTATGTCCATCAGTGGCCACCACGACAACCTTTCCATTTATTATCTCAAAGAAAACCCCATTAAGGTTCGGTCTCATCTCGTCCTGAGAGATCGCAAAGAATGTCTTTTCAAAAACATTTTTTAAAACATCACACGATAGTCCCATAGACGCCATATCTTCAATATCCGAAACCTCAGGAAAATCTTCAGTAGAAAGTCCCGGCATCTTATATATAATCTTGCCGCATGTCACATTTACCCAGTTATTTTCCAGAACCTGAAAATGAATCACATCCCCCTCTATTTCTCTGACCATTTCAAATAATTTTCTTGCTCCAACCGTGATCTCTCCCGGAGCAATAACTGTAGCTTCATAGTACGATGTTAAACCGACATCTCGGTCGGTAGCAACTATCCTGATCCTTTCATTTTGTGTTCTAATGAGAATATTATTGAGAATCGGAAGGGTTGTCCTCCTCTCTACAATACTTAAAGTTTTTTGAATGCCCTCTAGAAAAACAACTCTCTCAATAGAAAATTCCATATGGTCACCTATTCTTTAAAAAATATTTAATTAAAAAATATAGTAGTAATAGTAGGACCTGTTGATATGTTGAAAGGTATATATAACCAAACTACATTATTAACTATATTATCATATATTCTACTTTATAACCTGTTAATACCCGGTGTTTAAAATCATCTCTATCTCTTCCACAATTTTTCTTACTTCAAAATCCTTTTCGATTATTTTTTTAATCTTATTATTTGAGTAAATAACCGTTGAATGATCTCTTCCGCCCACCTTTTCACCTATATCAGGAAATGAGTTATTAGTCATTTTTCTAGAAAGATACATTACTATCTGACGTGCGAGCACAAGATTTTTATTCTTTTTAGGAGATCGTATATCACCTACCTTAATATTAAATTTTCTCCCGACGGCCTTCGTAATTTCATCTATAGTGACTTCTCTCTTGACCGAGTGTTTGAGGAGGTTCTTAATAACATCTCGTACAATATCTATCTTAATTTCCTTTCCCGTCAGAGATGAGTATGCCGCTATCCTCGTGAGGATCCCTTCCAGTTCCCGTATGTTTGAATCTGCGACGGAAGCGATATAATGAGTGACCTCACTTGATATATCAATACTATTTTCATGAGCCTTCTTTTCTATAATAGCGATCCTTGTTTCGATATCCGGGGGTTGAATATCTGCTATTAACCCCCACTCAAACCGTGACCGCAGTCTCGCTTCTAGGTTTTGCATTTCCTTTGGAAATTTATCACTCGTCACGACAATTTGCTTACCCGAGTCGTGAAGGGTATTAAAGGTGTGGAAGAACTCTTCCTGAGTCCTTTCCTTGCCTGCAATAAATTGAATATCATCAATAAGAAGGGAATCTATCTTTCTATACTTTTCCCTAAAATTCGACATCTTATCGTACCGGATAGAATATATGAGCTCATTCATAAATTCCTCCGCCGATACATAGAGGACATTTTTTTGGGGATAGAGGGAGACCGTATGGATACCTATGGCATTTATCAGGTGCGTTTTCCCCAGACCGACTCCACCGTAAACAAATAGGGGATTATAGTTACGTGCCGGCTGTTCAGCTACCGAAAGAGCGGCGGCATTGGCAAACTGATTGGACGCCCCTACCACAAACCTTTCGAAGGTGTATTTTAAGTTAAGTGATGAGTGCAGGCGAACAGGGGTGCGCTGAACGGTTTTTTGCCCCCCCCCTCCCATTGATGTATCTCTACC
This sequence comes from uncultured Syntrophaceae bacterium, assembly GCA_964468685.1. Lineage (GTDB taxonomy): Bacteria > Desulfobacterota > Syntrophia > Syntrophales > UBA2210 > UBA6078. The sequence goes on along the minus strand of CAYXUH010000003.1, from coordinate 24,563 downwards.
CTCGGATTTACTGACAACAAATTTTATATCTACGTCAATACCCGACACATTTGAAAGAGAATGGCTTATCAGGTCGATGTAATTCTCAACAAGCCAGTCTTTAAAGAACTTATTAGGCACCCCGAGAAGTACGTTATTCTCTTCCAGCGAAACTACCCGGATAGGTTTTATCCAGGTTTCAAAGTTCTGCTGGCTAACCTTTTCTTTAATTATTTTAACGCCTTCATTCCAGAACGCTTCCAAATTTATAAACCTTTATGCACAGTGTTATCAACAGATGTTAATAAAATCTTCTCCCCTTGTCGTACAACCATCGACATATTACTGGTTTTCCCCACTCATAATGCCCTCAGAGACCCTATCCAGGTCATCTAAGGAGAGAAACCGTATTTCTATAATACCCCCTTTGCGTAATTGCTTGATATTGGTCCTCGCCATTAATCGTTCAGATATCTTATTTTCAAGATTTGTAATGTCCGGGTCCTTCTGTACCGCTTTTTTCTGTTTTGGTTGGGCAATATCTTCTTTTACCCGTTTTTCAGCTTCTCTGACACTGAGTTTTTTCCTGATAATCTCCCGCAGGACAGCGACCTGTCCCTCCTGCGAATCAACCGATAAAATAGCCCTCGCATGTCCGGCGGAGATTTCCTTCTTTATCAGAGCCTCCTTTGCCACTGCAGGAAGATTCTGGAGGCGAAGAGAATTTGCTATGGTTGATCTCTCTTTTCCCACCCGTGACGATATTTCATCCTGAGAAAGGTGAAAGGTTTCTATCAGGGTATAGTATGCACCCGATTCTTCTAGAGGATTCAACTCCTCCCGCTGAATATTTTCTATGAGAGACAACTGTGCTACATCCAGGTCTTGTGTCTTGTGCCTGATAACGATGGGAACATCCCGTAGCCCTGCAGCCTGGGCTGCCCTCCACCTGCGTTCCCCGGCGATAATTTCATAACCTGCGTCATTGTCGGACTTTCTCACAAGAATCGGTTGTAGTAAGCCGTTATTTTTGATGGAATCCGTGAGTTTCTTTAGTTCGTGCCCGTCAAAGACCTTGCGGGCCTGGAACCTGTTCGGTGATAATTCCTCGATTCCGCACAGGGCAAAATGTGGTTTATCAGCGGGATCTTCCATAAGATCCGGGAATATAGCGCCGAGCCCCTTCCCTAAAGCGTTTTTCTTAGACATTACACCCTTCCATTTGCCAGGATTTCCCGTGCCAGTTCCATATATGAAACTGCACCGCGGGACTGGATATCGTATAGTATAATAGGCAATCCATGGCTGGGACTTTCGGAAAGCCTGACATTTCTTGGTATGACGGTTTTAAACACGTTAGACCCAAAAAACTTCCTGGCCTCGTCGGCTACCTGGTGGGAAAGCCGGTTCCTCTGGTCGAACATGGTCAGCAATATGCCAGCCAAGGATAGAGATGGATTAAGCCGGGCCTGCACTAGTTTAACACTGTTAAGAAGTTGGCCCAAACCTTCCAGTGCAAAGAATTCGCATTGCAATGGAATTATCACCGAATCGGCTGCCACGAGGGAATTAACGGTCAAAAATCCAAGGGACGGAGGACAATCAATTATAATAAATTCATAAGGCGTGTCAATTTTTTTTAGAAAATTTCTCAGCCTTTTTTCTCTATCCTTGAGTGATACGAACTCTATTTCAACGCCTATAAGATCCTGATTAGAGGGAATAATGTCGAGCGTTGCGATATCTGTCTTACAGACAATTTCCTGAAAAGGGGCATCTTGAGTAAGACCATAGTAGAGGTTTTTTTCACGTATCGTGGACGGATCGATACCCACACCACTGGTAGCGTTTCCCTGAGAGTCACAATCTATCAGGAGCGTTCTTTTTTCTGCAGCAGCCAGAGAAGCCGATAAATTGATAGCGGTCGTTGTTTTACCGACCCCCCCCTTCTGGTTGGCTATGCATATGATTTTTCTCATTATTTAAATGATTTTCTTTCTGCAAGTCTACATTCAGAATAACGTCGATATGCTAGCATACAACAGGGCATTTGAGAAGTAGTAATTTAGAAATACAATCCGTCTGGGAGCTGGTTTGCAGTGACGCCTACTCTTTGGGTGGAGCTTTGGAAAAACAGAGGAGTTTTCTTGATTCTCCCGTTATGGGAAGTTCTATCTCATGGGACCCCGTCAATGCAAGGCCCGTTTTCCTGATCGCATCCGCTCCCTGTGTCAGCTCGTCATCGGCATGTTTTCCCTTCATAGCTATCAAGATTCCACCGTCAGATAAAAAAGGCGCTCCCACGGTGAGAAGGTAGGGGATTTTGAAGGCCGCCCTGGATATGACTATATCAAAAGCACCCTTGTAACCATCCTCAACCGTCAACCCTTCCGCCCTGCTGTTTACAACCTCGATATCCCTCAGTTCAAGCGTGCGGATGACGCTCTTGAGAAAAGAGGTCTTTTTGCGGGATGTATCGAGGAGGGTAACGCGAAGCGACTCCAATGCTATTTTGAGCGGGATTCCCGGCAGACCGGCCCCTGTCCCTATATCCAGCAGTTTTGAATGACGGTCTTTAATAAGCCGGACAGGAGTGAGAGAATCGATCAGGTGTTTGGTTATATCAAGGGGGGACTTCAGCGAGACAAGCGACATCTTTTTGTTCCAGAAGGACAATTCCCTGTAATATTCAATGAGAAGATCTATTTTTTCATCAGTGAGCGTTATACCAATCTCCGAGACGGCCCCGGCGAGTATATTTGGTGTGTTTTCCATTTGTAGTCAATCAGATCCCATAGGGTCACAAGCACAAGACATAATGGCATAAGATAATGCCCCTAAAATCATAGTTTCAACGGTTGAGATATACCATGGAAGACCTCAGCAAGTTATGATATAGCACAACTCAACTGGTCATGGATTCTAGGTCAAGAGCAGTCTTTATGCAATACCAAAAAGGGCAGGGGCGGAACGTGGAAAAGGCAACGATGGAGAACCTGACGGTAGTACTGAACAAACCAAAACACCCTGGCAATATCGGGTCTGTTGCCCGGTGCGCTAAAAATATGGGGATAAGCAGCCTCATAGTCATCAATCCCCTGAATGCAGATAGGGAAAAAATCGAACAGCTGTCGACCCATTTTGCCATTGATGTTGTTGAAAAAATTCAATATTTTGATAGCCTGGATCAGGCGCTCGCGCCCTTTCAGTATGTTGTGGGGACAACCGGAAGATCGGGAGACACCAGCCTTAAAAGGTCGATGATATATCCACGGAAAATGGCGGAAGAGATCGTCAGTATGTCTCAGAACAACAAGATAGCGCTGGTCTTCGGTCCCGAAGACCGGGGGCTTACCAACAAGGAACTCAAATCCTGCGATCTCCTGGTCAAAATTCCCACGTCGGGTGACATGAAATCCATCAATCTTTCTCATGCGGTCATGATCATCTGCTATGAGATATTTACCGCATGTTCTGAGGGCACGTCCGTTTTTGCCCAGAAACTGGCCACGGTGGAGGAGACCGAGGCCATGTATGATCATCTGAAGGAGATGTTTCTGCGGATAGGCTTCATAAAGGCGCAGAGCCCGGATTACTGGATGACAAATGTGCGGCGCCTCTTTTCGAGAACCACACTCCTTGCCAAGGATGTGAAAGTAATACGGGGCATATGTCATCAAGTCGACCTGTATGGGAGAGGAAAGCCCCACAATCTCTGACCCTGGGAAAATCTATAAAAAACTTGACTTTGACGTATGTGAACCTTACCTTATTTCCTGATAATAGCGTGATGGGGGACGGCACGCATCATTGCTGTTTGTAGAAACATTTCTCACGACAACGATGCCTCATGGATCCCGGAGGATACCATGCCGGCAGCAGAGGGGATTCGAATGATTGTAGTCACGGGTGGAGCGGGATTTATAGGTAGCGCGGTCGTATGGAAGCTGAATGCACAGGGTGTTGATGATATTGTTATCGTTGACAGCCTTGGAATATCCGAGAAGTGGAAGAACCTGGTCAACAGACGGTTTACGGATTATCTGGACAAGGAGGATTTCCTTGAACTGATTCTCGATGATGCGGTGCCGTTCGATGTTGAGGCCATTGTCCACATGGGCGCGTGTTCCTCAACAACGCAGCAAGATGCGGATTACCTCATGGAGAACAATTATCGCTACACCGCACAACTTGCGAGATGGGCCGTCGAAAAGGATATACGCTTCATCTATGCGAGCAGCGCTGCTACCTATGGGGACGGCTCTCAGGGATTTTCCGATGAGGACAGCGTAAGTACCCAGCTGCGTCCCATAAACATGTATGGGTATTCCAAGCAGCTGTTTGACCTGTGGGCCCTGAGAAATGGGCTGGATAAAAAGATTGCGGGCATCAAATTTTTTAATGTTTTCGGTCCGAATGAATATCACAAGGAGGATATGCGAAGCGTTATCCACAAATCGTTCGGTCAGATCCGTGAGACAGGGAGGGTGAAGCTCTTCAAATCTTATCGGCCTGATTTCCGTGATGGCGAGCAGAAGCGAGACTTTGTCTATGTGAAGGATTGTGCGGATGTGATCTGGTGGCTTCTCGAAAACAGGGGAGTAAACGGCCTGTTCAATCTCGGGACGGGACATGCCCGGACGTGGACCGACTTGACGCGGGCGGTATTTGCCGCAATGGACGTGAAGCCAGAGATTGAATACATAGAGATGCCCGAGATAATCAGACCGAACTATCAGTATTTTACTGAAGCGAAGATGGACAAGCTCTTTTCGGCAGGGTGCCCCGTGCGGGCGTTGCCGCTCGAGGAAGCCGTGTCGGATTATGTGAAAAATTATCTGGCAAAAGACGCAAAACATTTATAGCGGTTGAACATTCGAAGGGATAGAGAATGAAGATTGTGAGATTCCGTTCACCGAGCGGGGAGGTGCTGTCTGGGGCGTTCGATCCAACAGTGCCGGATACTGCCACTGTTATTGACGGAGGTATCTTCGGGGATATTAAACTGTCGGGCAGGGTGGAGCGTATAGAGACCCTCTTGCCCCCCGTCTATCCGCCCAACATCATAGCCCTTGGCCTGAATTACGGTAAACATGCCGATGAAACAGATATACGGAAACCGGAGAGTCCGGTCTTGTTTCTGAAGGCCACCAGCAGCATTATTGGTCATGGAGCACCCATCGTGCTCCCCGCCGCAGGGCCTGACGAAGTGGACTATGAAGCGGAACTGGCTGTCATAATCGGTAAGAAAGCAAAGAATGTTTCGCGTGCCGAGGCCCTGAACTATGTGCTGGGATATACCTGCGCTAATGATGTCAGCGCTCGTGACTGGCAGGCGCTCAAGCAGAAGAAACAATGGGCAAGGGGAAAAAGTTTTGATACGTTTTGCCCCCTCGGGCCATATCTTGTGACGAAAGATGCGGTGAAAAACGCGGACGAGCTGAGGATACGGACGATGCTCAACGGTGAGATTATGCAGGATTCCAATACATCCGACATGATCTTTGACATCCCCGCAATAATCAGTGATATTAGCCGATCTCTGACGTTATTACCCGGGACGGTGATACTGACTGGTACACCTGAGGGGGTGGGCTTTACCCGCATGCCTCCTGTATTTCTGAAGAAGGGGGATAGCGTTACCATTTCCATTGAGCAGATTGGTGAACTGACAAACCCCGTGACGAGAGAATGATGAAGGACCTCTCGACATAGGATAGAGATGCGTTTCTTGTAACGTCGAATGCTTATTTATGGGCTATTTGCACTCTTGTTAGGCCTTGCCTTCTCGTAAGGTTGTGGGGGTGTTTGTAGCTAGTTTACTGGTGGTACTATGGGGAATCCAAAGCAAGGGGTTGATGTTTTTAGGTTCTATTGAGAACATCCTTGGGTCTGCCCGTGTCATAAAGCGGACACGACAGCGACCGTCTGGAACGAGATTTTTAATTTCGAAGTATTGGAGGGGTGCAATGAATTCTGAAGGAACAAAAAAAAGAAAACAGGTTATGTCTGTCTTGGGGGCGTTTCTTGTAACGATTTTTATCCTTTCTTTTGTGGGGACAGTACACTTTTCTGCTCTGTCTTTCGATATGTCTTCGCGTGATGCCATGGCGGCCTCGACGCCGGAGGTGATCAACAGCGCCCCATCGTCCTTTGCGGACCTGGCGGAGCAACTGAAACCCGCGGTTGTCAATATCAGCACAACAAAGACAATCGCTACCGGCGGATACCGAGCCCCTTTCAACGACCCGCGGTTTGAAAGATTTTTCGGTGGGGAGGAGTTCTTTAAAAGGTTTTTCGGTGACACGCCGGGAAGAGAGTTTAAGCAGAGGAGCCTGGGATCCGGGTTCATCATCAGCGAGGATGGATATATCTTTACAAACAATCATGTGGTGGAGCAGGCCGATAAGATAGTGGTCAAGCTTTCCAATGGGAAAGAGTACGACGCCACGGTAAAGGGTAAGGACAAAAACACAGACATAGCCCTGCTGAAGATCGAACCTGACAATGGTCTGCCTGTTGTCAAATTGGGAGATTCTTCAAAACTACGGGTGGGAGACTGGGTTATCGCGATAGGGAATCCTTTCGGTCTCTCCCAGACCGTAACGGCGGGCATCGTAAGTGCCAAGGGTCGGGTTATAGGAGCTGGACCGTATGATGATTTTATACAGACGGATGCCTCCATCAACCCCGGGAATAGTGGAGGTCCCCTCTTCAACCTGAGCGGAGAAGTCGTCGGGATCAATACGGCAATCGTCGCCCAGGGGCAGGGGATCGGTTTTGCCATACCGATCGATATGGCAAAGGAGATACTTCCCAATCTGAGAACGAAGGGGAAGGTAATACGTGGTTGGTTGGGCGTTTCTGTGCAGGGGATAACAGAGGACATTGCCAAAAACCTGAACCTGAAAACAGCCGAAGGGGCCCTTGTCTCTGACGTGTTTAAGGGGGATCCTGCCGATAAGGCAGGAATAAGAACGGGAGACGTCATAGTTGAGATTGATGGAAAAAGCGTAAAGGATACACATGAGCTTATAAAAATAGTCGCAAGCGTCGCCGTAGGCGAAAAGGTGAAGATCAATGTGGTGCGGGACGGCAAGCACAAGATGTTTACGGTTACGGTTACGGAACGCCCGGAGAGTAAGGACCTGGCCGAGGAGCAGCCCGAAGAAAGCAAAGAATACTTTGGTATTACTGTCCAGGAGATAACTCCCGAAATTGCCGATCACCTCGGGATTGCAGATGCTACAGGAGTGGTTATCTCCCAGGTGGCGGGCGGTAGTCCGGCAGAGGAAGCGGGTATCAAGGCAGGGGATATTGTGCGACAGGTTAACAGGGCGCGAATCGCTTCGATGAAAGATTATCGAAAGGTGATGCCGAGAGCGGTTGCCGGCGACAGTATCCTCGTGCTGATACAGAGAGGAACGTCAAAGTTCTTTGCCGTGATTCGGAAATAACATACAAACGGGGGTATCGGTAATGTGTGCAGGCAATCATGATTACGGATACCCCCGTTCTTTGCCTACGGTCCCTGCCTTGTTTCCGTGGCACGTTTCGATAACAAAGCTCTACCAGGGTCGCGTCTTCCCGGTGCAGTTTTTCTGTCAGAGAATTGTAAGAGGGCCGTGATGCAAACAAGGGAGAGACTGGGTGCGATGTATGAGGCCCTGAATACATACTTTGGGGATCTCCGTTGGTGGCCGGGAGAAACTCCCTTTGAAATTGCCGTTGGGGCAATCCTGACACAAAACACAAACTGGAAAAATGTGGAAACCGCCATAGGTAGATTAAAAGAGGCGGACCTTCTCGATCCGCTCAAGTTGTATGGTACGGAAGCCAGCATTGTCGCGGGCCTCATCAAATCTTCAGGTTATTATAATAGAAAGACGAAGAGGCTCAAGGCGTTTCTTGGTTTTCTGCAGAACGAGTATACCGGAGACCTGGACGCGATGTTCAACGAAGAGTTGTGGACGCTCCGGGAAAAGTTGCTGAGTGTCAAGGGAATAGGCAAGGAAACGGCGGACAGCATACTGCTGTATGCTGGTGGTAAACCGATCTTTGTCGTTGATGCTTATACGCGCAGGGTATTAGAGAGGCATGCTCTTATTACCCCGGACTGGAGCTACCAGGAGATACAGACGCTTTTCATGGATACCCTTCCATGTGATACCCCACGGTACAATCAGTATCATGCTCTGTTTGTACAGGTGGGAAAACAATTTTGTAAAAAGAAACCGCTTTGCAGTGGCTGCCCGCTTGAAAACGAACTCCCGACATAAGATACATCTTTATACCCATGTATGCATACACACGGATTAGCTTGTTGTGTAGTATGCAACAGGAGGAATCCACCTTCATGGGGATAGAATCGGCCGTATAGTTCAGCCGGCCCACGGAGGGGCGCAAATGTTTCACGTGAAACATTTGCCATGGAAGGGGAGTTTGGCTACGGCGAAGGGACTATACCAACGTAACAAGCACTTTCCGTTCCGCTCGGGGACCGTCAAACTCACAGAAAAAGATGTTCTGCCATGTACTGAGGAGGGATTGTCCGTTCTCTGTAGGGATCACCTCTGAGGGCCCTATAATGCCCGCTTTGATGTGGGCATCACCATTGCCGTCCACCCTGTCATGCAGCCATTGTCCCTCGGGGGCTATCGTTCGGAGACACCTGAGCACGTCGGTCTGTATGTTCGGATCCCAGTTTTCCTGTATCATGATTGCCGCCGTTGCTCCCGGCGCGTACAGGGCGCACAGCTCATAGTCCGTACCATGCGCGGATACGATAGCTCGCACCTTCTCCGTGATATCCACGATCTCTTCCCGGGATGTTGTGCTGAATGTTATTGCCGTCCTCATGGGTTGCCCCTGTTAAAGATGTCTGCAAAGAGGGGATGAAGCTTCAGAAGTTCATAGAATTCATCCGGGGATTTTCCCGTGGACATTGTCTCAAAGGGGCACTTCCCGCTGCCCTCGCGATTGATAATATAGGGGACCGTTTGTGTGAAATGGCATAAAATGCCTAAGCCTTTCAGTGTTTCGGCTGCCATCTCGCTTCCGATCGGCGAGAACACCTCGCGGCAGCACGCCTTTTTCATGAGCAGGGCGGCGGCGTTTCCGGTGACCTTGTCGAGAATTACCACCTCATCTGGAGCGGAGGTCTGCTCAAGATAGCAAAGCAGCGGGGCAATACCCCTTTGCTGAGACTGGAATATGATGCCCGCCGGGCTGATGACCCAGATGGCATCGCTGCTTTTCAGAAATGATTCAAAACGGGCATTAGCGGTTGGCATGGTGGTGTCTGGACCATAGTCTTTCGAGCAAAACAACGATCAGGGGGAGGAGGAGGAGTTGAAGAACAATGCCCGGCCATCCCGCTTTTGCGGTCTGCCACGCCAGGTTTGCGGAATGAGAAAGATCCAGGGTCAGGGTCATCAGGATAAAAGCGGCGAGACGCCCTGCTATCAGTGCCCCGACGAGAGAGGTGATCACCCCCAGTCTGAAATGTCCGCGCAAGAGCCCGGCTGCAAGGCCATAAAACGTGCCCTCAATAATGATGCGGGGGAGCATCTGAGGGAAGGGCATGCCCGAAAGTGTGTAGCTTATGAGGGGGGTAAGCAGCCCGACCAGGATCCCGGCCCTCCAGCCGAGAGAGATTCCTGCCAGCAAAACGAAGAAAAAAAGAGGGAGAAACGTAGGACCCGCCAGGGGGTGAATGATATGACACAGCCACGGAACGGCCACGTCAAGCGCAACAAAGAGGCTGACATATACGTACAAACGAAGATCGGAGAATTCTAAGATATGCGGGAACGTTACTTCTCCTGTTGATATCGGTACGGTGTTCATGATGATTCCCCCTTGACGGTGAATGGTGGCGGCCGTGCAACAGGCCGGATTTCATTCAGGCTGTCACTCCCGCAGAATTCCCACAATCCCGCGGGGCGGTACATGGCGGATCTCTTTGTACAGACCCGTTGAGGTTTGCTGCCACGACTGGAGAAAAGTATAAGGGAGAAAAAAGCGAAAGTCAAGGTCAATCATTGCGTGTAAGCTCGTCAATCTCTTCTTCTGTTGCTGTCCACGTATCGTAGAGAGATGCGAGCCGAGAGGTCACCTGGGAATATTCTATATGGAGAGATTGGATTAACGAATCATTTTTATAGGTATCCTGATCGGAGAAGGCGCTGTCTATCTCCTCTTTTTTCTTCTCGAAGGCGGCTATCTCTTTTTCGATGTGTTCAAGCGATTCCTTCAGCGGTTTCATCCGCTTATAGCGATGCTGTCTGCTTTCGGCCTCTTTTCTTTTCTGATCTTTTTGAGATTCTGCCGGAGTTATGCTTTCCGGGAGGGGTTTCCCCCCAGTGGGATCGTTCTGTTCCTGGTGATATCTGTCCAGGTACTCATCAACACCTCCGTGGTATAGGTATAGGTCGTTATCCTTCAATACCGCCACCTTGTTTATGAGGGGAGCGAGAAAATCTCTGTCGTGAGACACGATTACATATGCCCCGGGGAACCTCTGGAGACTGTCCCGGAGAATGACCTTTGACTGGGCGTCAAGGTGATTCGTCGGTTCATCCATGATCAGCAGGTTTGCCGGCTTCAGAAGCATCTTCGCGAGGGCAAGCCGGCTCTTTTCACCTCCTGACAGGACGGAAACGGGTTTGAACGCGTCATCCCCCGTAAAGAGAAAACAACCGAGGAGCGTTCTCAACTCCCCGGGCGATTTGAGAGGAGCTACAACGTCGAGTGTCTGCAGGGTCGTCTTGTCCGGGTCCAGTTCGTCCGCTGTATTTTGAGCATAGTATGAGAGAATGGCATTGTTCCCCGGGTTTCTGAGGCCGTCCTGGAAGGTCTCAACGCCAGCTATGATACGTGCGAGGGTGGACTTTCCGGAGCCGTTCGTCCCGAGAAGGGCGATTCTGTCTGTGCGCTCAATGGTGAGAGATATGTCCTGGAGGACCATGTTGTTATCGTAGACCTTTGAGATATTTTCTAACTCCATGACCACCCGGCCGGCGCGTGGCGGATCCGGAAAGTCCAACGATATGGAGTGCTCCTCCCTGTCTATCGCAAGGGACTCCATCTTTTCGAGCCTCTTTATCCGACTCTGGACCTGCCGTGCCTTGGTACTCTTATACCGGAATCGCTCGATAAAGCGCGTCGTACTGTCGATCGTGCGCTGTCGATTTTTAAGGGAGGCCTCGAGTATCGCACGGCGCCCGGCCTGCTGGGTCAGATAGGATGAATAGTTCCCGGTGTATTCGGTCGCCTTGCCCATGGATATCTCAATCACCTTTTCGACAAGAGTATCAAGAAAGCGGCTGTCATGGGATACCAGCACGAGAGAACCCTGATATGACTTCAGGTATCCTTCGATCCATTCCAGAGATTCAATATCCAGGTGATTGGTGGGTTCGTCGAGCATCAGGATGGTTGGTTCCGTGAGGAGCAGTTTGGCGAGGGCTATCCGCATCTGCCAGCCGCCACTGAACTCCTCTGTCATTCGGGACAGGTCCTTCTCATAAAAACCGAGCCCGGAAAGTACCTGTTGCACCTTTATCTCTATCGAGTATCCCTCCCGGTGCTCAAGGATACTCTGTGCCCGCCCCATTTCGTTCACGAGCTCTTGTAATCCCAGAGTGTCAGGCCCCCCGTGATCGGTCAGGGCTAAAATTTCTTTTCCTATTTCCCCGACCCTCTCATGGAGGCGATTCAGGTCGTCAAAGGCGGTTGCCGCCTCCTCGAAGAGGGTGCGGCCGGCATGATAGACGCTGTCCTGGGGAAGATAGCCGACGCTGTTAAATCTGGACCGGATAATCTTTCCTGTGTCCGAGTCGATTTCTCCCAGAATGATCTTCATCAATGTGGATTTGCCTGTCCCGTTACGCCCCACAAAGGCGATCCTGTTTCCGTCTTCTATCTGGAGGGAGAGGTCCCTGAAGAGATATCTTCCGCTGTACTGCTTTGATATGTCCTGCAGTGAGATCATATACGTTCGAAAGGGGTGCCGTATGGGGTTGCCGTCCGGTCAAAACGAGCGACCGCCAACAAGCCTCTGATATTACTGAGCATTAAGCTTCGGTTACTTCTGCGCTCGTTATGTGGTCATCTTGGCGGATTGCATCTACCACGTCCTGTCCTGTTATTACCTTTCCGAACACCGTGTGGTGGCCGTCAAGATGAAGCTGAGGCGAATGGGTGATAAAAAACTGGCTGCCATTCGTATTCGGTCCAGCGTTCGCCATAGAGATTGCGCCGGTTTCGTGCCGCAAGGGGCTTCCCTGTGTCTCGTCTTCAAACTGATATCCTGGGCCTCCCGCGCCGGTCCCGGTAGGATCACCCCCCTGAATCATAAAATCTCCGATCACCCGGTGAAAGACCAGGCCATTATAAAACCCTTCCTGGGTCAGGAATACGAAGTTGTTGACCGTCTTGGGGGCATGTTGGGGATAGAGCTCCAGCTCAATATCACCCCGGTCGGTCTTCATTATTACCCGGTAGATCTTATCCGTGCCAATTTTCATTGCCGGGGGACTGTTCCATTGGTGTGAGTTCATATATTCTCTCCTTATGTTAATCTAATTTATGTTTCCATTTACAGCCAGTTACGCCATAAAAGGATGCGGGGCAACTGAGGACTTGGGACTCATTCCCACCAGTCGACCGTGAAGGGTCTTCCATTATATTGCCGGGGATTTGAGCGCCTCGGTCTGATAATGGGTGGTGAGGGCGTCGATAATGGTATCGATATCTCCATCCAGTATATTTTCCAGGTTGTACAGGGTAAGGCCGATTCGGTGATCTGTCATTCTCCCTTGAGGAAAATTGTAGGTCCGGACCCTCTGGCTCCTGTCCCCGCTTCCCACCTGTTGTTTTCTCGTCTCGGAGATCGCTGCATCGTGCTCCCCGCTTGCTTGTTCGAAAAGTCTGGCGCGCAGTACCTTGAGGGCCTTTGCCTTATTTTTGTGCTGCGATTTTTCGTCCTGACAGGTTACCACCAGCCCTGTTGGAATATGGGTGATCCGTACCGCGGAGTCAGTGGTATTGACGCTTTGCCCTCCGTGCCCCGTGGAGCGATAGACATCTATCCGGAGTTCATTCGGATCAATGTTCACTTCCACCTCCTCTGCCTCGGGCAGAACGGCCACGGTTACGGCGGAGGTATGGATCCTTCCCTGCGCCTCGGTAAGGGGGACCCTTTGCACCCGGTGAACACCGCTTTCGTACTTCAGTCTGCTGTACGCGCCATTCCCCTCAACAAGGAGTACAACCTCCTTGAAACCCCCAATACCCCCGGACAGGCTGGAGCTGATAAATTCCACCTTCCAGTTGGATCGCTCCGCATAGCGGGTGTACATCCGGAAAAGATCCCCTGCAAAGAGTCCCGCTTCATCTCCTCCGGTACCAGCCCGAATCTCCAGAAACACATTTCTCTCGTCGTTAGGATTGGTTGGAAGCATAAGATATTTAAGCTTTTCTTCCAGAGCATGAAGGGTTTCGCGTAGATGGGGAAGCTCCTCTTTTGCCAACTCCCGCAGGTCTGCGTCGCCTTCCTTGAGAAGATCCTTGTTGTCCTCGACCTGGGACGTGATATAGCGGTATTCCCGGTAGGTCCGCACAATATCGACGATGCCGGCATGTTCCTTGGCATATTTCTGGTACACACTGTAATTGGCGATTATCTCGGGATCACTCAACAGCCCTTCCAGCTCTTCACATCTATTTTCGATTTCTCTAAGCTTTGTCAGCATACGGACCTTCCTGAGCGGACGATAGTGAATTACGACAGAGGGAGAAATGGCATTCGGCGGGCGGCCCTTCCGAGCCTAAGGGGCCCCGAGAAATACGCCTGATCAGGTTTACGGAGGCACAAAGAAAGAAAGGAAGCCGCCTCCCACGGAAGAGGATCCGTAGAGTCGAAGCCACTTTGTGCCTGGTTATTGACGCCCACAGTTATTTTTCAAGGTCACCATATTTGCGGTTAAACTTCTCGATCCTTCCGGCAGTATCCATTATCTTCTGCTTTCCGGTAAAAAACGGGTGACATTTCGAGCAGATCTCAACCTTAATATCGCCTGTGGTGGACCTGGTTTCGAAAACATTTCCACACACACATGTAACGGTGGATTCCTTGTATTCCGGGTGAATATCTTGCTTCATCGTTCGCACCAACCTCCTTGGGCATTAAAAAAGTTGCTATTATATCCATATCAAAACGAATTTCAAGAAAATAAATTCGAAAAGTTGTTCTGTTACTGTTTCATGGATTCAAAAAATTCCTTGTTGGTTGTGGTCTTCCGGATCTTATCGATGATGAATTCCATGGCATCCACAGGATTCATCTCCTGCAGAAGTCTCCTCAGTATCCATATCCTCCGCAGGTCTTTCTCCTGGATCAGCATCTCTTCCTTCCTTGTTCCGGAACGGACCAGATCGAATGCGGGGAAAATCCGTTTGTCGGAAATCCTCCTGTCGAGGTGAAGCTCCATATTTCCCGTTCCCTTAAACTCTTCAAAAATAACCTCGTCCATCCGGCTTCCTGTATCAATAAGGGCCGTTGAAATGATAGTGAGACTGCCCCCTCCTTCGATATTACGCGCAGCGCCGAAAAACCGCTTCGGCTTGTGCAGGGCATTGGAATCCACTCCACCGGAGAGGACCTTGCCGCTGGGCGGCACGATGGAGTTATAGGCCCGAGCGAGACGGGTAATGCTGTCCAGGAGTATAACAACGTCCCGGTTGTGCTCCACCAGGCGCTTGGCCTTTTCGATTACCATCTCAGCAATCTGGACATGTCGCGAAGCGGTCTCGTCGAAGGTTGAAGAGATAACCTCGCCGGTAACACTCCTTTCCATATCCGTCACCTCTTCGGGACGTTCATCGATCAGCAGGACCATCAAAACGGCATCCTTGTGGTTTTTGGCAATACTGTGGGCGATATCCTTCAGGAGGACCGTTTTCCCTGTCCGGGGCGGCGAGACGATAAGCCCCCGCTGTCCCTTGCCGATGGGAGTAAAGATATCCATGACTCGTGTCGAGTAGTTTTCGGGGTCCGCTTCCAGTTCCCATTTTTCTTCAGGATACAGGGGGGTGAGATTATCAAAAAGGATCTTGCCCCTTGCGGCCTCAGGGGGCTCGAAATTGATCGACTCCACCTTCAGGAGGGCAAAATATTTTTCCCCCTCTTTCGGGGGTCTCACCTCGCCGGATATCGTGTCTCCGGTCCTCATGCCGAATCTTCGTATCTGGGAGGGCGAAACATAGATATCATCAGGTCCGGGGAAATAATTATACCCCACCGATCTGAGAAAACCGAAACCATCCGGCAGTGTTTCCAGGACGCCTTCTCCTGTGATAACACCATTTTTTTCCGTCTGGTATTGAAGAATTGCGAAGATGAGGTCCTGCCGTTTCATCCCGCTGGTGCCGGTGATGTTCAGCTCTTTTGCTAATTCGTTGAGATCACCAATAGATTTGTTTTTGATTTCTGAAATATTCATGTACCTTTCCTTTGTTTGGGAGTTGTTCGGTCCTTATTCTGTATCTTTAAAGCGGCAAGCTCTCAGATAAACCTCCTCCGGTTCTAACGGACGGGCGATGTATCTCTCTGAAAATTATGGAAAGCATAAAACAGGCCTTAGAGACAAACCAGAATTTCTTTACGGTGCCAACTTCCTAAAAGCTGCATTGACCTGGTTGGTTTCAGTTACAGAACAACTTTTGAATTTACAACAAATGGAGGCTACTCAGCGGCCCCTTCGTACAGGTTTTACTGTGCAATGATCGCTTCTTCTCGGTAGCTAATTCGGTCTCCTGAAATACTTTGGAAAGGAAGGCTTAGCACGCAACATCAATAGAGAAAAACGTCTATATCAAACCAGCAAGGATGTCAAGAAGTTTTTTCCACGGGATTCCGCACACGCGCGGGTCTAGCGAAGCATTATAAGGCTGAGCTGCCTTCCGGTATCACCCGCCTCACCCCTGTGTGAAAAAAAGGTGTCATGCCGGCAGGATGTGCAGATGTCAGCGGAGAATATGTTCTCCCGGGGAATACCCGCGCCCTGCAGCTGGGACCTGTTAGCGGCAGACAGGTCCAGCATCCATTTTCCTTCTTTCCTGCCGCCTGTAAAGGCAACCGTTTCTTCCCGGGTGTTATCAAAACGGTGGAACACGGCCTCATCAACCTCGTAGCAACAGGGACCGATGGCGGGGCCGATAACGGCCAGGATATCCTCCGGCACGGAGGAAAAAGTTTGCATGAAAACACGGGCGGCCTTGGCGGCAATCCCGAGCGCGGTTCCTTTCCACCCGGCATGAACGGCGCCGACCACCCGTCTTCTACGGTCGGCCAGGAGGACAGGGACACAGTCAGCTGTCTTGATCCCGATAGGGATTCCGGGTATCGCGGTAATGATGCCGTCGTATTCGAGAGGGCCAATCTGCTGCCCGCCCTGAAACGCCTCATCAATTACCAGGAGCCGGTCTCCGTGGACCTGGTCTACGGTAACGATATGCTCCGGGATGTTGAAGGCAGAGCACAGCAGAGCCCTGTTGCGCGCCAGGTGTTCGTCCCTGTCACCCACGTGCATTCCGAAATTGAGATCGGCAAGTCTCCCTTCGCTGACCCCTCCCCATCGGGTGCAAAAGGCGTGGGTTATGAAACCGCACTCGGCGAGTGCCCGACACTCCACATATCGCACGTCCCCCAGGCGGGAAAAGCTGAATGCGCCTTCGGTTCCATATCTGATCTCCGGGGTTTCAGGCATCGCTTTCTCGGTCTCCCAAAGCCGCGCATACCTGTTCAATATCGTCCGGAAGTTCAGATGAAAAATGCATAGGGGTCCTCGTGACAGGGTGACGAAAGCGCAGTTCGCTCGAGTGGAGGGCCTGCCGGCGCATCTTTCTCAATGCCATACGCAAGGCATTATCCTGTACCGTCTCAACCCTTTTCTTTGAATTCCCGTAGACGGCATCCCCGACAACGGGATACCCGATGGCATTCAGGTGTACTCGGATCTGGTGAGTCCTGCCTGTCTCAATCCGGACAGCAAGGAGCGTGGCGATGCCGTACCGCTTCTCCACACGCCAGCGGGTCAGTGATTCCTTCCCTCTTCTGCTCCCGGTGGACATCTTTTTACGGTCCACGGGATGCCTGCCTATGGGCAAATCGATTACCCCCTCCGGTTCCTTTGGATCTCCATGGACAAGGACACGATAGATCTTCGTAACAAGATGTTCCTTGAACTGTTTTGAAAGGCCTACATGGGCCTCATCCGATTTGGCAATCACCATCAGGCCCGAGGTATTTTTGTCCAGACGATGTACGATACCGGGTCTCTTAACACCACCGATTCCGGAAAGGTCGGTGCAGTGAAACAGGAGGGCATTGACCAGGGTCCCACTGCGATTTCCCGCCGCGGGATGCACTACCATCCCGGCGGCTTTATTCACCACCAGTATGTGTGCGTCTTCATGGTAGATATCCAGGGGGAGCTCCTCTGGGACAAGGTCATATTCAGCCGGCTCTTCCCGTGTAACAAGGATCAGGTCTCCGCTCTTTAAACGGTATTTTGGTTTTACATCCATCCCCCCGACCCGTATTTGTCCCCCTTCAATCGCCCGCTTGATCTGTGAGCGTGTACCGAAAGAGCCTTTTTGAGACAGAAAGACATCAAGCCGCTCCCCGCTCTGAGCGGGGAGCACTTTCAGCGTGAACGCTCCGTCATCTCCGGATGTCATTTGCATGGTCATCGTAAAATCGTTTGAGAAACGGGGGAAAAGGAACCTGCCGTCTGTGAGTCCCTGTATGGGGAGGATGCTAGCACGCTTCGATCCTCAAGCCAACAGGGCATAAATCCCGGGGGTCAAGACTCTCCGGCTATCTGCTGCATACCCTTTGTTATAAAAACAAATTCTTCTTTTGATATCGTTCTCAGGTCGAAGAGAATCTTGTCTTCGTAGATTCTCGTAATGATGGGAACTGCCAGTTTCCGTAGTTTCCTTTCCAGTCTGCTCGGTGAGATACTGCCGGAGCTCACCGTCACGACAAATGTGGGAATCTCCTGTGTGGGAAGCGATCCGCCCCCAGCCATGGATGTATCCTCCATAATGGAAAGGGTCATATCTTTCAGAGATAATTGCTCCAGGAGGGCCTTCAGTTCGTGCGCCCTCTTTTCGACCTCGGCAACTGGTTCCGTCAATGACCGCAGCACCGGAACGTCACGGACCGCGCGGTCGAGATCAAGGTAATGCACCATGGTCGCTTCGAGGGCCGCAAGGGTCATCTTGTCTATCCGGAGGGCACGATTGAGGGGATTCTTCTTTATCTTTTCCAGAATCGTCTTTTTCCCCAGGATTATTCCGGCCTGAGGGCCTCCGAGGAGCTTATCGCCGCTGAATGTGACGACATCCGTGCCCGCCTTGATGACCTCCTGTACCGTCGGCTCCTTTTCAAAGCCATACGAATCCAAGGGGACAAAGCAGCCGCTCCCCAGATCGTTCATTACCGGTAGCGAGCTCCTCTTCCCAAGCTCCATCAGTTCAGTCAGGCCTATCTCATCCGTGAAACCGAGCACCTTGAAGTTGCTTGTATGCACCTTCAGAATTAATCCGGTATCAGGGCATACCGCATCCTCATAATCCGAGAGATGCGTGCGGTTAGTCGTACCCACCTCTCTGAGAATAGCGCCGCTCTTTTCCATCACCTCGGGTATGCGAAACGCGCCCCCTATTTCGATCAGTTCGCCCCGCGAAACAATCGATTCTTTGTGCTCTGAGAGGGTATTGAGAACGAGGAGGACGGCGGCGGCATTGTTATTGACGATAATGGCATCCTCCGCCCCTGATATACAGCAGAGCAGTTCGCGTACGTGATCGTATCGGGTCCCCCGCTTCCCCTTGTCAAGGTCGAATTCCAGGTTTGAATATCCTTCGCTGATGTCAACAATCCGCTGGAGGGCCTCCGCACAGAGGGGGGCCCTTCCCAGGTTCGTATGCAGGATGATGCCGGTGGCGTTTACCACGCGGCGCAGGCTGTAGGTATACAGGGCGAGCAATCTCCTGCAAACATCATGCGCCGCCTCATCGGCGGAGGAGGGAACGAGCCCCTTTCCTCCCCTCTTTTCGGCATCCAGGATGGATGTTCGCATCTCTTCGACAACCTGGCGGCATTTTCCCACCACGATATCCCGTGACACACCTTCAAACGCATAACTGTTTTCAAGGAGGAGAAAGACCTCGTCGATTTTCGGAAGGGTTTTAAGCAGCTCTCTGGTCTTGTCATTCATGGTATAACATCACATTGAGCGATCAGTACCCGAAGGCATGCGGGTAAATTTTCCAAGGCACTAGTAATATGGGAAAAGATACGAAATTGCAAACAAGAAACTACCTGTTCAAACAGAAATCACGAAAGTTGTTAACCGCGGTAAAAAATTCCCGCATCATGATGACCCAATAGTATCTGCCGCGGTTCGTCAGAAACAGCGTGCCGTGGTGATAGCGCAGCCCCCCGACCAGCATAAAGGCGAGAATCTCCCGCCAGAGATGGCGCACAGCCCTGCCGTTATATTTTTGATTCAGGGGGGTGATATCTAGCTCCATGCCGAACAGCTTCATCAGGAAATCATAGCGCGCCTGTTGCGGGGGCGTAAAATCACGTGAAGCCATCAGGGGGAGATTCCCCTTGTTTAATGTCTCAATATATTGAGGAATATCAAAGGTATTCGCGTAGCATCTGCCCTGCATGTATCCGATCGATCCGCTGCCCAGACCGGCATATTCGTCATAGTTCACGATATACTCATCAATCATGGTGCCTCTCCGGGAAAAACACCACGCGGACGAAAAGCGGTACGAGGGGGCGAGCCTCTCTGAGATCATCCGGTAGAAGGTCTCTTCCTTCCGGTAATCGACTCTTCCCATCGATCTCTCCACCTTTTTACGCGTCGAGTCCGAAACCATCAAGGGGTAGTAGGTCACCTGATCCACACCTGTTTGGATAAGGACATCCAGGTCCCTGCTCAGGATTTCCTCTGTTTGGACGGGGAAGTTAAATATCATATCGGCATTCAGTGTATCAAACTCCCCTGACAGATTCTTGATTTTTGCAGCCATCTCCTCGCCGCTCCCGTATTTCTCATACCGGCCCATCGCCTTCAGAAGGCCATCATCAAAGCTCTGCACCCCCACCGAAAGCCGGTTGACACCGATTCTCTTCAGAACGGCAATATGCTCCGGCGTAAGATGATTGGGATTGGTCTCCACTGAAATACCCCTGATATTGAAGCAGTCCGTTGCCTCCGCCAAGGTTTTCTCCAGCTCGTCCATCAACACCGTCGGGGTGCCGCCGCCTACGTACATGCCGGTAAAGTCGTATCCTGCGTCTCGGTAGAGCCTCATTTCTTTTCTGAGGGCGTCATGATACCTCCGGGCGAGGTGTTCGTCCAACACGACTCGGTTAAAGGAACAGTAAGGACACAGACTTTCACAGAAGGGAATATGGATATAGAGAAGCCGGTCGCCCTGTGCCTGTCCCCGCGGAAGAGAGGCGCCAACCCCCTCCTCAAACCGCATGGCCTGGGAAAACTCCCGCTTTGTAACTGCTGTTATAATCTTATCTATCATGGTAAATGTATCCTTTCTGTACCCGTCTCTGAACTATCAGGCTTTTAATATTATTTCAATAGCGTTGAAATAACAATCCCATGATGCTATAGAAATAACACATCATGGATGGAAAGGTACCGCGTGAGAGCAATGAAAACCTGGAAATTATGGGAAGACGAAAAAATCAACGAAGAGGAGGCTCGGCTCCTGCGGAGACGCGCCGATGAGATCCCGGTCCCCTTTGATGAAGAGGGGAAGCGGGATATTGATATCCTCATTGATGCCTTTGTGGCGCGGGATGACGCCGCTGGCCTTGCAGCCCCGCAGATAGGGATCAGCAAACGCGTCGTGGTGTTCAAGAACGGGAACTTCGACGACAGAGGGCCGATGAAGAAAGGGGTCGGCCAGTACGATGTCCTCGTCAACCCGAGGATTACACAGATACGGGGAGACAGGGAAAAGGCGCAGGAGGGGTGTCTCTCCTGCCCCGATATAAGTGTCGATGTCGTCAGGGCCACCTCCATCAAGGTGAAGGCGTATGATGAAAAGGGGGAAAAGGTCAACAGACGCTATACGGGGTTCCTTGCCCGCGTTGTTCAGCATGAGCTTGACCACCTCGATGGAAAACTCATTGTCGATCGGGGCACAGCGATCTATTTTCCCAAAGAGAAAGGCCGGTTTTTCGATAAGCTCTTCAGGGACGCGTAAGATAATCCCGCAACAGAATTCAGGGAATCGGATCGGGAGGTGCTCAGATGTCCTATGACATACAGAGCCGCTATTTTGGAAAGGCAGGGTGTGAAAACACACACGACGTCTTGGAGGCCACCTCGCAGCGCGCCAGACAGCTTGGTATCAAGACGGTTCTCGTGGCGACGTGCAGCGGAAAGACAGCGATGGAGGCGATCGACCATCTGGGTCCCGATATACAGGTCATAGCCGTTACCCACTACACGGGTTTCGCGCGTCCCGATCATCAGGAGATGAACGACGAGACACGCAACGCGTTGGAGACGAAAGGGGTGAGGGTATTGACCTGCCAGCACGCCTTCGGGGGGGTAGGGCGTGGTATTCGGATAGCATTGAAGACCTACCAGGTTGAAGAAATTATGGCATATACCCTCAGGATGTTCGGGAAGGGGACCAAGGTGGCAGTTGAACTGGCGCTGATGACCGCCGACGCGGGCCTGGTGAGGACGGACGAAGACGTGATATCCATCGGAGGACCCGTCACGGGGGCGGACACGGCCCTGCTTCTTCGCCCCGCCAACTCCTCCGATGTTTTCAACCTGAAGGTAAAAGAGATCATCTGTAAACCCTCAATATTTTAGAGAGAGACTGTATGCCGCTGACCAAAGACCATTTAGACAGATATGCCGATGCCCTCATATGGGGGCTACTGAAGGCCAGAACAGGGCGATTCAAAAGGGGTGATATAGTCCTGATTCGATACGATATGCCCGCCATAAACCTCGGCGAAGTCCTCTATGACAAGCTGTTGGGCAGAGGCATACATGTCATTCCCCGCGCCGGGCTCAGCGCGCACATGGAGCGTTCCTTCTTCGATAAGGCGAATCGGCGGCAGCTCGTCTTCCATCCCCCCGGTGAAAAGGAGCTCTGCGAATCGCTGAACGGGAGCATCTTTCTTCATGCCCCCGAATCCCTTACCCACCTGAAAGACGCAGACCCTAGAAAGATAGCACAGTCGGTGATAGCGAGAAAGGAGCTGCGCGAGATCCTGGACAGAAGGGAGGAGACCGGGGAGTTCGGCTGGACACTCTGCACCTTTCCGACCCGTGAACTGGCAAAAAACGCAAAGCTTACCCTCAAGGGGTACACGGACCAGATCATTAAGGCCTGTTTCCTGGATAGCGAAAACCCCGTTTCCCGATGGGAAGACGTATACAAAAGAGCGGGTTCGATCAAAAAGTGGCTGAACGGGATGGCCGTTTCGTACTACCATATAGAGTCGGAACGTGTCGATCTTCGCATACGGCCGGGGAAAAAGAGAAAGTGGATCGGTGTTTCAGGGCACAACATTCCGAGCTTCGAGCTTTTTCTTTCTCCCGACTGGCGGGGAACCGAGGGGCAGTACTTTGCAAACCAGCCCTCATTCAGAAACGGAAATTATGTGAAGGATGTAAAACTCGTCTTTGAAAAGGGCCGCGCAGTGAAGGTCGAGGCCGCCACCGGGGAAGACTTCACGATAGGGCAACTATCCATGGACAGAGGGGCCAGCAGGGTCGGAGAATTTTCCCTTACAGACAGGCGGTTCTCCAGAATCGACACCTTCATGGCGGATACCCTCTTCGACGAGAACTATGGGGGTGAGTGGGGGAATTGCCATATAGCCCTTGGCGCGTCGTTCTCCGAGGCGTACGATGGCAATCCCGCCGAACTGACAAAGACGATGAAAAAGAACCTCGGATTCAATGACTCCGCACTCCACTGGGACCTGATAAACACCGAAAATAAAGTTGTACAGGCTCATCTGTCGGACGGGAAGACCGTCACAATATATGAAGACGGTGTTTTCTGCCGTTAGGGTGCCCGACATGGCAAAATCGACCGGTGGTACCACAAAAAAGCCCGTCAAACGCGAAGAGGCCACGCCTTTACTCCGTGAAAAGAAGCAGGTCCTGCGCGAGGCGTTTGAGAACTCTCCTATACCGACGTTTGTAATCGATAAAGACCACAGGGTTGTTTACTGGAACAGGGCGCTGGAGACGTTGAGCGGCATCATGGCCGGCGAGGTAATCGGGACGAAGGATCACTGGAAGGTCTTCTACCATGAGAACAGGCCAACCATAGCAGATCTTATCGTGGACGAACTGTACAAAGAAATTCCGCACTGGTACCCGGGCAAGTACAACAAGTCAAAACTGATAGAGGATGCCTATGAAGCAACGGATTTCTTCCCGGCACTTGAAGGGGGGGGCGGTGGCTTCGGTTTACCGCATCCGTGTTGAAGAATGCCCGGGGGGATATTACAGGAGTAGTTGAAACCCTTGAAGATATAACGGACCGCAAGCTTGCCGAGGATGCGCTCATAGAAAGCGAGGCGCGGTATCGCACCCTGAGTGTCACCGATTCTCTCACGGAGCTGTATAACTCGAGGCATTTCTACGAACAGATGCGACTGGAGATAGAGCGGGCCGAGCGGTATGGTCATCCCCTCTCCCTGCTCCTCCTGGACCTCGACAATTTCAAGAGATTCAACGATACATACGGGCACCTTGAAGGGGACGAAGTCCTTATCCGGTTGGGACAGGTCATCTGGAGATGCCTGAGAACAACGGACTCCGCGTACCGGTTCGGGGGAGAGGAATTCACCATTATCCTGCCGGAAACAGCCGGTGATGCGGCAACCGTTCTCGCGGAAAGGATACGGGAAGAACTTGCAAACGAGGACTTCCTCCCCGTCGAGAGCTCGGAGGCTGTGCATGAAACGGTGAGCATCGGGGTGGCTCAGTATCTTCCACGCGAGGAATTGAAGCCGTTTATCAAACGGGCGGATTTCAACATGTACAAGGCCAAGGGGCAGGGGAAAAACAGGGTCTACTACCAAGGCGCATAGGCCGCCCCGAATACACCCGCCACCGTCCGGGGAATCCTTGACAAGATATCCTTCAAACAGTATGGCCCTGCCTTCCGGTGATTCAATCGCCCGAACGCCGATTACAGGGAAACAGTATGTCCATTATTCTCAACATCCCGGCCATCGTGAGGATCCTCATCGTCTTCGGCTGTATTCTCCTGGCCATAAGGAAAAATGTCTCGCTAGGGAATGCCTTTGTCCTGGGAGCGATCCTCATCGGGGTGCTCTTTGGGCTAAGGCCGGACGCGATGTTTTTCTCTGCCGTCGACTCGGTCATGATGCCCAAGACCCTTTCCCTTTCCGTGGTCGTTACCCTCATTCTCATCCTCAGCAGCAGTATGGAACAGGGGGGTCATATGGCACGGCTCCTCGA
>CAYXUH010000002.1:31517-39375 GCA_964468685.1 uncultured Syntrophaceae bacterium | reverse complement strand
CTAGTACATCGATTCTATAACATCGGCGAACTGCTCGTTGATCGATTTTCTCTTCACTTTCATCGTCGGCGTCACTTCGCCATCCTCGGTGTAGAGCTTTTTATCGAGGATCCTGAATTTTCTGATATTCTCCACCCGCGCGACCTGCTTGTTCACCTTGTCAATCTCACCCTGAATAAGATTGATAACCTCTTCTGTTCTGGTCATGGTGGCAAAGGTGGTGTACTGAATCTTGCTGTCCTGGGCAAATTTGGTGACGTTTTCCTCGTCGATGACGATTATGGCCGACAGGTACTTTCTCTTGTCGCCGATAACAACGGAGTCATTGATATAGGGGGAAAACTTCAACAGATTCTCGATATACTGCGGGGCAATATTCTTTCCCCCCGCGGTAATAATCAGGTCTTTGAGCCGGTCCGTTATCTTGAGATACCCCTCGTCGTCGATCTCTCCCACGTCACCCGTATGCATCCAGCCGTCAATGAGGCACGCTCTGGTGGTTTCTTCGTCTTTATAGTAGCCCTTGAAAATCCCCTTATGCTTGACCACGATCTCCCCGTCGTCAGCGATCCGCACCTCCGTGCCGGGCAGGGCTCTCCCCACTGTTCCCAGCTTGAAGTTGAATTCATCGGACATATGGGTGACTCCCGTCGTTTCCGTCATCCCGTACCCTTCACGGATCGGGATACCGATACTCTGAAAATACTTTAATATCTCGCCTGAAATCGGCGCGGCACCTGAGAACCCCAGGCGGATTTTATCAAAGCCGAGACGCTCCTTCAATTTCCAGAAGACACAGAAGTAGGCCAGGTTATAGGCGAGGTTAAGCCACAGGGGAATCTTCTCCTTGGCGAGCTTCATCGTGTTATACCTGCCCCCGATCTTCACGGCCAGATTATAGGCCGTTCGCTTGAGCCAGGTGGCATCGGCCATCTTCAGGACGATGGCTGAGTAATATTTTTCCCAGATCCGCGGTACGGCATGAAAAAATGTCGGCGAGACTTCGCGCATATCCGCCATAACGGTATCGGTGTTTTCGGTAAAATTCACCGTCTGACCCACGGTGAGGTGGTTCATAATATCGAAGATCTGTTCGTAAACATGATTGAGGGGAAGAAAGGAGATGCTCTCATCACCTTTCTTCATTTTTATTACCTGCTGGGAGGCCTTGCCGACCCATAGGTAGTTTTCGTGGGTCAGCAACGCGCCCTTCGGCGGCCCGGTGGTCCCCGAGGTATAGATAATCCCCGCTATGTCCTCCGGCTTGGCCAAGGCGATCAGCCGACTGAAAAGCGCGGGGTCTTTTTTGTCTTCCTTCCTCCCCAATTCAAGGAGTTGATCGAAGCTCATACACATGGGATCTTCGAAATGCTTGAGCCCCTCCATATCCCAGACGATCATCTTCTTCAGTTTCGGGGTCTTTTCCCTGAAGACAAGGGCCTTATCCAGCTGTTCCTCATCCTCGCAGAGATAGACGACCGAATCGGAATGATCCACCACATATTCGCACTCCTTTGCCGGGTTGGTGGTATAGACCCCCACCCAGGCGCCTCCGGCTGAGACGATCCCCAGAGCTGAGTAGAGCCACTCGGGACGGTTCTCACCAATGATCGCCACGTGGTCACCGTATTTCACCCCCAACGCATGCAGGCCAAGGGCTACATTTTTGGAGTTTTCCAGGTATTCGGCCCAAGTAATGTCTTGCCAGATACCGAAGTCCTTCTTTCGCATCGCAACCTTTTTGGGCTGCTTTTCAGCCATAGCCACCAACGCCGTGGGCAACGTATCACTTGCCATCTATCTTCCCCCTTCAGGACAGTCCACTCATGAGCACCTGCATCATACTACCGGAACCGAACCTTTCTCCGGTACCGTTTATATCCCTTCACCGACTCCTCGGTGGCGATCCCCAGATAAAATTCCTTGACATCATCGTCCTCCCGGAGGACCTCCGGCTTATCGGCACGGACGATTCTGCCGTTTTCCAGCAGATAGGCATAATTGGAATATTTAAGGGCCATGTTGACGTTCTGCTCAACCAGGAGAACGGTAACCCCATCCTTTTCATTGATGTTTTTTATAATGCCGAAAATCTCCTGTGTCAAAATGGGAGACAGGCCCAGTGACGGCTCGTCAAGCATGAGCAACGTGGGTCGACTCATGAGGGCCCGCCCGATGGCCAGCATCTGCTGTTCGCCTCCGCTCATCAATCCCGCTTGCTGTTTTATTCGATCCCTAAGTATGGGGAAATGATTGAAAACGTTTTCCAGATCACTCTTCACGCCGGCTTTGTCTTTCCTAGTGTACGCCCCGATGGTGATATTCTCAAGAACCGTGAGTTCTGGAAAGACCTCCCGTCCTTCCGGTACATAGCCGATCCCCATCTTTACGATTTCGTCGGTATCCTTTCGGTCTATACGTTCACCGAGAAACTCGATGGTTCCCTTCTCGGGCTGCTCCTCTTTCAGATCGTAAAAGAGCCGCATGATCGTCTTCAGGATTGTTGTTTTCCCCGCTCCATTCGACCCCAGCAGAGCCACCACGTCACCTTTGTTGATCCCGAAGGAAATGCCGTGCAGAGCTCGGATCAGGTCGTACCAGGTTTCGATATTATTCACCTTCAGCATCAGCTGACCTCCTCCTCTCCGAGATATGCCTTAATGACTTCGGGGTTCCGCTGCACCTCCTGCGTTGTCCCGAGGACTATTTTCTGCCCCTGGTTCATGGCGAACACTCGATCGGAAATCCCCATGATCATGTTCATGTCATGCTCTATCAGGAGAATCGTCACTTTGTAATCTTCCTGAATATCCTTTATCCAGATGGTCAGGTCGTCCTTTTCCTCCGTGTTCATTCCGGCGGAGGGTTCGTCGAGAAGCATCACTTTCGGTTCAAGCGCCAGGGCTCGGCCCACCTCGACAAGCTTGCGTTTCCCGTAGGCAAGGCTTCCCACGAACTGGTCCCGCACAGACTGAAGTTCCAGGAAATCGATGATTTCTTCTACTTTTTCCCGGTGTTCCACTTCCTCCCGGGCAGCCCGCGACCACTTACCGAACATGAAGGCACCACCGAACACCCCCGTCTTCATGTGAATATGCCGGCCGAGCATGAGATTGTCCATGACGGTGGCATTCGCGAAGAGTTCGATGTTCTGGAAGGTTCGAGCGATTCCCCGCTTGGCGATACGGTCGGGGGTTTTCCCCACCATATTCTCTCCCTCCAAGAAAACGCCACCTGTATCGGGCCGATAAATGCCACTTATCAGGTTAAAAATGGTCGTCTTCCCCGAACCGTTGGGCCCGATAATGGAAAAGATTTCATTCTCCTCGACATCGAAGCTGATGTCGTTGACCGCCTTTAACCCGCCGAAACTGATGCTCAAGTTTTTTATGCTGAAATAGGCCATGGAATATCAGTCCCTCTTTCTCGAATGAAGCGTTATCACCAGAGCATGCCGCTTTATCAACTGACACTTCACTTCAGGATTCAGTCCACACCGGGGGGATGGTCCGAAAAGCCTCCCCCCGGCACATCTCCACCATACTCTGTTAAGAACCGCGAACCCGGCGGGATCCGTTTCCGATCCCGCCGAATCCACCGATGTCAGAATTCAAATCACTTCCTGACCAACGTGTTTTCTGTCCAGTCCATGACGACTATCGACTCTCCCTTGGGACCGCACTGCCAGACCTGAAGCTGCCGGGGAGGGAAATGGTTGTCCTTCGCCCACGTCAGAACAGGGCCTACTCCCTGACGCTGCGTGATAGAATTGAGCTCGTCCCTCACCGCCTCTGTGCTCAGATCTCGTCCTACCGCCTCCAACGCCCATACCAGCGGCTCTGCCACGCAGATGCCGGCCAGGTAGAAAATGCCCCACCGCTCTTTCGGATACAGCCGCTTCGCCGCATCGCGGTACTTGTTCATGAGAGGTGTGTCCGAGTCAATGGGAGGGGTAAAGGCCGCCGTCATGACCCCTTCGCTGGCCCAGAGGCCGTCGGTGATATGGCTCATGAGGCCAAAATCGCACAGATTGTAGGAATGGAGCCACTGGGGATGGAACCCCATGGAAACCGCCGTGCGAAGTGCAATGGCCGCCTGAGTGGGAGCCATAATTCCAATGACCGCCTCCGCGCCCGAAGCCTTGAGCCGGGCGATCTGCGACGACAGATCCCGCTCGGTAGGTTCAACGGGAACGGCCTCCAGCAGTTCCATGTTATTTAACTTGAGGATGCCCTTAATTCCCGCCATGGCATCAAGACCCCAGTCGTCGTTCTGGTACATGTAGGCCACTTTTTTGAATTTCATATTTTCAACGGTGTGTTTTGCCAGAATACTCCCTTCATCGAAGTAATCGGGCCACATCTGCCACAGCCAGGGATTGTTCTGGAAGGCTCGGGCTCCGGCACAGACGCCGATCCAGATGATCTCTTTCTGGCGGAGGTATTTCTGCACGGCAAGACCGCACGCAGTCCCCACGCCGCCCACAAAGGCGAAAACCCCCTTCCGGTCAACCAGTTCTCTCACTCCCGCCATGGTCTGGGAAGGATTGTACTGATCGTCCCTGATAAAGTATTTGATCTGCCTGCCATGGATCCCGCCCTCCTCATTGACCAGGTCAAAGACAAGAGTGCTTCCCCGGGCAACAGATCCCCAGGGAGCAGCAGGCCCTGTCTGGGGCCCCCACTGACCCACCCTGATTTCCTTGTCGTCAAACCCTCGCTCCTTCTTGGCATGGCCAATATCGGCGACAAGCGCCAAGGCCAGGAGGGGAACAAAAAGAACCACCAATAATTTCTTCATAGTCATACTGTCCTCCTTTTTCTGTTGACACACCCGATTAACACCGCTACCGCTTCCCATCATTCCGGTCGAGCAGATGCGTGACCCCCTGTCACCATCCCCTCTGTGGTATATGAGAAGCTAACTCTTGTACCATTTTCCACCCTCTTTGAAAAAAATAAACCCGATATTGATCTCTGAACGCCGATCGGTCGATATGTGCAAAAATATCATATCCACCTCGACCTGGGCGAATCGTTCAACGGACGGCCATTTCCCCATATCTTCATTGTCATGGACATAGGTAACCCCAACTGCGGGATCCGTTTCCGATCCCGCCGAATCCACCGATGTCAGAATTCAAATCACTTCCTGACCAACGTGTTTTCTGTCCAGTCCATGACGACTATCGACTCTCCCTTGGGACCGCACTGCCAGACCTGAAGCTGCCGGGGAGGGAAATGGTTGTCCTTCGCCCACGTCAGAACAGGGCCTACTCCCTGACGCTGCGTGATAGAATTGAGCTCGTCCCTCACCGCCTCTGTGCTCAGATCTCGTCCTACCGCCTCCAACGCCCATACCAGCGGCTCTGCCACGCAGATGCCGGCCAGGTAGAAAATGCCCCACCGCTCTTTCGGATACAGCCGCTTCGCCGCATCGCGGTACTTGTTCATGAGAGGTGTGTCCGAGTCAATGGGAGGGGTAAAGGCCGCCGTCATGACCCCTTCGCTGGCCCAGAGGCCGTCGGTGATATGGCTCATGAGGCCAAAATCGCACAGATTGTAGGAATGGAGCCACTGGGGATGGAACCCCATGGAAACCGCCGTGCGAAGTGCAATGGCCGCCTGAGTGGGAGCCATAATTCCAATGACCGCCTCCGCGCCCGAAGCCTTGAGCCGGGCGATCTGCGACGACAGATCCCGCTCGGTAGGTTCAACGGGAACGGCCTCCAGCAGTTCCATGTTATTTAACTTGAGGATGCCCTTAATTCCCGCCATGGCATCAAGACCCCAGTCGTCGTTCTGGTACATGTAGGCCACTTTTTTGAATTTCATATTTTCAACGGTGTGTTTTGCCAGAATACTCCCTTCATCGAAGTAATCGGGCCACATCTGCCACAGCCAGGGATTGTTCTGGAAGGCTCGGGCTCCGGCACAGACGCCGATCCAGATGATCTCTTTCTGGCGGAGGTATTTCTGCACGGCAAGACCGCACGCAGTCCCCACGCCGCCCACAAAGGCGAAAACCCCCTTCCGGTCAACCAGTTCTCTCACTCCCGCCATGGTCTGGGAAGGATTGTACTGATCGTCCCTGATAAAGTATTTGATCTGCCTGCCATGGATCCCGCCCTCCTCATTGACCAGGTCAAAGACAAGAGTGCTTCCCCGGGCAACAGATCCCCAGGGAGCAGCAGGCCCTGTCTGGGGCCCCCACTGACCCACCCTGATTTCCTTGTCGTCAAACCCTCGCTCCTTCTTGGCATGGCCAATATCGGCGACAAGCGCCAAGGCCAGGAGGGGAACAAAAAGAACCACCAATAATTTCTTCATAGTCATACTGTCCTCCTTTTTCTGTTGACACACCCGATTAACACCGCTACCGCTTCCCATCATTCCGGTCGAGCAGATGCGTGACCCCCTGTCACCATCCCCTCTGTGGTATATGAGAAGCTAACTCTTGTACCATTTTCCACCCTCTTTGAAAAAAATAAACCCGATATTGATCTCTGAACGCCGATCGGTCGATATGTGCAAAAATATCATATCCACCTCGACCTGGGCGAATCGTTCAACAGACGGCCATTTTTCCATATCTTCATTGTCATGGACATAGGTAACCCCAACTATGGTATACGCCACGATGCGATCTTCCGACGCCCGCGCATCCCGCAGGTAGTCATCGTAGGTGTGCCCGTGCACATACGGAGAGGAGGGGGAGAAGCAGCGGTATACCGCCGGGTAATCCTGCCTTATTTCGGCATCAAGAAACTCCCGCGTTGCCTGCACCAGCGACGATTCCTCCACATCCGAGATCGTGTCACTGAGGGCCGGGGCCGGGAGAAAAAAGGCAACCACCAGCGCGCAAACTACCGCGGAGACAACCCTGGTGGCGTGGTGCTCTCCTCTTCTGTCGGTATGACTGCGGCGGTCGATCATGGGGTTAGACCTTCCTCACGTAATGCTTGGCGAAAAGGCCGCTGGGCCGGAAGCAGAGAACCAGAACGATGACGACAAAGGCTGTAATAGGTTTCCACGAGGGCCAGGCGTAGCCGAGGAAGTTTTCCAACAGCCCCACGATACCTCCGCCGATGAGAACACCGGGGATACTCATGAGACCGCCCAGCACCGCCGCGGCGAAGGCCCGGAGAAAAGGCTCCATCATGAAATCGGGGTCAAGGATGGTTCGTGCCGAAATGAGCGTTGCCGCCGTGACGCCGATGACGGAGCTTAAAGCCCAGGCAAAGGCAAAGACGCGATCCGTTTTAATACCCATGATTTTCGCGGCGTGCTTGTTCTGCTGTGTCGCCCGCATGGCCGTTCCCAGTTTCGTGAACTTGAAGAATAAAAAAAGGAACGTCATGATGATTGAGGCGATAATGAAGACAGCGACGGCCCACTGGCTGATGACATACCCAGCAAACATCTCATAGGTGATCTGGTAAGAGAAGGGGATGGTGAAGGCCTGCTGGTTGGCGGTCCATTTCCACCCTGCCAGTCCCCCCAGTAAAAGCTGGACACCGATGGTGATGACGATAAGACCCAGGAGCGTGGGATCCTTAGCGGGCCGCAGAAAGAAATACTCAACAAATACCCCGAGTAACGATGCAAACACCAGTGCCAGAATAAAGGCAAGCCAGAAGGGGCAACCGTACAAGGTCATGGCGTGAAAGACGATGTACGTGGAAAACATGGCCATGGTCCCCGCGGCGAAGTTTACCACTTCCGACGTCTTGTAAATAATGACCACCGCCAGGCCAAAAAGACCGTAACAGGTGCCCATGGCCAATCCCTCGATCAATAGCTGTCCGAACGGCATAACTCCCCCCTTACAATAGTCGATTTACCTTCTCAGTCGTTCA
>CAYXUH010000002.1:30259-31417 GCA_964468685.1 uncultured Syntrophaceae bacterium | reverse complement strand
CTAGAAGGGCCATGTCTTCCAATACTTCTTGATCCGTATCCAGGCACCAAATATGCCCAGGGGCTCGAAAATAATGATACCGATCATGACGAGGCCCAGGGCTATGAAGTTGAAATTATCCATCCCCGTCACGGTAAGGAACTGCTGCGCGAAGGCTACCATCAAGTCGCCCACGATGGGAATTTCATCCACGTTCTTGAACAGATTGTACCAGAGATAGGTGATGAGGACAGCTCCCGATATCGATCCCATGACCGACCCCAGCCCCCCCACGACGACCATAACGAGAAAGATAATCGACAGAATCAGGTTGAACGTGAAGGGATCAAAAAAGCCGAGCACGAAGGCGAAGAGCCCTCCGGCAATGCCGGCGTAAAAGGCGCTCACGGCAAAGGCCAGGGTTTTGTACATGGTCAGATTGATGCCGATCACTTCGGCAGCGATGTCGCTGTCCCGGATGGCCACGAAGGCCCGACCGGCCCTGCTTTTTAAAATATTGATGGCCAAGAGTACCATGATAACGGTGATAACCAGGATCAGGTAATATTTGCTTGTTTCCGAGGAGAGAATACAGCTCAACCCCAACTGAGGGATTCCTATATCAAAGTCGGGGGCCATGAGACCCTGCCGTCCACCAAAAAGTTCCGTATGGCCGATAATATGCATGATGGCCAAGCCGAAGGCGAGGGTGGCAATGGCGAGGTAGGGACCCTCCAGTCGGAGGGCCGGAAGCCCCAAGACAAACCCGAAAAAGGCCGAGATAAAAGCTGCAATGATAATGGCCGCGAAAAAGGGGACCTGGAGTTTGGTCATCAGAAGCACGGTCACATACGCACCGATGGCAAAAAATCCCGCATGACCCAGGGCAATCTGACCGGTGGAACCCACCAGGATGTTCAGGCCCACGGCGACAATAACATGGACGAGGACAAGGTTGAACAAATAAACATAATACGGTGATAAAAATAATGGCGCCGCCAGGAGAGCGGCAAGAAGGACAACACTCCAGAAAAGAATTGTCCCGCTTTTGAACAGCTCAATATCCTCGTAATACTCCCGCTTCATATCCATAGAAACACCCCACTCCTCATACTCTCCCCCAAAGGGCAATGGTATATCAACAAGAACGGCGGACAGCCGCGCAAATAATCAAACGCG
>CAYXUH010000002.1:24300-30159 GCA_964468685.1 uncultured Syntrophaceae bacterium | reverse complement strand
TGCTTACAGATATGTCCTGGCACCGATATATCTGTTTTTATAGTAGGTATTTGAGAGTGAACTGGTGCGGACCGTTTTACCCGTCCGTGGGGCATGGACAAACTCACCCTCACCGGCATAGATCCCCACATGAGAGATCCGCCCCCTGCCGCGGGTGTCAAAGAAAACCAGATCCCCCTTGGCCAGTTCTCCTCGACTGACAGAGGTGCCTGCCCCGTACTGCTGACCGGATGTGCGGGGCAGATTCAGACCATTGAGCCGGTAGATGGCCATTGCAAGGCCGCTGCAATCAAAGCCCTGCTCGGCGGAGGTGCCACCCCACTGATAGGGAATACCGATAAAACTTCTGGCCGTCCTGACGATTTCATCCCTGAACAAGAGTTCATCGCCGTATGGCCTCTTTGATATGGCATAGTCTTCCGGACGGACAACATAATAGGGGCCTATCACCCCCATTGCCTTCAGGATTTCCGCTTCCCTGGCGGCACGTTCTCTGGAGGCAAAATTGCCGAATCGAACCTTGTACAGCCCTTTTTTGTAAAGGAAATAGTAGGCGTCAAGATTATCGCGGTTCAGACGATTGGCGAGCCGGGCAGCGTTTTCAACCTGTGTGAAGGCGCCGACCTGGATGGTGTAGCCCATCCGGCCGAGCTTCTTTTCCGGCACGGGCGGGCGATAATCAGGGGAGGGAACGTGGCGCGGAGAACATCCCGCTGCGCACAGCAGGATCAGAAGGAAAATGATAGCCCCGATACCCGGTAATTTACGTGGTCCCATGGTCCCCGAACAGAAAAAATGGTTACCCGCTGCGCCGGCACACGATCGGGGCCCAAACAGCAGATCCCCCTGCCTGCGGGATATCGGATGTATCAGCTTACCCGTGCACCGACAGCGGTGTCGTCATCGAAGGACACCAGTGAAACCGTGCCCCCCGTCTCCGCCGCCAGGAGCATACCGTGTGACTCCACCCCCATCAGTTTCACCGGCTTCAGATTCACTATGACGGCTACCTTCTTCCCAACAAGGTCTTCAGGCCGGTAGTGCGTGCCGATACCCGCAACGATGGTCCGCTCCTCACCCACATTGATCTTCAGTTTCAGCAACTTATCCGATTTTTTGACCCTCTCGGCCTCAATCACCTGCGCCACGCGCAGATCTATCTTCTTAAAATCATTGAAGGAAATCTCTTCTTTTACATCGGTAAGGAACGTTGCAGGGGCCTCGTCCGATTTTTGATACTCCACACGGGGAAAGAGGGATGTACCGCGGGTCACGGCACTGCCCACCGGAAGGCCGCCCCATGTGTCTATGCTGCTGAATTTCTGGGATTCAATATCCTCGATACCGAGCCGGGACAGGATATCCCCGGCAGAGTCAGGCATGAAGGGGGTAATCAGAACGGCTATGACACGGAGGGCCTCCAGTATGTTGTAGATAACCGTGTCCAATCGTGCTTTAGCAGAGGTGTCCTTTGCCAGGACCCAGGGTTCCCATTCCACGATGTACCGGTTTGTCAGATTGATAAACTCCCAGATAGAGATAAGGGCCTTATGGAACTGCAGAGCCCGGAAAGATACCTGTACCTCGGGGAAGAGATCCGCCGCCTTCGCAATGAGGGGGACATCATCCGGATGATCGGTGGCGGCAGGCGCCCTGCCCTCGCAATATTTCACTGCCATGGAGAGAGACCGGCTGACCAGGTTTCCCAGGTCATTCGCCAGATCGGCGTTTATTCTCTGGACAAAGGCCTCTTCGCTGAAGTTTGAATCGAGGCCGAAGACCATGTCCCTCATCAGAAAATAGCGGAACGCATCCAGTCCGTACGTGTCTTTCAGGTCGAGGGGCTTCACCACGGTTCCGCGGCTTTTCGACATCTTGTTCCGGTCGATATTCCAGTACCCGTGGACGTTCAGGTGCTGATAGGGTTCTATCCCTGCCCCCTTCAGCATGGTGGGCCAGTAGATGCCGTGCGGCTTGAGGATATCCTTGGCTATTAGGTGTTGTGAGACGGGCCAGAAGGTCCTGTATTCCTCACTGTCGGGGTAGCCGATTCCCGTCAGATAGTTGATCAGAGCGTCAAACCACACATAGGTCACATACTGCTCATCGAAGGGGAGGGTTATCCCCCAGGTCAGCCGGGTCTTGGGCCTCGATATGCAGAGGTCTTCGAGCGGTTCCTTCAGAAAGGCAAGGGCCTCATTTCTATATCTCTCCGGTCTGATAAAGTCAGGGTTGTCCCGGATATGACCGATCAGCCAGTCCTGGTACTTGCTCATCCGGAAGAAGTAATTACTTTCTTTTCTGGTTTCGGGAACGGTGAGGTGATCCGGACACATACCATCTACCAGCTCGCTCTCCCGATAGAAGCGCTCACACCCCACACAGTAATGCCCCTCGTACTCACCAAAATAGATGTCCCCCGCGTCATAGACCTTCTGCAGTATCGATCTGACCACCTCTTTATGATCCGAGTCCGTCGTCCTGACAAAATAATCGTTGGTTATCGAGAGCTTCGGCCAGAGGGCCCTGAACTGTCCGCTTATCCTGTCCGCATATTCCTGAGGGCTTACACCTGCCTCCCGCGCGGCCTCCGCGACCTTGTCTCCATGTTCGTCAGTACCGGTCAGAAAATAGGTCTGGACCCCTGCCATCCGGTGAAACCGAGCCATGACATCGGCCACGATGGTGGTGTACGCATGCCCTATGTGTGGAGATGCATTGACGTAATATATAGGTGTCGTGACGTAAAAATTTTTCATGTTTTTCTCCGAAATCATTATTTCTTTTTCTCTGCCGCCGGCCTTCGGTCCTTGTCTTCTCTCTGAATCTCGTCCACCGGCACCTCTACCTCTTTCCCGTCACCGAGATCCACAACGACCATTCTCTCAAGTATTTTCTGCCTCAGCACCTTGCCTTTTCCCTCCGGGGTGATCACGATCTTCCCGATCTTGGGCATATTCTTCTTCGCCTCCGTATACTGCTCATGCTCAAAGGCAAGGCAACACATAAGCCGTCCGCACAGACCCGATATCTTTTCCGGGTTAAGAAGCATGTTCTGCTCCTTGGCCATCTTGATCGACACCGGAGCAAAGCTATTGAGAAAGCTGGAACAACAGAGTTCCCTACCACACATGCCGATGCCCCCATACAGACGGGCCTCGCTTCTGACCCAGATCTGCCTCAGCTCGATCCGTGTCTTATACTTTCGTACCAGGTCTTTTACCAGTTCCCTGAAATCGATCCTGCTTTCCGCAGTAAAGTAAAAAACCAGTTTGCTTTTATCGAAGAGTGCCTCCACATTGACCAGCCGCATGGAAAGATTCCTCTGCTTGATCTTCTCCATGCAAAAGGCCAGTGCCTCGTCCTCCGTTTTCACATTCCCTTCATGGGCCTGCATGTCTGCGTCGGTGGCCCTGCGCACAACCTTTCGGAGGGTGCGAGGCAATTTGTCACGGGAAAGGACACGAAGACCGGTTGCGACAGAGCCCATCGCCGGTCCCGACTCGGTAGTTACAATAGCCTTGTCTCCCTCCTCCAGAACAAAGCCGGCGGCGTCGAACGAATACACCTTCCCCTTGTCTTTAAATCTGACACCTACAATACTCTTGGTATCGTGTTGTTCCATTTTACACCTGGCTGAAGGTCTTGAGCTGGAATGTCATGGATTCCAGTATCAATTGTCTGTTGGCGTTCTGTTCAATGGCACCCTGGGCATGCCGTATGGTCTTTATATTGTCCAGGATGTCGGCACCTGCCATTTTT
Source organism: uncultured Syntrophaceae bacterium (assembly GCA_964468685.1). Classification (GTDB taxonomy): domain Bacteria; phylum Desulfobacterota; class Syntrophia; order Syntrophales; family UBA2210; genus UBA6078. The sequence goes on along the minus strand of CAYXUH010000002.1, from coordinate 26,397 downwards.
TCTGAAAATTCCTTTGTGGCTTCGGCAATATCCTGGTGCATGAGTCTGCCCACATCGTGCAGCTCTCGATATACCAGCATATCTCTGTACCACTCCCTGAAAATATCAAGCCGCTGCACGGCGGAGTCTCTATCCTTTCCGAAGGTGTCTGCAAGGAAGATCATATCCAGGGGGACACGAGCGGCGGCGGAAAGTATTCCGGTCACCTCTTGTTTAAAGTCAAGCAACGATTCCTTGCGTATATCCAGTGCCCTGCCGATACTTCCCCCGGCCGAGGCGGCGACGGCCCGTGCCGCCTGTGCGTCCATCGACAATGTGTCTATCAGAAAAGAGGCGACAGCCTCAGCCCGCAACGGTTGAAACCGTACCTGCTGACATCGCGATATGATCGTCTGGGGGAGCTTATGGATACGAGATGTTGTCAATATCAGGATATTGAAGGAACTCGGTTCCTCAAGGGTCTTCAGAAGGGCGTTGGCCGAGGCATCATTCATCTTGTCCGCATCCGCCAGTATGAAAACCTTCTTTCTCCCCTCAAGCGGCCTGAATTGTGTCTGATTCTGGAGGTCTCTGATCTTGTCGATCTTTATGAAGATCCCTTCGGGTTCTATCATAACGATATCGGGATGGCTGCGACGGCCTGCCTTGAGGCATGAAGGACACCTGCCGCAGAAATCGGCATTGTTCTCGCGGCAATTCAGGGCCTGTGCGAAGGCCTGTGCCGTGGTCTTCTTTCCGATACCCTGTATGCCATGGAAAAGGTACGCATGCGGGACACGTTCTCTTTTCATGGCGCTTTGGAGTACGTCTATCTGCCTGCCCTGACCATAAATATCGCAAAACGGCATAAGCCCTATCTTTCAATTAACCCCTTCAAATGGATACGCACATCACGGTGCACCACATCAATGTCTCTGGATGCGTCTATGACCCTGAATCGCTCCGGTTCCTCCCGGGCCAGGTCAAGGTACCCATCCCTGATTATTTCATGAAATTTCAGGCGTTCCCTCTCAAAACGGTCCTCACGGGGGACATCCCCCGCCTTGTGTGCACGATCTATGATCCTGCCGAGCCCCGTATCAGCGGAAATATCGAAAAGGAAGGTCATATCGGGAACCAGTGATCGAGACGCGAAATCGCATAGTGACCGTACGTACCCTTTGTCCTGCCCTCTGCCATACCCCTGATACGCGACAGTGGCGTCGGAAAAGCGGTCGCACAACACCACCTTTCCCTTTTTCATCGCGGGAGCTATGACCTCTTCGACATGCTGGGCCCGGTCCGCAGCGAAGAGCAACAACTCCGTCCTGCCGGACAGCGCAAGCACCGTCTTATCCAGCAGGATTTTCCTCAGCTCGCTCCCGAGAGGGGTTCCCCCCGGCTCGCCCGTCATAACACATGGTATTCCCTTTTCCTCAAGGTAGTCCACGGCCTTTCTGATCTGGGTTGTCTTCCCGGAGCCTTCGATTCCCTCAAATGTAACGAATAAACCCATGTCACCCGGCCTCACAAACAGGGAATAAAACCGTCCCCGGCACGTCGGGGCCGCTATTTGCCCTTTGTCTCGGGGGGCTCTATGGCCTCCACTGGACAAATATCGGCACAGGCACCGCAATCGGTGCACAGTTCAGGGTCGATAACATATCTGTCTTCCCCCTCACTTATCGCTGCCACAGGACACTCGTCTTCACAGCTTCCACACGCGATACACTCATCAGTAATGACATATGCCATTGTATGCTATCCTCCGAAAAATTTATCCCGATTTATCGGGATTAAACCGCCACCACTTCAACAACCTCGGGAACCTTCTGCTCGAGATATTTTTCGATCCCCATCTTCAACGTCATCTGGGCCATAGGGCAACTCCCGCAGGCACCAGTCAATCTTACCTTCACGATGCCCCCATCGGCCACATCGACAAGCCCAACGTCTCCACCATCCGCCTGCAGGTTAGGTCAGACATCCTCCAGGGCCGCGCGTGCCTTTTCTTTCATGCCAGGCACCTGTCTTTCATAGCCCCGATAAACGAGGTACGAACGTTAACGAGCTTACTCGCCCCGACAAGCGGGATAAGTCCCACTAAAGGGGATAAGT
>CAYXUH010000002.1:0-24200 GCA_964468685.1 uncultured Syntrophaceae bacterium | reverse complement strand
AGAAAGCAACTTCTATCTTACTAATGCGCTCACGAAATTATCCCCGCGGAAAAACGCGGAGAATAATTTCTAGCTTACTAGCCCCGACAAACGGGATAAGTGCGCTTGCGAAAGCCTTCCCCGCAAAAAAATGCGGAGAATCCTTTCGAGCTTACTAATGCGGCATGTGCGAAATCATCTCTTTTGCCACGCCCCGCACAAAATTGGCCAGATCAGGCTTGATCCACTTGTAGTTTTCCGTATCACAGTGGTTCGCCTGCCACATAATCTCGCCCGTTGGCACCGCCACCAGATCCATAGTAAAGCCCGCCTTGGCAAGCTTATCATCCCCCTGGTTTGTATAGTTCCAAAATTCAACACCAACAACAAGAAGGGCATCAACGTTTAATGCCGTACCGATATACCTGCTCATATCAGGGTCGGAGTAATGTACCGTCTTCAACTTCGCGAGATACTGGGTAACGGCATCCCTCAGCCTGCTGTCGTTTTCCGCCAGTTTTGCCGCTTCTTCCGGAGAAACAACGTTGGAAAACCAACCCGTTCTCTTGACAATATCCACGATAAGGTCGTCGGCTATTCCCCCCGCCTCTTCTTTATAGACGCCCGTATTAACCGGAAGCACGTATATCTTTTCAGGATGAAACTTAGCGATGCCCGGCGCAACCCGCGAAAAGCGCAATTCCCCGCAGGCTGAAAGCATTACGCAGAGCAATCCCACAACGATCACGTTCCACACTCTTATATGCATCGACGATCCCCCCTTGGACCACGGATTCCTACAGTTTTGTCACAATAAACCAGAGGCCGGCGATCAAACCGGCGATCACATAGCTTGCACCCAGTAACCCCTCCAGCGCCATCCTGGAAAACCGGATTTTTTTATCACAAAGTCCTAGACAAATCCATATATAAAACACCGGCGCCAGCAGTGCCAGACTCAACGAAGGGGTGCAACCGGCGGGCAGTGCGGCGATCAGCACTATGCCGGTCAGAACCGCTATACCCTTCAACAGGATCCTGGCAGGACCCTCTCCCATCACAATGGGGATCGTTTCCCGGCCGATCAGGCGATCGCTCTGAATATCGAGGGTATCCGAAAGAACTGATTTTGAGAAGACAAGGGCAAACACAAAGACAAAAGCCACCACCATACTACAGGACACTTCCAGGTTAACGCTTATACTCGGGACCACGGCAGTCACGGCAGCCCAGGCCATAGCGGTAAAAAAGTTCTTGGAACCGGGGAGATCCTCCAGCCTTTTCCCCCACACGTTGACCGTATAGAGCACGCCAAAGAGTGCAATCGACCCGACCAGGATAAAGGGTGCCGGCCCTGCCATGAAGGACAACACCAGTGCGAGGGCAAGAGAGGCTATGGCGACCGCCATGTAGATTCCCTTGTATTGTATGTAGGATTTTTCCCTGAAGCTCCCCTTGATCCGTCCGAAGCTTCTACCCTGCAGTCTGTTTATGGTATGTATGGCATATACGCACAGCGAGGCGATGAGCATGTGTGTCACCTGTATGTCAAGGCCCTGGAGCAACATGCTGACGAGTGAGAGGAAGGCGGCGCCAATGGCCGAGGAAAGGTCTGTCCTGACAAGAAATATCCAGAGATTGTAGAGGGCCCTCAATGCCCCCGGCATCTCCCCCCTCCTGCTGTGGGTGAGAGAGTCTATCACACCCTCGGTGATCCAGTTCGGGGTTGATGCCCCCGCAGAGACACCAACGTCCCTGCATCCATTTAAATCAGCATCGTCAAGCTCTTCGGCGGTCTCGATATGCAGCGTTCGCGTCCCGCAGTCACGGGATATCTCGGCAAGCCTCCGGGTATTCGCACTGTCCTTCCCGCCCACAATGATGATGCCGTCCATCTCGGAGGCCATCTTTTTGATCTCGGCCTGTCTCTGCTCGGTTGAATCGCATATGGTATCAAAAATCATGGCCCCCGGAAATCTGCAAGTGATCTCACCCGCTATCTCCTTATATCTCGCCGAATTCTGCGTTGTCTGGGCAACAACGCACACCTTATCGCAGGGGGGAAGATTGCCGACATCGTTTGTGTTGCTAATAACAATCCCCCTGTCTGAGGCATACCCCAGGAGGCTGGCGACCTCCGGATGCTCCCTGTCCCCGACTATGATAATCGCATAACCACGTGCAGCATGCTTCTTGATGATCGCCTGGACGCTTGCAACGCGCGGGCAGGTGGCGTCTACGATCTCTATCCCTCTTTCCCTGATCCGTTCCTTTTCCTGCGGGGATATCCCATGGGCCCGTATCACCATGATCCCCTCCCGAACCGAATCAATACTGTCCACCGGGACAACGCCCCGTTCCCTGAGAAGTTCGACGGTCTGGGGATTGTGTATCAGGGGGCCATAGGTATACACCTCCACACCACTCCTGTGACGGGTCAGCGCGAGGACCATGTCCACTGCCCTCTTCACCCCCATACAAAAACCCGCTGTCTCGGCAAGCCTGATTCCCACTATTCGTCCCCATGCAAGATGTTATCACCTGCGGGCATACATAAAAAATTCCCTGTTTCCGGCCGGACCGGTAATGGGAGATTCACAGGTCCCCAATACCTCAAGACCCAGGCCAGCGGAAAATGTCACGATCTCTTCAACGACCTTTTGGTGGATGCGTGGGTCCCGAATGACACCCTTGCCTACCTCACCCCTCCCCGCCTCAAACTGAGGTTTGACCAGAGCAAGGATGGCGGCATCCCCACCGATGAGTTTGACCGCAACGGGCAGGACCAGTTTCAGTGAAATAAAGGAGACATCGATAACCGCCAGGTCTACCTCGTCATCGATTCCCTCACCGGTAAAGTACCTGATATTGGTCTTCTCAAAGAGGACCACTCGTTTGTCTGTCCGGAGTTTCCAGTCGATCTGGCCATATCCCACGTCTACCGCATATACCTTTTGTGCTTCTCCCTGAAGGAGGCAATCGGTAAACCCACCCGTGGAGGCGCCGATATCCAGGGCCACGACACCCTTCACATCGATGCCAAACGACTGCAGGGCGCCTTCAAGCTTCAAGCCTCCTCTGCTGACATAGGGATTTGTGCCCCCCTTGAGCCGTATCCCGGCATCGTGACGTATAAGGGTCCCTGCCTTGTCGATTCGCTCCTCTTCGACCACCACCAGGCCTGACATGATGAGCGCTTTTGCCTTCTCACGGGTCGCCGCGATGCCCCTGTCAACCAGGAGTCTATCCAATCTGACTTTGGGATGGTTCGTTTTCATCTGATTCGGGTCCTTAGGGGACCATCATGTTTCGAACGGCCTGCGCTATGCCCTGTGCATCAATACCCTGTTGTTTCCTGAGCTGGGTCTGTGTCCCCTGTTCCACGAATGCGTCCCCGATACCGAGTCTCTTTACCTCAGCCCCCGAGATCCCCGTCTCCCCAAAAAGTTCAAGGACCGCGCTGCCGAAACCACCCATCAGGACATTCTCTTCGACGGTGACAATCCTTTTGAACGAGGAGGCTATCTCGCACAGCAAAGTCCTGTCGAGGGGTTTGACAAACCGGCTGTTGACAACGGTCGCCTCGATCTGTTCTCCCGCAAGTATCTCGGCGGCCTCAAGGGAGGGATATACCGTGGAGCCGATCGCTATGATCGCCAGATCTCCCCCTTCACGGACGATCTGTGCCTTCCCTATCTCGATGGTCTCCGGTACCTCATCAATGCGAACGCCTATACCGCTGCCACGGGGGTAGCGTATTGAGGCAGGGCCTCCACACTCTACGGCCGTCTTGAGCATGTGCTGGAGCTCGTTTTCGTCCTTCGGGGCCATGACAACGATATTCGGTATGCATCGAAGGTAAGAGAAATCGAAAAGCCCGTGGTGTGTGGGCCCATCGTCCCCAACGACCCCCCCCCGGTCGAGGGCGAACACGACGGGGAGGTTCTGCAGGCACACGTCATGGAGCACCTGGTCATAGGCCCTCTGGAGAAAGGTGGAATATATCGCAACAACGGGGACAAATCCCTCGGTGGCCAGGCCCGCGGCAAAGGTAACACCGTGCTGTTCGGCAATGCCGACATCATAGAACCGTTCGGGAATCTCGCTGGCAAACCGGTCAAGACCGGTCCCCCCCGTCATGGCTGCCGTGATCGCAACGATGCGGGTATCTTCGCGCGCCAGTTGTACCATCGTACGGCCGAACACCTGGGTGTAGGAGGGGCTGGCGTTATCAGACACAATGGATTTCCCCGTAGCAATATCAAACGGGCCGATCCCGTGAAACCGGGACGGCTCCTCCTCGGCAAATCGATACCCCTTCCCCTTTTTGGTAATGACATGGACCAGGACGGGCCGATCCATGGCCCGCACATTCTGGAGATGTTTTATCAGGTGATCCAGCCGATGTCCTTCAATCGGCCCGATATACTTGAATCCCAGTTCTTCAAACAACATCCCCGGGACGACAAAACTCTTTAACGATTCCTCGGCCTTCCGGGCAAACTTGATGATCTGTTCCCCCACACCGGGAACGGTCTTCAGGAAGTCATGGATCTTTGCTCTCAGCTTTGTAATCTGCTGCCCTGCCATGACACGATTCAGATAGGACGACATAGCGCCCACGTTCGGCGAGATAGACATCTCATTATCGTTCAGTATAATGATCAGGTCCTTCTTTCGCTCCCCGGACCAGTTGAGCGCCTCAAATGCCATCCCGGCCGTCATGGAGCCGTCTCCGATGACAGCGATTACCTTGAAATGATCCTCCTTGAGACAACGGGCATCGGCAATTCCTGACGCTGCGGAGATAGAGGTGCTGCTGTGTCCCGCGCCGAAGACATCATACACGCTCTCTCCCCTTTTGGGGAATCCGCTGATACCCCCCATCTTTCTGAGCGAGTCAAAGGCCTCCCGCCTCCCCGTGATGATCTTGTGCGCGTACGCCTGGTGCCCTACATCCCAGACGACCTTGTCCCGGGGCGTGTTGAAGACATAATGGATGGCAAGGGTAAGCTCCACGGCCCCCAGAGAGGGTGCAAGGTGACCGCCGTTTCTGGAAACGACCTCCAGCATCTTCTGCCTGATCTCCCCGGCAAGGGCGTTCAGGTCTTCAATCTCGAGGCATCGGATATCTTCAGGGCTGTTGATCCCCTCCAGTATCCCCTTTTTTTCATCCATAAATAATCTTCTCCAGATCCTTGAAAAAACTAGACAGGATTAACAGGACTTTCAGGATCAAACTCTCCTGATTTAAATCCTCATGCCTGGTTATTTGATCTTAACTTTTTGTATATCCTGTTATCCTGTCAAAGTCTTTTTTTAAGAGCTATGACTTCCGTTCGACGATAAACCGCGCTATCATCCTCAGGGGATCGGCCTGTTCACCAAACCGGTCTATCTCGGACAGCGCACCTTCCACCAGCCTTCGCATCTCTTCCCTGGACGCCTCAAGGCCGATCAGGGCGGGGTAGGTCGCCTTGCCGCGCCCCTCGTCACTCCCGGTATTCTTCCCCAGGACCTCCCTGCAGCTTTCGATATCCAGTATATCGTCCGCTATCTGAAAGGCAAGCCCCATCTTTTGTCCATATTCCGAAAGGGCATTTAGATCATCTTCACCGGCATCGGCTATCAGTACGCCAGCGCGGATGGAGACGGTTATCAGCGCCTGTGTCTTATGGGTGTGTATGTAATGCACCTGCTCCATATCCACCAACTCATCCTCTGCCTTGAGGTCCGCCACCTGGCCGCCGACCATACCCTGAAATCCGGCTGCTGTGGCAATTTCGTGGATAATCGACAGACCTGTCTTCGGGGAGATCCCCGGATTGTTTTTGGACAGCAGGCAGAAGGCCTCCGTGAGAAGGGCGTCCCCCGCCAGAACGGCTATACCCTCCCCGAACACCTTATGATTCGAGGGCTTCCCCCTCCGGTAGTCATCATTATCCATCGCCGGCAGGTCATCATGTATCAGGGAATAGGTATGGACCATCTCAATGGCGCAGGCAACGGGCAGGACCAGTTCCGCGTTTCCGCCGACCGCTTCCGCCGAGGCCATGCACAGCACCGGCCGGAGCCGCTTTCCACCGGCAAAGAGGGTATAGCGCATGGCCTCACGGATCTCAGAGGAAGGTCCGCCTCCTGCCGGAAGGTATGTGTCAAGGGCCTTGTCGGCTATTTCTTTTTTTGTCTCAAGATACTCTTTAAGCGATATCTTCCGGTTCTTCGTCATCTCCATCCCTTTCCCCAAACGGCCTGACCTGGAGCGTATCATCCTCCCTGAGAAGGATACTGACCTTCCTCTCCGCCTCATCCAGCCTGTCGGCGCAGAGGTGGGAGAGTTTGACCCCCTCTTCAAAGGCCTTGAGCGACTCTTCGAGGGACAGATCCCCATTTTCCATCTTTTTCACAATCTCTTCCAGCTTTTCCAGGGCTTTCTCAAACTTTTTTTCCGCCATTGCTTTGCTCCTGTAAGATAGTGGTTACCCGTGCCGTAAAGCTCCCCGATGAAACCTTCACATCGACGCTGTCATTCACCGCGAGCAGGCCCACATCCCTGACAACGGTTCCATCAGACAACCGTACGATACCAAACCCCCTCTGTAAGACGGACAGGGGGCTGAGCGTGTCGAGGAGAGACACATCTCGCTGAAGGATGCCGCGAAGGGTATCGATACGGGACCGGATCCGTGTCTCCAGCCTGGTATACCGATCATCCAGTGCCATCCTCAGATCCGCAATCCTCCCCTTCGGATCACGCAGGCGCTCTGCGAAAAATGCCGCGCTGGTTCTCCATCCGCGCAGCGATACCTGGCAGGCATGTATCAGCCGCTCTCGCAGTCTCTGTGTTCGTTCCAACAAGTCCCTCCTGTCGGGAACCACCAGTTCCGCGGCGGCTGAAGGGGTCGGGGCCCTGAGATCGGCCACAAAATCGGCGATCGTAAAGTCAATCTCATGGCCAACGGCTGATATGACGGGAATCCCCGAGGCCCGGATCGCCCGCGCGACACGTTCATCGTTAAAGCAGAACAGGTCCTCAAGTGAGCCCCCTCCCCGGGCGACGATAATGACATCGACACCGACTGCATTCAGGTCCGCTATGGCACGGCATATCTCGCGGGGCGCCTCTGCCCCCTGGACGGCCGCGGGGGCAATCATCAGATCGACGGACGGGAGTCTCCTGGCGGTGATGTTCAGTATATCTCTGATGGCCGCTCCTGAAGGAGAGGTAACGATCCCGATCGTTTGGGGAAGGAAGGGAATCTGTCTCTTGTGGGAAGGGTCGAACAGGCCCTCTTTCTCCAGACGCCCCTTGAGCTGTTCAAAGGCCATCTGGAGAGCCCCAAGACCTTTCGGCTCCGCGGCATCAATGATGAGTTGATACTCACCACGTGCGGGGTAGACATTCAGTCTCCCCCTGCAGACAATCTTCATCCCGTCTTCAAGATCAAAACCAATCTTTTTCGCCGCGCCCTTAAAGACAACTGCGCGTATCTGGCTGGCCTCGTCCTTCAGGGTGCAATATACGTGGCCCGAGGCTGGGCGACGCAGATTGGATATTTCTCCGGTCACCCATATGGGCCCGAAGCCCCCCTCCAGGGTCTGTTTTATGATCCCGGTCAGTTGTGTGACTGTCAGTATTGTTTCCATGATAATTTCCGGAACGGTATTCATTATATATCCAAACCGTGTAACAAACGATCCCACTTGTTGCAACTATTTGGTTGACATCTCTCCGCTCTTACTGTCAATTGAAACGGAAAAAGGGGGTACAAAAACCATGGGCAGACAGATCATTCATACCAAAGGAGCACCCAAACCGGTAGGTCCCTATTCTCAGGCAGTCAAGGCCGACGGATGGCTGTACATCTCCGGGCAGATACCCATCGATCCGGGAACCGGAGAGGTCGTAAAAGGCCCCTTTGAGCTCCAGGCACGCACAGTCCTTGATAATCTTATACATATACTGGAGGAAGGAAAGTCGAGTCTCGACCGCGTTGTAAAGGTCACGATCTTTCTGACAGACATGGACTGTTTTACGCAGTTCAACACCATATACACGGAGTACTTTGGAGAATCGCGCCCGGCCAGGAGCTGTGTCGCGGTAGGCCGTCTGCCCAAAGACGCCCCCCTGGAGATTGAGGCCGTGGCCACCTGTGATTGATCCCCATCCCACATAAAGAGGTGGATGGCATGTGTCATATCTCATCTTGCAAGATGGGCCTCTACTTGATTCCCCCCTTTATTTCTCTCCTTCTCGAGGCCCCTCTCATCTTCTTTAACACATTGTCTTCAATCTGCATGGCCCGTTCCACGTCATCATCCGAATGTACCGTCTTCCCCTCCGGATTCATCCCCACATCGGCCTTCTCGCTGATTCCGAAACGCATTCTTAAGACCTTCTCTTCCCGCGGTGTCAGAGTAGACAGTATTTTTCTGGTCTGCTGGGCAAGATCCATGCTCATGGTGGCATCGGAGGGGGACAGGACCTTCTTGTCCTCTATAAAATCCCCGAGAGAGCTGTCCTCTTCCTCACCGATGGGGGTCTCCAGAGATATCGGTTCTTTGGCAATCTTTAATACCTTTCGGACCTTCTCCAGGGGGAATTCCATCTTCTCTGAGATTTCTGCAGGGGTCGGTTCTCTCCCCAGTTCCTGAACCAGGTACCGCGAAGTCCTGATAAGCTTGTTTATGGTTTCAATCATATGGACCGGTATCCGTATTGTTCGTGCCTGGTCCGCTATAGCCCGTGTGATGGCCTGCCGTATCCACCACGTCGCATACGTGGAGAATTTATACCCCCTCTGATATTCAAACTTTTCAACGGCCTTCATCAGTCCCACGTTTCCCTCCTGGATGAGGTCCAGGAATTGCAGGCCCCGGTTCGTATATTTCTTGGCAATGCTGACGACCAATCTGAGATTTGCCTTTATCAGTTTTCTCTTCGCGCGGTTTGCCTCAGACTCACCCCCCTTTATGGAGGTGACGATCATCTTCAATTCTTCCTTGGGAACACCAATCTGCGCGGCGATCCTCTTTCTGCTATTACGCGCCTCCCGGATTATCTTCTCGTACTCCTGCAATGTTCGAACAGGGATACCGGTCTCTTTGGAAACCTGGTTCTCTTCCCCCTCTCTCATCCGGGAGAACAGCCTGTCCAAGGCGTTGAGTGACATGCCCGTCTTTCCCACACATTGATGTATCGCCTGCTCGCCCCTGTTGAGGTCGGTAACGGTGTCGTTAAGTTTGAGGACCATCGCATTGATGCGTCTCTTATTGAAATTAATATCTTTGCAGAAGCGTACAATCCCTTTGGTATTTTTTTCCAGTTCCCTCCTGAGATCTTCCTCCTTTGCGGCGCTGAGCTTTTTCCCCTTCAGTTCCGTCTTCAGAACGGCATTGCGTGCATCCAACGTGGCCACCTTGGTGGCAAACTTCTGTACCCGATCGCGATATACATCCTCCTCGGTAAAACCGCTTTCGTCTTCAAGATTATCAACGACCGTTTTTATTCGTATCTCGCCGTTTGTGAGTTTCTCGCCTATGTCCACGACTTCTTTTATAAAGACCGGCAGACTGAAAAGGGCCTCCATGATCCTCTTTTCCCCCTTCTCAATCTTCTTTGCGATCCTCACCTCCTCCTCGCGGCTGAGCAGGGATACAAGCCCCATCTCCCTCAGGTACATCTTGACGGGATCCCCTGTCTTCCCGAGGGCGGATATCGGTAGAGGGGGAATCTCATTTTTTATCTTTTTCTCCCCCTCGTCGGTCTTGTCCCCCTGTTTATCGGCATCCCTCTCGTCCCGATCGGTATCGACAACTTCAATGTTTTTCTCGTGGAAAACGGTCAGTATATCGTCTATCTGTTCTGAGAATATGACTTCGGACGGCAGCATATCATTGATATCGTCATACGTAAGGAACCCTTTCCCCTTGCCCAGCGAAATAAGTTTATTTACTTCTTCAGATTTGATCGCCTTTTTCATTGTTGGCCAGTCCTCTCTCTTCCTTTAACAATCTATCTCTGTCCCTGAGCGCCCTGTCGCTGAGCGCCCTGTCGCCTGTATGTTGGGCCTTGATCAGTTCCCTCTTGAGCAGAGCATGTCTGCCCTTATACCATTTGTTCCGGACCTGTTTGATGTTGTCGTCAAAAACTCTGTCGGCAATCTCTCTGTCGGAGAAAGGTCGCTCCATCATCAATTTCAAGAGTCTCTCCTTCACCGGACCACCTTCCAGATCGCCGACCAGAGAGGCCATGTCACCTGCCTCCCCGCTTATCGTCTGTCCCAGCCTTTTCAACTCCTCCGAGTCGAAGCAATCGAGGATGCCCTCTTCGATTGCAATGGGAACTTTTTCGGGATACTCCATCATCATATAGATAAGGTTTAATTCCACAATGTCAACCCTCCCCATCCTTTTTCCCGGGGAGGGGGCAGGGCTGGCATCCTTCCGGCCGGAAGCTGTCTTTCTCACTTTATCCCTTAAGAGCTTCTGGTCGATGCCGAGTCTTTCAGACACCCTCTTTATAAAGAGATCCCGTTCAATCGGATCTCCGATCGTGCTTATGAATAATACCGAATCCCTGATGGCATCCAGGTTGTCTTCGAGCGTATCGGTAGAGCCCATGATGGTATCTATATAGTAGTCGACCATCATCGGGGCATGGGCGATCGCCTCTTCCAGGGCGACCGCTCCGTATTTCTTTACATAATCATCCGGATCATATCCCTCGGGAAGAACGACCACCCGGGCACGCATATTTTCTTCGAGGAACAGTTTCAGGCTCCGCTCCACAGCATGCCTGCCCGCCTCATCAGGATCAAAGATGACGGCAACATTGTGCGTGAATCGTCTGATCAGTTCGACCTGTTCCCTGGTCAGCGCGGTACCCAGCGTCGCTACGACATTGTTCACCCCCGCATTCCACAGGGAGAGGAGGTCGATATACCCTTCGACCAAGACAGCATAATCCCGGTCGCGGATGGCGTCCTTCGTTCTGGACATCCCGTACAGAACCCTTCCCTTGGTATAGACGGGAGACTCGGGCGAATTAATATATTTCGGCATATCGGAACCGATGGACCGGCCGCCGAAGGCCACTACAGCGCCGCTCAGGTCTTCTATCGGAAAGATCAACCTCCCGCGAAAGCGGTCATAGAATCCGCCCGTATCTTTGGATATGATAAGACCGGTCTTCTCGGCAAGTTTGAGGGGAACCTTTCTCCCCTCAAGATGGGAGGTAAGGTTGTTCCACCCCTCCGGGGCATACCCCAGACGAAATCCTTCAACAATGGCGCCGCCCATCTTCCGCGTGTCAAGGTAATCACGGACCGGTCGGCCACGCTCGGAAGAGAGCTGCGCGGAGAAATACTCCGCCGCTATGGCGTTTATCCTTCCCAGCTTTTCCTTCTCGGTTGCCCTGACTTTTTCCTCACCGGTGATTCTCCTGACCGGCAGGTCTATCCCCGCCTTGTTAGCCAGGTATCGCGCCGACTCGGCAAAGGATATGCCGTTCAGTTTCATCAGGAAGGCAAAGATATCTCCCCCCTCCCCGCAGCCGAAGCAGTAAAAGATCTGTTTCTCGGGATTCACACTGAAAGAGGGCGTCTTTTCCTTATGAAAGGGACAGAGGCCGACAAAATTTTTGCCGGCCTTTTTCAGGGTAACGTATTCGGAGATAAGATCGGCGATATTGACCCGGCTCTTGATCTCTCCTATCTTTTCCTGAGGAATATATCCCTTCAAGACGCTCCCACCTCTCTGGACACGGGCACGTTTGGGGTCCGGTGGCTCAGGATAATCGCGCCTTGACCATCTCACCCACGGTTTTTCCGTCGGCCCTTCCCGTCACCATGGGCATCAGAAGCTTCATCACCTTTCCCATGTCCCGAATGCTGGTCGCGCCGGCCGCGTCTATCGCCTTTTCGATCTGCGCACGGATCTCTTCCTCAGACAACTGCTCAGGCATAAATCCCTGAATAACCTCTATCTCCTTTGCCTCTTTTTCCGCAAGTTCGAGCCTTCCACCCTCTCTGAACTGCTCAACGGAATCCTTCCTCTGCTTTATCATGGAGGAGAGCACCTGCAGCATCTCCTGCTCGCCAAATTGGTCCTTGAGGTCTATCTCCTTGTTATGCACGGCTGCTGTGACCATTCGAAGCGTCGACAAGGTCTCCTCGTCCTTGGCCTTGGCCGCCTTGATCATCGCGTCCGATACCTGTTTTTTTATATCCATTACCGCTCTATACCTCTCTCTTGTTCCGTATCACAGGGGCAGCAGATCTCTCCCGTCACCCCATATCATCACTCAACTTCCTGCCTCCCAGAACATGAATATGCAGGTGAAAGATTACCTGACCGCCATCTTCATTACAGTTGATAATAGTCCTGAAACCTTTCGCAGTGATCCCCTTTATCTTTGCAACCTCCTGCACCGCCGTCAGCAGGCCTTCCATCATGCCGCCGTCCTTGACATCCATGAGGGTGGCCACATGCGTCTTCGGGACGACCACCACATGCACGGGGGCCATCGGGTTGACATCGTCAAAGGCCAGGGCATCGGCGGACTCGTAGACAATGCTCGCGGGTATCTCACCCTGTATGATCCTGCAAAATATACACTCCTCCATATCACCGTCCTCCTACGCAAAGCCCGCAACTCGCGCTATGGCATCTTCTAGTTTCAGGGCCCCGTTGTAGAGTGCCCTTCCGGTAATAACGCCCATGATCCCCGGGCCTCCCGTCTTGAGGAGCCGGTCGATGTCATGGATATTCGCGACGCCGCCCGAGGCAATGATCGGGATATCGACAGATTCGGCAAGCAGGTTTGTGGATTCAATGTTGACACCCGATTCCATACCGTCCCGCTGTATATCGGTGTATATGATAGAATCCAGTCCGCATCCTTCATACTGCGCGGCAATCTCCGCGGGAGACCAATCGGTGCTTTCAGTCCACCCCTCAACAGCGACCCTGCCGTCTCGGGCGTCAAGGGCAAGGATGACATGTCCCCGGCGCCCGGCGCACGCATCAAGGACAAACGGCTTGTCTTTCAGGGCAACGGTCCCCAAGATCACATAGCCCACGCCCAGGGAAAGATACGCGTCAACGGTCTTCATGTCCCGTATCCCGCCACCTACCTGCAGGGGAACATCCACCGCGCGGACAATCTCCTCGATAGCGTCCCTGTTCCGGGGCAGTCCGTCACGCGAACCGTCGAGATCCACGACGTGAATGCGCTGTGCCCCCTTTTCCTGCCACCGTAGCGCGATATCGGCGGGGTGGTCCGAATACACCGTCGGCAGATCAAAGTCACCCTGAAGAAGGCGCACACATCTGCCCTCCTTCAGATCTATAGCAGGAATTACGATCACTTATCAGTTTCCCTTCACGCCCGGAAAGCCCTTCAATATCTCTTGCATGCCTTCTCGTGACAACTCTTCCGCGGTCATCCATTTCCCTCCGCCTCGTATAAAGGGAAGAAAATCCAGGATGTTTTCCATCAATGAACTCTGGGTCTTGTCGAAGACCCCTCTCCATACCGACACACCATCCCGGGTCCGGATAAGATGAATGCAGAAGGCGATCGAAGCGGGGCTTTCCGCTGAATAATCGAAACCCTTACGTTCCCGATAACAGAAGAGGTACCCCGCGATAATGCCGTCCGCCCCGACCTGCTCCCCCACCTTTTTCAATATCTCCAGAGAGGAACCTTCCGGCGAGCCGGCGGACACCTTTTGATACATATCACGAACCTCCTTGGGGGGTATCACAGTGAACCCTCCGAAAGGTTTGAGCCCGTCAAGCAACAGTTTCTCTATCTTTGTCTCGGGATTTCCCGAAAATCCACATGCCCTGAAGGTTGTCCCGGAGATAGGACACCGAACAATCTGGGTAGCAGATCCATCGGAACCAACCCCCTGAAAAGGGACAACGGCAATCTTCTTGAAGTGGACATCCCTCTGAAGAAGGGTGGTCGATCCACCCGCTTTGTGAAACCCACACCCGGCAACCAGAGCTAAACACACCACCCCGCACATAAAAAACCGGAAACGACCCAAGGAAGAAAGAAGCTTTTTGATAATTATCACCCCCCTTTGTAAGATTTTCCGACAACCAGATTCCACGGGGAATGTCATAAAAAGGGTTTTAACGTGACAGACAGTGTACTCAGATGC
This sequence comes from uncultured Syntrophaceae bacterium, assembly GCA_964468685.1. GTDB lineage: Bacteria > Desulfobacterota > Syntrophia > Syntrophales > UBA2210 > UBA6078. Next base: position 10,047 of record CAYXUH010000002.1, on the reverse strand, counting down.
TCCCCTTTGTTGACAGGACACCCTTGATCCGATCATCAATGCAGACTGCATCCCTCAGCGCACGGGCAAATGCCTTAAAAACAGCCTCCGCTATGTGGTGAGGATTCTTACCATATATGACATTTACGTGCAAGGTTATTCCCCCGTGATCCGTAAAGGACTTGAAAAATTCCTCAAGGAGAAGGGGATCAAAGTCCCGTATCTTTTTCCCGTTGAATTCGGCATTAAAGACCAGATACGGCCTCCCGGAAATATCGATACAGACCTGGCACAGGGCCTCATCCATGGGGACACAGGCCTCACCGTAACGGGCCATGCCTTCCTTATCTCCCAGGGCCCCCTTGACTGCCTGCCCAAAGCATATGCCGAGATCCTCCACGAGGTGATGATAATCCACGTTCGTATCCCCGCTTCCCTGCACACGCAGATCGAAAAAGCCGTGTTTCGCAAAGAGGGTGAGCATATGATCAAGAAAAGGGATCGTTGTGGATATCTCCCCCTCCCCTTTTCCGTCGAGATTGATCTCGAACGATATGTCCGTTTCCGTGGTTTTTCTGGTTACCTTTTTTTCTCGCGCCATGCTCTCGGGTCTCCTTTTACAATACCTTGTTAAGGGGATATTCTATAATCCCTTCAGCCCCTGCCTCCTGAAGGAGGGGAATCAGATCTCTGACGATACCACGATCCACAACGGCTTCGACGGCAAACCAGTTTTCGTCATAGAGTCCCGAAGTCGTGGGGGCCTTGAGAGAGGGAAGGAGCAGGACAACCCTCCCCAGATTCTCCTTGGCAACATTCATCTTGAGACCGACCTTGCCCATTGCCATGAGCGAACCGGAGAGAAGGGCATTTATCTGTTCTATCTTTCTCCTCTTCCACGGGTCATCCCATGCCTTTTTGTTGGCGATGAGTTGGGTGTTCGTTTCCAGGATCTCATGGATGATCTTCAATTTATTGGCCTTGAGGGTGCTCCCTGTCTCCGTAACCTCAACGATCGCATCCACAAGACCTTCGACCACCTTTGCCTCCGTGGCGCCCCAGGAAAATTCCAGATGGGTCTCTATACCCCGCTCTTGCAGATATCTGCGGGTAACGCCCACCAGTTCCGTGGATACCTTCTTGCCGGCTATATCTTCAAGGGTCTTTATGGGCGAATCCTCCCTCACCACAAGCACCCACCGGGCCCGTCGTGTGGATGCCTTCGAATACACGAGGTCCTGAACCACCACAACGTCGGATTCGTTTTCCAGTATCCAGTCTTTCCCGGTAAGCCCGAGATCGATGGTTCCATCATCGACATACCGGGACATCTCCTGCGCCCTCACAAGGGCGCATGAGATGTCTTCATCGTCAATATCGGGGAAATAGCTCCTGGCATCGTAGGTTATGCGCCATCCAGCCCTCTTGAAAAGCTCGATTGTATTGGATTCAAGGCTGCCCTTCGGTATGCCCAGTTTCAGTTTCTTCATTTTTTATACACTTCCTCCGGATCGAATACCCTCTCACCAATGATCTCCATCTCTCCGCCCGACACCCTCCGGTAGAAACAGGACCTGTAGCCCATATGACATGCGGCCCCTCCCTGCTGGTCCACCTTCAACACCAGTGTATCCAGATCACAGTCCACGAGGATCTCTTTGACTGTCTGGACATTACCGGATGTCTCACCCTTGACCCAGAGGGACTTTCGCGATCTGCTCCAGTATGTCGCCCTCCCCGTTTCCACCGTTTGCAACCAGGCATCCCGGTTCATATAGGCCAGCATCAGCACATCGCCCGTCTCATAATCCTGGGCTACGACAGGGATCAGCCCCTCTCCCTTCTCAAAATCAAGCTCCACCATACAGCAATCCTTTTCCATCCCCCTCAGGGGCAGGGGGTTTTATAGTAGTTGTCTGAAAGTTTATGAAGATAATGCAATATTCCTTTTTAGGCAAGTCCTTTTTCTCTATTTTGGTCTTGCCTGCGGCTCATTTTTGTGTTAGCTGAAGTGTCACTCTGTTGTTATGCCTTTGCCGCAACGGAGAGTGTAAATTTTTGAAAGAAGGAGGTTGGGGATTATGAAGGTATTGATAGGCGGTGTAATAGCGGCGGTTCTGGGGCTTATCGGGCTGTTCGTGTGGTGGGAACCCTTTGTTGCCCTGCTTGCGGGTGGAATCCCCATCGCGCTCCTGCTTGGAGGCGCCCTTGCCATATATGTCGGTTTCGACGAGATGAAAGACCAGATGAAATCGAAGGAAGAAGAGCAGGCAAGCTCGGAAGATCTGGAAGCTACCAAAGAAGACCTGAAAAAGGCGAAGGCTGAGGCTGAAAAGTATAAGGCAGAGCTGGAAAAGGCGAAAGCCGCAAAGAAAAAGTAGCCCCATCATTCGGAATACATACAACGCATAGCACAAACTCCCTATCCGGGCAGTGGAAGACGGGGGGTGTGGTGCCATGGGGGTTGAATTCTTCGGGGAAAAATCGTAAATACTATTTGACAGGGCACACCAAATCGGCTACAGGACTTAGTCAAGTCTTCAAAACAGGGAACGAATTATGGACAACACATCGTTATATCTCCTGCCAGCCATTGTATATTCCACGTGTAAGTCCTACACGTATTGATGCCTGCTTCTTGACCCGAACCGGGCGGGAAAGCAGGCAATCACACCGAGTAACTTCCGTTACATTTTTAGTAGTTTGAAACGGGTCTTCTTTGCCTCTCATAGAGGGGCACAATGGATGGCCACATATTACGTAAGGGGGGAAACCATGAAAAAGAATCTTCTGATTATTGTGATGATAGGGGCGGCAGCATTGCTGTTGACACTGGGGTGCCAGAAAACGGAAAAAACCATCGAACTTAGCTACAGTATATTTTTCCCGCCGACACATAGCCAGTGCAAAGCGGCTGTTGCCTGGGCTGAAGAAATAGAAAAACGGACCGAAGGAAAGGTAAAGATCACCATCTTCCCAGGTGGCACTCTGACAAAGGCAAACCAGTGCTACGATGGGGTTGTAAAGGGGATTTCGGATATCGGAATGTCCTGTTTCGCTTACACGCGGGGGCGTTTCCCGGTGATGGCAGCCGTCGACCTTCCCCTTGGATACCCCACCGGCCAGGTGGCAACCCATGTCGCCAACGAGTTTGCCAAAACCATGGCGCCAAAGGAACTGGATGACGTAAAAGTCCTCTACATACACGCCCATGGTCCCGGACTGCTCAGCACCAAGAGCCCGGTCAGGACATTGGAAGACATTAAAGGAATGAAGATACGCTCGACGGGCCTGAGCGCTAAAATCGTAGAGGTCCTCGGCGGAGCGCCCGTCGCAATGCCCCAGGGAGACACCTACGAGGCCCTCCAGAAGGGTGTGGTTGAGGGGACATTTACCCCGATAGAGACCCTTAAGGGCTGGCGGCAGGCTGAGGTCATCGACTATACAACCAAGTGCACCGGCGTCGGATACACCACCTCCATGTTCGTCGTGATGAATCTCGAAAAATGGAACGCCCTGCCGGAAGAACTCAGGAAGATAATAGGAGAGATCAGTGACGAGTGGGTCGGCGTGCACGGCGATGTATGGGACAAGAGTGATGATGAAGGACTCGCGTATACCCTGAGCCAGGGCAACGAGATCATTGACCTCTCTGAAGAGGAAAACAACAAGTGGGCGGAAGCGGTGCAACCGATTATCGAAGGCTATATAAGCACCACCGAAGAAAAAGGACTGCCGGGAGAGAAGGCCGTATCACTGGTCAAAAAGCTCATCGGCACATACAGCAAATAACAGATCAGAAACCGGGGGACGGGGATCGGGTTGCAAACCCGTGACCCGAGCCCCCAAACTCAAGATCATATGGTACGTCTGGAAAAACAGATTGACAATCTCAGCAGCGCGTTCAACTGGCTGGCGGGGGGGGCTATCCTGATCATGATGCTGCTCACGTGCGCGGATGTAGTCCTGCGGTTTTTCCGCCACCCCATCCCGGGAACCTACGAGATTGTGGGTCTTATGGGAGCGGTCGGTGCTTCCCTTGCCTTGGCGTATACCACGGTCAAGAAAGGTCATATCGCCGTGGAGTTCCTGACCCGCAGGATGCCTGAGAAGGTCCAATTCATTGTTGCCGCGGCCAGCGACATGGTCAGCACCCTTTTGTTCGGGATCATAACGTGGCAGAGCACCGTATATGCCCTGGATCTGAAGCGTACCGGCGAGGTGTCTCTCACGGTCGGGATTCCGGTGTATCCCTTCGTTTTCAGCATAGCGATCGGCTGTTTTCTCGTGTGTTTCGTCCTCGTAACAGACCTCTACAGATCGGTAAAGGGGATCACACAGTGAGCCCTACAGTAATCGGACTTATCGGCGTTGCAGCCCTCTTTATACTGATATTTTTGAGAATGCCTGTCGGCTTTGTCATGGCGGCGGTGGGGTTTGTCGGGTTCGGGTCTGTCGTCTCCTTTGACGCAGCCATGAGCATAATCGCAAAGGATCTCTTTTCCGTCTTCGGATCGTACAGCCTGACCGTGATACCGCTCTTCGTGCTGATGGGGCAGCTTGCGTATCATTCCGGAATAAGCAAACGACTCTTTAACGCGGCCTACAAATTCATAGGCCATTGGCCCGGAGGGCTCGCCATTGCGACCATAGGGGCGTGCGCGGCCTTTGCCGCCATCTGCGGCTCCACAAACGCAACAGCCGCCACGATGGGTGCGGCCACGCTCCCCGAGATGAAACGATATAATTATAAACCGGAGCTCGCGACCGGGGTTGTTGCCGCAGGGGGAAGCCTGGGAATACTGATTCCCCCCAGCGTGATATTCATTGTCTACGGGATACTGACGGAACAATCCATCGGCAGGCTCTTTATGGCCGGCATCCTCCCCGGTCTTATCCTGATCCTCCTTTTCATCATCGCCATCATCATATGGACACGCATGCGGCCGGAGCTGGGACCGAAGGGACCGACCTTTTCCGCCCGCGAGAGATTGTCATCACTCTCGGGCCTCATCGAAACCCTGCTTCTCTTTGTCCTGATAATGGGCGGCCTCTTTCTAGGGATTTTTACGCCCACGGAGGCCGGCGCAATCGGCGCCTTCGGGACGCTTGTCCTGGCGCTCGTCGGTCGCAACCTGACCATGAAGGGGTTCATGACGGCCCTCTTTGAGACAACGCGTATGTCGTGCATGATCCTCGTCATCGTCGCCGGGGCCACCATATTCGGCCACTTTCTCGCGGTCACCCGCATTCCCTTCGATATCGCTCAGGGGGTATCGGAGATACAACTGCCCCGCTGGGCGATTATGCTGATTATTCTCGCGGTCTATTTGGTTGGGGGGTGCATCATAGATTCCCTGGCGCTCATTATGCTGACCATACCCATTTTCTACCCGGTGATCCTGTTTCTGGAGTACGATCCGATATGGTTCGGCGTCATTATCGTCCTGGTGACTCAGATCGGCGTGATTACCCCCCCGGTAGGAATCAACGTCTACGTGGTCAGTGGTGTGGCCAGAGATGTCCCCCTGGATGTCATTTTCAAGGGAGTGCTCCCCTTCCTCGCGGCGCTGATCATCGGCACGCTTCTCCTCATCCCCTTTCCCCAAATCGCCCTCTTCCTTCCAAATCTGATGGGATAAGCAGGGCTGAAACAGAGTGAATCCCGGACCCGCGCAGCTCCGGCCTTGAAAGATTCGTGCCCGATATGATAGATACGGAACTATCGTTACGGCATATGCAGAGATGAGGCAGGCGATATGGCCAAAATGCAAACGAAAACCTGCTTGTGTCTAATCCTCGTTATACTCTTTCTTTTTCTCCAGGGATGCTGTCTCTTCCCCAAGGGGAGGGAATACACGAGGGCGACTCGTACCATGCTTGTCACCGCCTACGACGCCGGCCCCGAATCGTGCGGTTGGAAGAAGAAGTACGGGTGTATCGGACCACCGGTTTACGCCTATGGACCGCTCAAGGGAAAGCGTAAAAGAGTCGGCATCACAGCTGACGGGACCAAGGCACAACATGGAACGATCGCGGCTGACATCAAGCGGTATCCGTTCGGCACCAAGATGTACGTCCCGGGGTATGGATGGGGTGAGGTGCATGACACGGGAAGCGCCCTCAAAGGAAACCACATCGACGTGTTCTTTTCCGATCGGGATGATGCCCTTGAGTGGGGGAAGAAATATCTGAAGGTCGTTATTCTCCTGCCGCAGTGATGCCCGTCTTTTTCCTTCTGAACATTTCCACGACGAGCAGTACGGCACCGATCGATATGGCCGAATCGGCCACATTGAAGGTAGGCCAGTGCCAGGCACCTGCGTATACGTCAAGAAAATCGATAACGTTTCCGAACCACACCCTGTCTATCAGGTTTCCCGCGGCACCGCCCGTTATCAGGGCAAGGGCACTGGTAAGGAGCACCCCGACGGATCTGCCACGCGCAAGATACCAGAGGATCATCACGATAGCCGCCACCGACACCGTTATGAGAAACCCTGATCGAAAGAGGGGGGCGGCATTCGCCAGAAAACCGAAGGCCGCGCCCGGGTTTCGCACGTAGGTGATGTTGAAAAACCCGTCGATGACGGGATACGAGGCATGAAGAGACATCGTCGAGCTGATATACCACTTGGAGAGCTGATCCAGACCGGCAACCAGCGCCAGCGTTATAAAGAAAATCCCATAGTTTTTTCTCACGGTATATGCCCCCTACAGATTCTGCGTACACCGCGTGCAGATGGTCGGATTATCGGCATCGTCCCCTACCGTCTCACTGTAGTTCCAGCACCGCTCGCACTTCACTCCCCGCGCCTTTGAAACGCCTATCTTCAGGCCTTCAAACTCCGTGCTTTCGTAAGGATCGGAAATCGTGTCTCCTGAAACAAGATCCACCTGAGAAACGATAAGGAGGGCTCTCAGGGTATCACGATATTCCGTCAGCAGTCCCTGGAGCTTTTCGGGAGCCTGGACGGTTACACAGCTGTCGAGGGAATGACCGACCACCTTTTCCCGTCTGGCCATCTCTATGGCCTTTGAGATCTCGCCCTTGACCGCGATCAGCGTCTCCCATTTTTTTCCAAGCTCTTCATCACTGTAGCGCGGGTCCACATCCGGGAACTGCGTCATGTGAACGCTCTCGACCTTCCCCTCATAATCGGGCATGGTTGCCCATATCTCCTCCGAGGTAAAGACAAGCACCGGGGCAAGGAGCTTCGTCATGGCGTCAAGAATGATATACATCGCGCTCTGAGCGGATCTCCTTTCCCGTGACGCGGCCTTCGAGGTATAGAGCCGGTCCTTCAGGACATCCAGATAGAGGGAGCTCAGGTCGACACTGCAGAAGTTGTACAGTGTGTAGTACACGGCATGAAACTGATAATTCTCGTACGCGCCCCTCACCTTCCGGATGATTTCCTGGAGGCGATGAAGGGCCCACCGGTCCAGCTCCTCCATCTCTTCCACGGAGACCATGTCCTTCTCGCAGTCAAAATCATACAGGTTGCCCAGTATGTATCTGCTCGTATTGCGGATCCTCCGGTACGCCTCGACAAGCCGCTTCAGTATCTCTTCGGATATTCTGATATCGGCAGTGTAATCCTCGGCGGCGACCCACAGGCGCAAAATCTCCGCCCCGTACTGATCGATCATCTTCTGGGGATCGACAAAATTGCCCAGCGACTTGGACATCTTCTTCCCCTCGCCATCCACCACCATTCCGTGGGTCAGGACATTCTTGTACGGGGCCCTGCCCCGGGTTCCGACCGACTCCAGGAGGGATGAATGGAACCATCCCCGGTGTTGGTCATTCCCCTCCAGATACATATCACACGGCGATCCGAGATCGGCCCGCTTTTCAAGCACCGCCGCATGGCTGACACCGGAATCAAACCAGACATCAAGGATGTTGGTCTCCTTCTTGAAATCCGTCCCGCCGCAGTCCGGACAGACCGTCCCGTCGGGGAGAAAATCCTTTGCATCCCGTTCGAACCAGATATCGGCCCCGTGCTCTCTGACCAGGGCAACGACACGATCGAGGATCTCCTGGGTGGCCAGGTAGGAGCCACACTCCTTGCAGTAGAAGACCGTAATAGGAACACCCCACGAGCGCTGCCTCGATATGCACCAGTCGGGCCGGTTTTCTATCATGCCGTATATACGGTCGCGCCCCCACGAGGGAAACCAGTTGACGCTGTCTATCGCCGCAAGGGCCTTCTCGCGAAGACCGTTTTTCTCCATCGAGATGAACCACTGCTCCGTCGATCTGAAGATAATGGGATTCTTGCACCTCCAGCAGTGCGGGTACTGGTGTACTATATCCATCTTGCCGAGAAGCGCTCCCACCTCATCCAGTTTCTCGGTCACCGCATCATTCGTGTCAAAGACGAACTGGCCGGCAAAGAAATCCACATCGGGGGTAAATTTCCCGTCGTCATCCACCGGCGCGTAGACATCCAGGCCGTACTCAAGACCGACCTCGTAGTCCTCCTGCCCATGCCCGGGGGCGATATGCACGCATCCCGTCCCGGCTTCGAGGGTCACGAAGGGCGCGAGTATCAACACGCTGTCACGGTCGATAAAGGGGTGCCGGCACTTGAGTCCCTCCAGGGCGCCGCCCTGGAATCTCGTCAGGATCTCGTATTCCTTCCCCCTGAGGCCGAAGGTGTCCAGGCAGTAGTCCAACAGTTCCTCCGCGAAGATCAACACCTCTCCCTCCACCTTGACCGCTACGTAGTCAAAGTCCTTATGCAGCGCAATGGCAAGATTGGCGGGGATCGTCCACGGCGTGGTCGTCCAGATGACCACACTGACCTTCTCACCGGCAAGCTCGGGGAACTGACCGGACAGATCGGACTTCATCGGGAACTTCACATATATGGAAGGGGTTGTGTGGTCGGCATACTCCACCTCCGCCTCGGCGAGGGCCGTCTTGCAGGAGGCGCACCAGTATATCGGTTTCTTCCCCTTATAGACATCGCCACTGAACAGCAGCTTCCCGAACTCCTCAATCGTAGTGGCCTCATAATCGTAATCCATCGTCACATACGGATTATCCCATTCGCCGAAAACGCCGAACCGTTTGAACTGTTCCCGTTGAATGTCGAGGTACTTGTTGGCATACGTACGGCAGAGCCTTCGCTTCTCCGCCTGCGGCATGGTGTGCTGTTTTTCGCCCAGCTGCTGATCAACCTGGTGCTCGATGGGAAGGCCGTGGCAGTCCCACCCCGGGACATAGACACAGTCGAAACCGGTCATGCTCTTCGCCTTGATGACGATATCCTTGATGACTTTGTTGAGCGCGGTCCCGAGGTGTATATCCCCGTTCGCGTAAGGAGGGCCATCGTGAAGGATGTATCGCGGGTGTCCTTTCGCTGCCTCCCGTATCTTTTCATAGATATCTATCTCGTACCATTTTTCAAGCTGCTCCGGCTCCTTGCGGGCCAGATTCGCCTTCATTGAAAAGTCCGTCTTCGGCAGATTTAAAGTGCTCTTGTAATCCATTATCGGTCTCCTGAGTATGGTATGCATCCTGAAATTTTCGAATCTGCCCCTGATACCACACTTTACCGTCAACAGGCAACCGATAACCTGAACGTGCTCAGTTAATCCGGCCCCTATTTTTTTTGAAAGTACTGATCAATGAATGTTTCTGACACCGCGGATATCAGAAGCTGTATTTGATTTCGCAAAACAGACGGTCGTTGTCACCGATATTCCTGTAGCGTGCAAGATCTCCGGATTTGTAGAAGACAACCCCGCCAGTTATTTGAATCGAGTCGGTTACATCGTATTCTGCGGAAAACCGTTGCAGTGCTCCGTCCTGACCGGTCCCGCCGAATGTGGAGGCCAAAAGGGTTACGGTGAGGGTCTCGTTGAAAAAATCTCTGGTCAATCTTACTACCCACTGAAATTCATCCTCCCGGGCATTATCCGGAGGAAGTTTTAAGGCGTCATCAAAATTGTTGATATGCCTGTCTGCGGCCTCAATGCTGAGTGTGGTATCTCTAAAACCGGAATATTCAGCGCCGACCAACACATCCGTTCGCGAATACTCGCGGCCCGGTG
>CAYXUH010000001.1:24373-40556 GCA_964468685.1 uncultured Syntrophaceae bacterium | reverse complement strand
TGCACATCTTTGTAGATGCTGATGCGTGCCCGGTCAAACAGGAGGTATACCGCGTCGCAGGACGATATCGCCTTGATGTCACACTGGTGGCCAACTCCCGGATGCGGGTTCCGAATGAGCGGTGGATTACGCTCGAAGTCGTAGAGAACGGATTCGACGCGGCCGATGACTGGATTGTTGAATACGTGCAACCTGACGACATCGTGGTCACCGCCGACATCCCCCTCGCGAGCCGCTGCCTGAAGAAAGGCGCGTATGCGATTGGTACAACCGGAAAGCCGTTCACGGAAGACAGCATCGGTCAGGTCGTCGCGATCCGAGACCTGTTGTCAGGGCTTCGTGAGGCGGGAGAGATAACGGGCGGGCCGCCGCCGCTGCAGAAGCGTGACCGATCACGTTTTCTTCAACAACTCGACGACATGATTCAATCAATCCGTCGCAGGCAACCGACTCATTCCACCTGATAAGGCTCATGCAGCCGAAGCAAAAAGCCGAGCGGCCGGAACAGTGCCCAGTTGCTGTGTGAGGGCAGGGTTTATCCGCGGGTTGCCGTGTGCCTCAGCAGATGATCTGCCAGGGTGATGGCGGTCATGGCCTCGCAGACGGGGATGATGCGCGGTATGACGCAGACGTCATGTCTCCCTTTAACCTGAATGCTTGACGGTTTTCCGTAGATGTCGATGGTCTGCTGCTCTTTTCCGATGGAGGCGATCGGTTTACAGGCCACCCTGATGATGATCTCGTCGCCGTTGGTGATCCCGGCCAGTATCCCCCCGGCGTTGTTTGTCGTGAATCCTCCCGGCGTTATTGGGTCGTTGCACGCGGAGCCGGACATTTGCGCCGCATCGAAACCGGCGCCGATCTCCACCCCCTTCACCGTCCCGATGCTCATCAGGGCCTTGGCCAGGTCGGCATCGATTTTGTCGAACACGGGCTCTCCCAGGCCAGGGGGACAGCCTCTTACGAGGATCTCCACAATTCCTCCGAGGGAATCGCCCGCCGTGCGCGCCTCTTCGATCCGGGCCTCCATCTTCCGGGCCGCTTCGCTGTCGGGGCACAGAAGGCCGTTACGGGCCATCTGGGCTGTTGCCGTGCCTTCCGCGGTAACGCCGCCCAATTCCCTGGTGCAGGCGATGACCTCGATTCCGGCGCGGTCCAGTATCTTGCGGGCGACCGCCCCCGCGGCCACGCGCGCCGCGGTCTCCCGGCCGGAAGCACGACCGCCGCCACGATAATCGCGGATTCCGTATTTTTTCTGATATGCGATATCACCGTGTCCCGGCCTGAAGAGATCGCTGATCTCATCATAATCACCACTCGCCGCGTCTTTATTATATATGATCAGAGAGATGGGTGTCCCGGTGGTTTTTCCTTCGAAGGTGCCGGAAAGGATCTCCACCCGGTCTTCTTCGCGGCGTGGTGAGCTTCCCCCCCCGCGCCCCGGTCTCCTCCGGTCCAGTTCTTCCTGTATGTCCACCTCGGCGAGGACAATGTTCGGCGGACAGCCATCGACTACCGCTCCAATAGCCTTCCCATGTGATTCCCCCCAGGTCGTTACCCTGAAGAGTGTTCCAATGGTATTTCCTGACATGGCTACTCCTTTTTTAAGAAATCACAGATAGTATCCACTACCGAGTCAATGCCTTTTTGCGAGGTATCGATCGTTAAATCGGCCAGCTGGCGGTACGCGGGCTCTCTTCTTTTTATTGTCGGGGCTGTCTCCGCCTCAAGATCGCTGTCGGAGAGAGGAGGGCGCTGGTCGATACTCTTCCGGTCCGCCAGCATCCGTTTCACGATTATCTTCACGTCGGCGGAGAGCCAGACAAAGAGGCCGTTGCCCCTCAGTGCCTCCCTGCTCTCGGGGTCTTCAAATGCCCCTCCTCCGGGGGCGATGATGCAGCCCTCCATTGATGAGAGCCGCCCGATTACATCCCTTTCCTTCCGGCGGAACAATGCCCATCCCCCTTCCCGTACAATCTCGCCTACCGAAATCCCCGCCTCGCGGGTGATCAGATCGTCGGTGTCGATGAAGGGCAGATCGATCCTCTCGGAGAGTTTCTTTCCGACGGAGGTCTTTCCCGTGCAGCGGTATCCGATAAGAATGATATTCTTCATGGGTAGAGCCGCTCCAGTTCTTCCCAGAATCCCGGGAATGATTTACCAACACACTCCTCGTTCTTGATCTCCATTTCCTCCACCACGAGTCCGGCCACGGCGAAGCTCATCGCGATGCGGTGGTCGTCGTACGTTTCGATTCGCGCGCCGTGAGGGGTTCCCCCGTTAATAACAAGGCCGTCTTCCCGCTCTTCGGCATCGATGCCGGTTCGATTCAGTTCATTGACGAGGGCCGCTATCCGGTCGCTCTCCTTGAGGCGCAGGTGAGAGACGTTGCTGATTACCGTTCGCCCGGGTCTGAAGGCCGACAGAACGGCGAGCGTTGGGACCATGTCGGGCATGTGGGCCATATCGAACCGGCAGCCGCCGGTATGCAGGGTATTCCCCGTGACCTCCACCCAGTTCGGGCCCTTCAGAACGTGGCAGCCCACCTGTTCCATGATCTTCAAGAGACCGAAATCTCCCTGAGGGGTATCGGGATTGATATTCAGGACCCGTACCCTTCCCCCGCAGAGGGCCGCTGCCAGAAAAAAGTAGGAGGCGCTCGATACGTCGCTTTCGATCGGAGACTCTCGCCCCGCGTATCTCTGCGGGGCCTGAACGATGTATTCATTGCTCGTACCCTTTATCACGTTCACGCCGAAGTGACGCATAACACCCGTAGTCATATCGATGTAGGGCAGGGAAGCGATCGACCCCCGCAATTCTACGGCCACATTCTCTCTCGCGCAGGGGGCGCTGATCAGCAGGGAGGAGATATACTGGCTGCTGTGCGCATCGGTAAAAACCGCTCTGCCGCCCTGGAGACCTCCGCCCTGAATGACGACGGGCGGGCAGCCGTTGCCCTCTGTGCTGTGGCAGATGACCCCCAGCCCCTGGAGGGCGTCGAGAAGGGGTTGCAACGGTCGCTGCCTGAGTCGCTCGGTTCCATCCAGGGTGATCTCACCCGTGCAAAGAGAGGCCAGTGACGTGAGAAATCTCAGGGCGGTGCCGTTGTTTCCCAGGAAGAGTTTCTTGCCGGGATTCTGTATGACTCCACCCATACCGGTGACAGTGATGTCGGTACCGGTGACCAGAATGTCGGCACCGAGGGAGCGGAGGGCCTCGATAAAGTGATTTGTATCATCGGATATCAGTGTATTGCGCAAGAGGGATTTACCCTCGGCGAGAGAGGCGATGATGAGGGCTCTTTGTGTGTAGCTCTTAGAGCCGGGCACTCTGACCGTCGCGTCAAGCTTTTTCAGCGTCCTAATCCGTTTCATTTTTCAGTCTTTCCAGTACGATTCTTTTCATAACATCCGTGGGGGGCTGCAGGCCGGTCCATATCCGTATCTGTTGCGCTCCCTGGTGGACAAACATTGTGACGCCAGAGATGATTCGCCGCCCCGCCTTGGCCGCATCTTTTAGGAGCCTTGTTTCCAGGGGATTGTAGATCGTGTCCATGACCCATTCGAAATGTTTGAGCGTGTCCGGGCTCACGAGCGATGCATCCGTATTCGGGAACATCCCCACCGGTGTTGTGTTGATCAGACAGTCCCCCGTTATTCCCTGTATCTGATCAAGGGGATAAAAGTCGCACCCGAACTCCTTCGCGACCTGCCCGCCTCTTTTTGCCGTCCGGTTTACGATGACGGGGACCCCTCCTTCATTGAGGATGCTGACGACGGCGGCCCTCGCGGCCCCTCCCGCTCCCAGGACGACGAACCGTTTCCCCTTGATCTCCAGTGCCTCGCTCAGGGCACGAACCAGGCCGATCCCGTCGGTGTTGTCCCCTCGTAGCCTACCGTCCGCGCGTGTGACGGTGTTCACCGCCCCGATCCGTGCGGCGCTGTCGCTGATTTCGTCGAGGTACGGCATGATCCCTGTCTTGTGGGGGATCGTGATGCTCGCCCCCCTGATATCCATGGCCTCCATCCTCTCGGGTATTTCCCGGGGATTTTCCACGCGCAGCGCACGATAGGAGGCATCGACATGCATCTCCCTGAATGCCGCTTTGTGCATCAGGGGTGAGAGGCTCTGCGCCACCGGGTTGCCGAAGAGGGCAAATATCCGCGAATCGATTTTCATGTCCCCAGCATCCTGAATATCTCCTCCATCTCCGAGGCGGTGAACTGCCCCGGAGCGGACTCCTGCCCCTCCTGGAGGGAGGCAAAACTCAGATACGAACCGAAGAGAGGCGCCATGACCCGGCTTGCCTTCCCCTGTTCTCCCATGCAGTGGGCGATGATAGGGTGCCCGCCCCTTCGCGCCCATCCGACCAGCTTCAGTATCCTTATATTGTCTTCCATCGAGTTGGCGAAGGTGGCGACCTTGACGATATCGGCGCCCCTCGCGATACATCGATTGCATATCCCCTGGAGCGTTCGGTACGAAGGAGTTCGGTTGAAGTCATGGTGGGAGACGATCAGTTTCGTTTGGCCTCCTCTTTTTTGTATCTCTTCCAGCAGCCCTCCGGCGAGGATTGTATGGGTGTCAAGCTCCATGTCGACGAGATCGGCCTCCAGCCGGACGGCCTCGCGCAGCAGGGCGATCCGTTCCCGCTCGCCCCCCGCGAACCCGCCCCCTTCCTCTCTCCTGCGCACGGTCATGATGACCGGTCCCTTCTTCGCAAAGAGCAGTCTCTCGATGTCCACCTCCTCGATCAGGTCGACCCGCAGTTCCACGAGATCGGCCAGAAGGAAAGATGCGTCCATTCGTTCCAGCGCCTCTTCATTCGTTTTCGCGACAATCGGGGTACAGATCATGGCTCCGGGTCTCCCATCGGGTACGAGCCCAGTATCTTGATAAAGGTGGCGTGCCTTCCGAGATCCTCCAGGCATTCCAGTATCTTATCTTCCTTCACGTGCCCGTCGAAATCGACGAAGAAGAGGTACTCCCACATGCTCCCCTTGATGGGGTAGGATTCAATCTTCATAAGATTGATCTCCTTCCGGGCGAAGGGCTGTAGCGAACTGTACAAGGCCCCTGGCATGTGACGGGTCCCCATCAGGATGGAAGTCTTGTCTCTCCCGGTCGGCCCGTTCTCACCCCTCCCGATTACGAGGAACCGGGTGATGTTTGATGGATTGTCCTCGATTCCCTCCGATATGACGGTGAGCCCGTACAGGGTCGCGGCGCTGCTGCTGCTGATGGCGGCCCCATCGCCATCCTCCATAACCCGTTGGGCGGCCTTTGCCGTGCTGTCTGTCTCATGGAGAGAGCAGTGAGGCAGATTTTTCCTGATCCATTCCTGGCACTGTGCGAGGGCCTGAGGGTGAGAGTAGATTCGCTTGAGCCCATTCATCTCCTTTCGCGTCGATAACAAGGAATGATTGATCCTCAGAAAGATCTCCCCCAGGATATGCAGGGGTGTTGCGAGCAGCCTGTCCAGTGTCAGCTTGACGGCCCCCTCCAGGGAATTTTCCACGGGAACGACCCCCCAGTCCGCCTTTCCTCGCTCCACCCGGTCAAAGACATCGAATATGGTCGACCGGGGGGAGAAGAGGGTGCTCCTGCCGAAATGCGACCGGGCCGCCGCGTGCGTGAATGACGCCTCCGGCCCCAGATAGGCTACCGATGCTGGCGCCTGGAGGGCGCGTGATGCCGACAGAATCTCGGTGAAGATATTCTTCAGGGAGTTTTCAGTAAGGGGTCCTTCATTCAGTTCACTCAACCGGGCGTAGATCCTGCTCTCCTGCGATGGATCGTAGATACCCAGGCTCTCCTCCTTTTTTGTGTCTCCGATCTCCAGGGATATCCGGGCTCGCTCGTTCAAGAGCTTGACAATCTTTTCATCCTTCCCCTTGAGACGATCTCTCAGGTGATCGAGCGATTTGGGATTCATTTTTTCAGCTCCTCGATGGTTTCGTGGATAAGCGCATCTTCCACCGATCCGTTGATGAAGGGCATCCCGATTTTTTTCAGCAGGACGAAGTGGATAGAACTACCTTCCTTTTTTTTGTCCACCCTGGTCTTCAAGATGATCCCCTCCGTACTGAGTGATGCCGGAATATGGTCGGCAAGGCCTGCGGCCCTGACAAGCTTTTCTATTCTATCCCGATCCTCGGATGAAAGGTACTTCATCTTTTCCGATATGCGAGCCGTGGCGATCATTCCCGCTGAGACGGCATTTCCATGGGGAATCGTGTATTCCGACGCCGCTTCGATGGCATGTCCTATGGTATGGCCGAAATTGAGAATACGGCGCACGCCCCTGTCCTTCTCATCGATTTCAATGACACCCTTTTTTATCTCGCATGAGCGCTCAACGATTGTCTGTAATATGTCCGGGTCCCGGTCCCTGATCGTACCGGACTTTTCTTCCAGGAGATTGAAGAGATTCACATCATCAATAATCCCGTACTTTACGACCTCCGACAGGCCGTTGATGAATTCATTGTCCGGGAGGGTTTTCAGGAACCGGAGGTCTATGAATATGGCCTGTGGCTGGGAGAATGTCCCCAGCAGATTTTTACCCTCCGGAAGATCGATTCCCGTCTTGCCGCCGATGCTGCTGTCTACCTGGGCCATGAGGGTCGTCGGTACCTGGATGCAGGGTATGGACCTCATGTATATGGATGAAATAAAGCCGGTCATATCGCCGGTTACTCCGCCGCCGAGGGCGATCAGGGCGGAGCTCCTGTCGATGCCACGATTAATCAGGTCCTTGACGATGGTAAGAACCGTGTCCATATTTTTGGACGCCTCCCCCGCCGGGAACTCGATCAGGTCGGCCTTCACACCCGCCTCTTTCAATACGCCGAGAAACTCTTCCCCGTACAGGGCGGATACATTGGAATCGGTGATGACCGTGTACCGCTGAGCGAGATTACCCTTCGCAATGACAAACCCTATGCGGTCAAGGATATCATGGCCGATACAGATCTCGTGAGAGAGGGAAGATTGCTTGTCGAGATGTACCTTGATCCTTTTCATGCGAACACCTTCGATTCCTTTCTTATGAGTCTTTCGAGGTCTCGTATTTCTTCCATAAGAGCATAGAACTTTTCCGGTTTAAGGGATTGAATCCCGTCCGAAACGGCCTTCCCCGGTTCAGGATGAACCTCGATCATGACACCATCGGCTCCCACCGCGAGCGCCGCTCTCGTCAGGGGAAGGATATATTTCCAGTTGCCCGCCGCATGACTCGGATCAACGATCACCGGCAGGTGAGACAGTTCCTTTAAGACGGGCACGGCGCTGATATCGAGGGTGTTGCGGGTCGCCGTCTCAAAGGTACGAATCCCTCGCTCGCACAGGATGACTTCGCTGTTTCCCGAGGAGAGGATGTATTCCGCAGACATGAGAAACTCTTCGATCGTTGTCATCATCCCCCGCTTGAGGAGCACGGGCTTTTTCGTCTTTCCTACCTTCTTCAGGAGGGCAAAATTCTGGACGTTTCGTGCCCCTATCTGGAGGATATCGACGTATTCTTCAACCAGGTCGACATCGGTGGTATTGAGCACCTCCGTGATGACGGGTATCCCCGTCTTGTCGCCGGCCTTTCTGATGAGTTTCAGGCCCTCCTCTTCCATACCCTGGAAGCTGTAAGGCGATGTCCTCGGCTTGAAGGCCCCGCCCCTGATAATATCGGCCCCGCCTTTCTTGGCGATGAAGGCGCTTTCCATCATCTGTTCCGGACTTTCAATCGAACAGGGACCCGCTATAACGATAAACCGTGGGCCCCCGATTTCCAGGTTGCCGACCCGTATAATGGTGTCTCCCTGCCGCGCTTCGCGGCTGGCAAGTTTATAGGGCTTCAGGATGGGGATCGTCTTTTCAACTCCGGAGAGAGATTCGACAAACTTGAGATTCTCCTTGCCGCGGTTGTCCCCGACGGCCCCTATAATGGTCCGTTCAATTCCGTGAGAGGGGTGGGTTTTGTAACCAACCGACTCAATCCAGTCGATTACATTTTTGATCTGTGCCTCTGTTGCGTTCTTTTTCATTACGATGATCACGTCTCAAATCCTCCTGTTAAAAATGAAAAGGCCATGGCGAAACTAATTTCACCATGGCCCCATAAACAAAAAAGCCACGGTGTAGACACTTTCGGTCTACCCATGGCTTAAGCTTTTTATGTTCTGAAGTTAGCTACTCATAAGCGATGGGCACACCATTCCGCCAAAATAGTAGTAGCTAAACCAATAATTTAAATTCAGACTTCTGCCCATCACAAAAGCACCTCTTCGAAAGTAAAAGAATCTTCTAATCATAAATTCCTGGTATTGTCAAGGGATAAAAACCTCCATTGGCGTTTGATTGCATTGTGAAGGAAGAAAGACCTAGTATTTACGTCCCCTTTCCTAATGAAATGCCTCGGTATCGCAACGGGTTCTTCAGAAATGGCAGAGGGGAGACGCTCAGCCTTCCGTCACGATCTTTGAGAAATCGGCGACCCGGTGGAAGAGATGGGACATTCCCTCCAGGAGGGACAGTCGGTTAAACCGTATCTTCTCGTCTTCCGCCATAACCATAACTTCAGTAAAGAATGTGTCGACCGGTTGCCTCAGTTTTGCCATTTCAGACAGGGCCTCCGAGTAGCTACCGTTGTCTATGCAGGTGTTCGCCTTCTCCCGTATGTCGGCAAACGAGCGGTACAGGTCCTCTTCAGCGCTCGAATCAAAGAGAGACGCATCGACGGAACCCCCTTCAAACCCCTTGAGGATATTGACGACGCGCTTGAAGGCAATTGCCAGTGGTTCGAAGTCGGGGTGTTTTTTGAATGCCTCCATGGCCTCTATCTTCCTCAGAGACTGGGCGATATCGGACATCCCGAGCGCCAGAACGGCACCCACCACGTCATAGGGGTGCCCCTGTGATGTCAGCTGATTTTCAAACCTCCCTCTGAAAAAGTCGACCACATCCGCTTTTGTCTCTTCCGGGTTCCTCTTCAGCTTTTCGCCGAGGATTGAGATGGCCATGTCGATGAGTTCGTCCAAATTCAGCGGATAATTCTTGTTCAAGATGATGTTTATAATGCCGAGGGCCTGCCTTCTGAGGGCAAAGGGATCGGCCGTGCCCGTGGGGGGCAGATTTATGCCGAAAAATCCCACAATCGTATCCATCTTGTCGGCTATGCTGACGATGGAACCTTCGTCTGTTTCCGGAAGTTCGCCTCCGGCGGAGACAGGCATGTAATGCTCGTGAATCGCCGTTGCCACAATGTCGTCCACGCCCTGTATCAGGGCATATTCCCTTCCCATAATCCCTTGGAGTTCGGCAAATTCGCATACCATCTGAGTTTCAAGGTCCGCCTTGGCAAGTGTTGCAGTCATATCAACTGTTGCCAATGAGGATGCAGGAGAGGAAAAAACGATCTTGGTCGAGATATCTTTCGCAATCTCTCTGAACCGTTCTACCTTTTCATAGGATGTTCCAAGGGATCTGTGGAAGACAACATCCTTCAGAGCCTCCAGGTGATCTTCGAGAGGGGTCTTACGGTCTTCCTCGAAGAAGAATCGGGCGTCGGCCAGCCGTGCCCGTATCACCTTTCCATTGCCGCGAGCTACGACCGAGGGGTCCCTTGCAACCGTGTTGTTCACGGTAATAAAGTGGGGAAGAAGCTTTTCCTTTCCGTCGGTAACAGGGAAGTATTTCTGATGTTTCATCATCGTGGTGGTGAGGACATCTTTGGGAAGATCGAGGTATTCCCTGTCGAAGGTTCCGCATACCACCGAGGGATATTCGACGAGAAAGCTCACCTCTTCCAGGAGGGCCTCGTTTTCGAAGACACAGCCGGAGACAGCCTCGGCGGCCGCTTTGGCTTCATCCTGTATAATCTTTTTCCTCCGGTCCGGGTCCACGATGACAAATCGTTCTTCCGTTTTCTTGAGGTAGTCCTCAAACCCCTCGACCTTGAAGGGCTCCGGGGCCATGAAGCGGTGGCCGCGGCTTGTGTCTGAACTGGTTATGTTCTCTATCGAAAAGGGGATAACTTCGCCCCCGAAGAGGGCCACTATCCAGTGAATCGGTCTCGCAAAGCGAAGACCCAGATCCATCCAGCGCATCGATTTTCGGAAGGGGATTGCGAGGATAAACCGCGGAAGAAGATCCTTCAAAATGGCCTTCGTATCCTCACCGATGATCTTCTTTCGTGCGCAGATCTGTTTTCCCTTGGGTGTTTCGACTATTTCCAGCTCGGAGACCCCTATCCCCTGTCCCTTGGCGAATCCGATGGCCGCCTTGGTAGGTTTTCCCTCTTCGTCGAAGGCCACGGCTGTTGAAGGACCCATCTTCTCCAGGACCTGGTCCTCCTGTCTCTCCTCCACTCCCTCGACCGACAGGAGAAGCCTTCTCGGTGTGCCCATGGTTTTTATACGACCGTGGTCGATACGGTTTTCAGAAAACTCCTTTGTGATGATTTTCTCCATATCCTTCAGCGCTTTCGGCATGAAGGCGGCCGGGATCTCTTCTGTTCCTATCTCTAACAACAATTCCTTTGCCATGAGAACAATAACTCCTCTGTTAACTCTTGGTGAACTTTCCCATCAGGGGATATCCCATCTCTTCCCTCTGCCGGGAGTATCCTTCGGCGCTGAGGCGGGCGAGGTTCCTCACCCTGCCGATGTAACTTGTGCGCTCATTGACGCTTATGGCGCCACGCGCGTCCAGGATATTGAATACGTGTGAACATTTCAGACAGTAGTCATACGTGGGAAGGACGAGGCCTTTCCCCGAGGTCTTCATTGATTCTCCCTCGTACATATCGAAGAGTGTCCTGAGCATGTCGGTATCCGCCTCTTCGAACTGGTAGGTGGAGAAATCCACTTCACCGCGGTGATGGACGTCTCCGTATGTTATCCCGTGCCCCCATTCGAGGTCGTATACGTTGTCGATCTCCTGGATGTACATGGCGATCCGTTCTATCCCGTAGGTGATCTCGACACATATGGGGTTTAAGTCTATGCCGCCGACCTGCTGGAAGTAGGTGAATTGTGTAATCTCCATGCCGTCGAGCCAGACCTCCCATCCCAGCCCCCAGGCGCCCAGGGTGGGGGACTCCCAGTCGTCTTCTACGAATCGTATATCGTGATCCAGGGGATCGATACCGAAGGTCTTCAGAGAATTAAGATACAGGTCTTGTATGTCGAGAGGGGAGGGCTTCATGATGACCTGGTACTGGTAATAGTGCTGCAGGCGGTTCGGGTTTTTACCGTACCTGCCGTCTGTCGGTCTCCTCGAGGGTTCCACGTAGGCGACATTCCACGGTTCCGGTCCGAGTGCCCTGAGAAACGTTGCCGGATTGAAGGTGCCGGCGCCCACCTCTATATCATAGGGCTGCTGTACGATGCATCCCTGATCGGCCCAGTACTTTTCCAGGGCGAATATCAATTCCTGAAAGGTCACGTTCACCTCCTTGGGCTACGGTATTTGAACGAGGGGACGCTATCATCAAGGGGGGAGAGTGTCAAGGCGCAATCGTCTCCCGCGCTTCGGGGAACCCAAGTCATATCATTCCGCTGATTTCATCCAAAACGCGCAGGGACTTCAGTTCTCTTCCGAGGATATACCGTATAAAGTGTCTGAAGATCTGGTTGCTTTCTTTCAGGGCATTTTCCGACAGGATCAGACGGGGGATCCGGTCCGTTTCGATCTTTTTTCCCATCAGAAGCATCTTGATGGTCCCGGTGGATACGGGGATACAGTTTTGATCGCCCCGGCCGCAGCGCGAGCATCGTATGCCACCCCTCGCTGCATCAAAGAAGGTTGTGTCGATTTCATCGAGGGGCGTGTTGCAGAGGATGCATCTCTCCAGCACCGGCTCGTATCCCGAGAGCTTGAGGAGGCGCAGTTCGAAAAATCGTGTCGTCTCCTCCGGGCCGTTTCCTCCCTCCAAAAGACCCAGAAAGTCCTCCAGGAGCTGAAAGGTACCGGTGCTTCGCTTCCCTTCCGCCGTGAAGCGGTCGGTGAGTTCGATCATGTATGACGCGGTCATGGTCCTTCCCAGATCAGCCCTGATCTGCGGGTAGTGGTTGATGACATCGCAACCCTCTATGATGGCGAGGCTGTTTTCATCCCTCCTGGAGAAAAGGATTGTGGAATGAGAGAAGGGTTCGATGGCGTTGGAGAACCTCTTTTTGCTTCGCCTGGCCCCCTTGGCGATTCCTTTGAGCTTGCCGAATTCCCTGGTGAAGAGAGTAACAATGCGGTCGGATTCTCCGTAGTTGAGAAAATGAAGGACAAACGCCGGGGTCTTGTGGGGAGGTCTTCTCATATCAGCAATTTTAAAAAAATAGTCGCGAGACCCAGGAAGGAGAGGAAGCCGAATGCGTCTGTGAAGGCGGTCACAAAGATGTGTGAACCCAGGGCGGGATCGGCCT
Organism: uncultured Syntrophaceae bacterium; assembly: GCA_964468685.1. Lineage (GTDB taxonomy): Bacteria > Desulfobacterota > Syntrophia > Syntrophales > UBA2210 > UBA6078. Next base: position 28,140 of record CAYXUH010000001.1, on the reverse strand, counting down.
TCATCCACTTCAGACTCAGCGGGATCAGAGTCCCTATCAGGGTGCCCACGAAGACATTGATTATCATGGCGAGGCCGAGAACCACCCCAAGGACGGGCATCCCCTTCCAGAGATAGGCTATGATACCGATGACGACGCCTACCGCCAGGCCGTTGATAGTCCCCACGATAATCTGTTTATAGAGCGCCTTCCTTGAATTCTCGAAGGTGACTTCGCCGAGGGCCATCCCCCTGACAATCAGGGTAAGCGTCTGACTCCCGGCGTTTCCGCCGATGGCCGCCACAACCGGCATAAAGACGGCAAGGGCGATGACCACCCGTATGGTATCTTCAAAAAAGCCGATAACCAGCGCCGAGACGAGGGCCGTCAGGAGGTTGAAATACAGCCAGGGGAGTCTCTTCTTCACGGATTCTATCGGATTATTGAAGATATTGTCATCCTCGTCCAGACCGGCTATGCGGTAGATATCCTCCGATGTCTCCTCCTCCATAACATCGACGATATCATCCACCGTGATCCGCCCCAGCAGATGGTTGCCGCTATCCACGACGGGGAGGGAGACAAGGTCATACTTCTCGAACATCCGCGCAACCTCTTCCTGGTCGACGTCTGTCTGGACGCTGGGGATGGTCTTGTCGATGGCCTCGATGGCAGGACTGGTCCGCCTGGATGTGATCAGCTTCTGGAGCGGGATGGCGCCGATAAGGACATTGTCCCTGTCCACGACGAACACGTTATACACGTTTTCGATCTCGTCTGATGCCTGAACCACGGCATTCAGGGCGCTGTTGATCGTGGAATCGGAAGAAATCGAGACCAGCTCCGACTGCATGATGCCGCCGGCCGTGTCTTCTTCGTATTTCAGGAGGTTTTTAAGGTCCCGCGATTCTTCGGGCTCTATCCCGTCAAGGACGGCCCGCGCCTGATCTTCAGGCAGTTCGGCAATGACGTCCGCAGCGTCATCCGAGTCCATCTCGTCGATGATTTCGGTGAGTTTCTTGTCCGATATCTCTTCAAGGATCTGTTCCCTGGAGGCATCGCTCAGTTCGGGTATAACGTCGGATGCCTTCTCTACATCGAGAAGTGAAAAGAGGTGGATCTTTTCCTGCTCTCCGAGGTTGTCGATAAGGTCGGCGATATCGGCCGGATGGAGCTCAGAAAACAGGTCGATGATATCGAATTCCCTGTTCAGGCGGATCAACTTTTTGAGTTGACCGAGATGCTGTACCTCTTCTCCCCGTTGTTTTTTCATGACAAATGCCCCATGACAAATACCCGTCGATAAACCAAAACAACTTTTATTACCACGTCTTAGAAGACAGGGCAAGGGCGAAATATAAAAAGAACCCCCTCCTCTGCCGGCAGAAAATGCCACGGGGCGCACTCAAAGGAATATGTCTGTGTCAGGCTGAAATTTGTGAGGAGGGGTACCCTGAGTTTTCGAAATCTAGAACTCAATTTCGGGATCCGCGTATTTGACGTCTCCGCCGACTATGGTCATGATCGCCTTCCCCGTCAGGTCCCAACCATGGAATGGACAGTTGCGTCCCTTTGAGCGGAAAGCACCCGCGTCAACCGTCCATGCCTTATCCAGATCGATGACGGTAATGTCGGCATCGCAGTCCGGCGCCAGAGAACCTTTCGGAATCTTCAGTATACGCGCGGGATTTAAGCTCATTTTCTCGATCAGTTGCTGCATGGTGAGGATGCCTTCATGTACCAGTTTCAGGCAGACGGAGAGTGACGTCTCCAAGCCGATGATGCCATTCGCGGCGTACACGAATTCGACATCCTTCTCGACGGACGAGTGGGGCGCATGGTCGCTGGCTATTGCATCGATGGTCCCGTCCCTCAGCCCTTCTTTTATCGCCTTGACATCATCCGCGCTCCTTAGGGGCGGGTACATCTTGAAGTTTGTGGAAAATCCCCTCAGCGCCTCATCGGTCAGCGTGAAGTAGTGAGGCGCCGTTTCCGCCGTCACGCCCACTCCCGCGGCCTTGGCTTCTCTGATGGCCTGGACGGAGTCGGCCGTGCTCACGTGGGCGATGTGAACCCGGGTCTTTGTGAAGCGGGCAAGAGCTATATCCCGGACCACCATGATATCTTCCGCGATGCCCGGAATTCCCGGGAGACCCAGCTGTGTGGATACAAATCCTTCATGCATCAGGCCGCCCGATGACAGGCCCTGATCCTCGCAGTGTGACAGCACGGGGATGCCAAAGGCGGAGGCGTATTCGAGAGCGTGTCTCATCAGCCCGCTGTTCGAAACCGGATTCCCGTCGTCTGAAAGGGCCACTGCCCCGGCGCTCTTAAGATCGCCGAATTCCGTGAGAACCTCTCCGGCCTGTCCTTTGCTGAGCGCCGCGACGGGGTACACCTGTGCCATCGCGGCAAGCCGGGCCTGTTTCAGTATGAACTCCGTCACGGAACGGGTGTCGTTGACCGGATCGGTGTTCGCCATGCAGGCGATGGAGGTAAATCCTCCGGCCACCGCGGCCTCGGCCCCCGTCTGAACCGTCTCCTTGTATTCAAAGCCCGGTTCGCGCAGGTGGACATGCATGTCGACCAGGCCGGGTGTGATAATTTTGCCCTTCAGATCAATGACCCGTAGGGTGCCCGTTGCATCCGTTTTCGAAGGGGGAATATCTTTTTTAATGCAAGATATCTTTCCGTCTTCTATCAGGATATCCGTGACCGTATCCATGCCCTGCGAGGGATCTATAACCCTCCCGCTCTTGAGTAACAACTTCATTTCGCTCCTCCTGATAAGAGATAGAGAAGGGCCATCCTCACGGCAACGCCATTGGTAACCTGTTCGAGGATAACGGACGAGGGGCCATCGGCTATCTCAGGGGTGATCTCCACCCCCCTGTTTATCGGTCCCGGATGCATGACAATCACGTCCTCCTTTGCCAGTTTAATGTTGTCCCGATTCAGAGAGAAATACTGTGCGTATTCGCGAAGGGAGGGGAAGAGGTTCTTTTCCTGTCTCTCAAGCTGCATGCGAAGCATCATGACAACATCCACGTCCTGCAGGGCATCTTTCATGGCATAACAGACGTTGACGCCCATCCGTTCTATGTTCCTCGGGATCATCATTGCCGGTCCGCATACCACCACGTTCGCACCCATCTTTGTGAGCCCGTATATATTGGAACGGGCTACCCTGCTGTGAGTTATGTCGCCGACGATGGCTATCTTGAGGCCTTCTATCGAGCCCTTCTCCTCCCGGATGGTGAGCATGTCGAGGAGGGCCTGGGTGGGGTGTTCGTGTGCCCCGTCCCCCGCGTTGATGATCGATTGTTCCAGGAGACTGGCGAGGATGTGCGGAGCGCCCGCGGCGCTGTGACGGATTACAATGATATCCGGATTCATATGTTCCAGGTTACGTGCGGTATCGATGAGCGTCTCCCCCTTCACCACGCTACTCGTGGATGCGGAGATGTTTATCGTATCCGCGCTCAGTCTCTTTGCCGCGATCTCAAAAGAGGTCCTCGTTCGGGTGCTCGCCTCGAAGAAGAGGGTGATGACCGTTCTCCCCCTGAGGGTGGGGACCTTCTTGATAGTCCTGGTCGAGATTTCCTTGAAGGACTCAGCGGTATCAAGTATAAGATCGATCTCCTCCCGTGAAAGATCCCGTATCTCCAGCATGTCTTTTCTCGATAGTTCCATGGTGTTTTCCAACCTCCGGTCAGACAGGGATACAGTCGGCTGTCCCCCTTGTACCCGTGGGCACATGGTACCCGTGGGCACATGGTACCCGTGGG
>CAYXUH010000001.1:0-24273 GCA_964468685.1 uncultured Syntrophaceae bacterium | reverse complement strand
TGTCCCCCTTGTACCCGTGGGCACATGGTACCCGTGGGCACATGGTACCCGTGGGGATACTCTGTCAACCCTCTTCAATAACGACCTCGTCCTCACTTCCGTTGTTCGTGAGATTAACGCTGATATTTTCCCACAGCGATGAGGGGAGAGTTTCGCCTATAAAATCGGCCCTGATGGGGAGTTCTCTATGCCCCCTGTCGATGAGGACAGCCAGTTGTATCATCTCGGGTCTTCCAAAGTCCATGAGTGCGTCCATCGCGGCTCGTATAGTTCTTCCGGTAAAGAGGACATCATCGACCAGGATGACCCTCTTGTGATCAAGGGGGAAGGGGATATATGTCTGCCCAATCGCAGGCCTTCTTTCTGTCGTCAGGACGTCGTCCCGGTAGAGGGTTACATCAAGCATTCCCAACATGACCTCGGTCCCCTCTATGGCCGACATTTTTCCCCGGAGCCTCTCCGCCAGGGATACCCCGCCCTTCCGTATGCCGATAATAATCAGCTTGTCCGTACCCTTGTTGCGTTCCAGTATTTCGTGGGCTATTCTCGTAAGGGACCGTTCAATTCCCTCCGCATCCATAACCACCTTTTTCTTTTCCATGTCTGCATCCCTTAACCTGTCAGGCAGATAAAACGGTTCTGATCACTTCCAACGTTATTATCCCAGAGGGTTTGCTCAAAAAAAAGGCCTTCCCACAAAGATGAGAAGGCCTTCTGCTACCCTTTTCTATTAGAACATCCAAAAGCATCGGGAACCCTTTTTACTGCAATTTATATATCCACTTGGCTCGCTACAGGTACCAGTGTTTGTGTTTTCTGTCAAGGGGTTTTAGTGGAGGGTCCTGCCTATTCTGCTCCATCTGATATCTTTGTTATTTTTATCCCAGGACCAGTATATGATGAAGGCCTTACCCAGGACATCTTCCAGGTCTACAAATCCCCAGAACCTGCTGTCGTAGCTCTGATCTCTGTTGTCTCCCATAACGAATATATGTTCGTCCGGGACCGTGACGGGCCCAAAATTATCGCGCGGTTGTATTGACGAGGGAAAGAACAGGGTGTCGGTATACACACCGTGGCCGTCATCATAGGGAGATCCATTCAGATATATCTTTTTATTTCGTATCTCGATCGTGTCGCCAGCCACACCAACAACTCTTTTTATGAAATCTTTTTTCCTGTCTGCCGGATATATAAAGACGACGATATCTTCTCTCTTTGGATCATCGATGGGTACCAGCGTCTTCCGTATGAATGGGAGTTTGATCCCGTAGGTGAATTTGTTGACGAGCAGATGGTCTCCTATCTGGAGGGTTGGTTTCATCGAGCCGGAGGGGATCTTAAATGCCTGGACGACGAAGGTCCTGATAAAGAGAGCTATGAGTATCGCTACGATGATCGCTTCCGCGTACTCCCTGACTACGCTTTTCCTGTTTTCCCCCATATCGTTCCCTGTTTCCTAAAGAATTGTTCCTACAGGATATTCAAAAATAGACCGCCGACATCGTTATCACAATCATTACGATTGCTAAAGATCCCTTGACCAGTACCCCCGCTATTCTCCCCATCAGGGCGCCATATCCCGCCCTGAGGGCCGGCTTTAATTTCCTCTGTTCCAGATATTCTCCCAGGAAGGCCCCTGCGAAGCCTCCGAGAAAGGCGCCGATTACGGCGCCGAGCCCGAGTAAGATAGGGGCCATAACGATGACCCCTATGATTCCCCCGATGATAGACAATACGACGCCTCTCTTTGAAGAACCGTATTTTCTAGCGCCTGCGACCCCCAGGAAAAAATCCACAGCCTCCGCCAGGAGTGAAATAATAACAAGCGTGATAATGAGCTTAAACCCGATCTTCTCGAATCCGGTTATCAGAGAGTAGACAACAACATCACCCAGTATCAGGAATGTCCCCGGAAAGCCGAGTACAATGGAAAAAACTCCAATAAATAATATGACAACAAATATCGTAAACCCGGCTGCTTCGAGGAGAGGCAAATTATTGTTTCCTCTTTTCCTTTGAAGGGCTGATGGTTTCCCAGACCAGAACCGTGGGGCTGGCCACAAATACGGAGGAATACGTGCCGACGAGTATTCCTACCAAGAGGGCGAAGGCAAAGTCATGGATCACCGCCCCACCCAGGAAAAACAGGGCAAGCACGACCATCAGAGTTGTAACTGATGTCAGTACCGTTCTGCTCAGGACCTGGTTTATGCTCGAATTTACGACCTCTTTCATAGGCTGCTTCCGTGCCCCTTTGATGTTCTCCCGTATCCTGTCATATACGACGATGGTGTCATTGAGGGAATAACCTATGATCGTGAGCAGGGCCGCAATGATGGGGAGGGTAAACTCCTTGCCCAGGAGGGAAAAGACCCCGACGGTGATGACGACATCGTGGATGAGGGCCACGATTGCCCCGACGGCATAGCGCAGTTCAAATCTCCAGGTAACGTAGATCAGTATCCCTATCACCGCATACAACATGGCCAGCAGACCTTTTTGTCTCAGGTCACTGCCCACCTTCGGTCCCACGACCTCGACCCTCCGTATCTCGAAGTCTTCCTTGCCGTACGATGTGCTCAGTGCCTCCGTGATCCTGCCGGACAGCCCCTCGAGCGCGGAGCTGGATTTCTCCGTTTTGATCAGGAATTCTTTGTTGTCCTTGTATCCAAAGCGCTGGATAACGCTGTTTCCGAGATCGACGGTCTTGAGGGCTCCCCGGATGGTGTCCGCATCTGTTTCCTGGGAGAATTTTATCTGTACCAGCGTTCCGCCAGCAAAATCTATGCCCAGATTGGGTCCCCCATGCAACAACAGGGATAGTATGCTGATGCCTATCGCAATCAGTGAGGCTACAAAAGCGATCTTCATCTTTCCCACAAGGTCAATATTAATTCCGGGCCGTATAATTTCCATTACTGTCTCCGTTCCAGTCAGGATTAGCTTTTTTGTTATATGCTTATTTTTTTGATATCTCTATCCCAGACAAAATAGTCGTAGATGATCCTCGTCACAAACATGGCGGTGAACATGCTGCATATGATACCGATGCTGAGTGTAACCGCAAACCCCTTCACCGGTCCCGTTCCGAACTGGAAGAGCACCAGGGCGGCGATAAGCGTGGTCACGTTTGCGTCGACGATGGTGAGCAGGGCCTTCGAGTATCCTCCCGCTATCGATGCCCGGGGGGACTTGCCCAGTCTCAGTTCTTCCCGGATTCTCTCGAATATGAGGACATTTGCGTCCACGGCCATGCCGATGGTCAGCACGATACCGGCGATCCCGGGGAGGGTGAGCGTTGCCCTGAACGCGGCAAGGGTCCCCATGATCAGTATAATGTTCAGGAAGAGCGCGATATCGGCGATGATCCCGGATAGGTTATAGTACATCACCATAAACAGTATGACCAGTATGCTCCCCACAATGATAGAGAGTATCCCCTTGTCTATGGAGTCCTGACCGAGGGATGGTCCCACGGTCCTCTGCTCCAGTATTTTGACGGGGGCCGGCAGGGCGCCTGCCCTCAGGACGATGGCCAGGTCGTGTGCCTCGTCCATGGTAAAACTTCCGGTGATCTGGGCGTTGCCCCCTGAGATCCTCTCCTGTATGACGGGCGCGGAATGGACCACGCCGTCTAGGACGATTGCCAGTCGTTTCTTGACATTCTGCGCCGTTATCCTATCAAAATCCCTCGCGCCCTGGGAATCGAATGTCAGAGAAACATACGGTTCGCCGAACCGGTTGCTGATGGTTACCTTGGCATCTTCCAGGGATTCGCCTGTCAGGAGGGTTTTTTTCTTGAGCAGATACGGTATTCTTATTCTTCGTCCCGTTTCACTCTCTACCTTGTAGCCGTAGACCATGGTGTCATCATCGGGGATATTCCCGCCCAGCGCCTCTTCTATGCTGTGTTCCTCGTCAAGGAGCTTGAATTCCAGGAGTGCCGTTTTCCCGATCAGGCTTATAGCCCTCTGCGGGTCCTTGATTCCGGGAAGCTGTATCAATATGCGATCCTTCCCCTGGGGGATTATCTCGGGTTCGGAAACGCCAAACTCGTCCACCCTGTTTCGTATCGTCTCAAGGCTTTGCTCCACGGCGAACTTTTCTATCGCCTCGATCTGTTTGTCATTGATCTTCAGCCAGACTTTTTCTCTGCCGTCAACTACTTCCGAGGACTTGATCTCAAGGATGGGAAACTCGTTCTTGAGTGTCTTTTCAAGCTGCGTGTGTGCCTCCCTGTTGGCCAACTCAAGGGTTGTGAATATTCCCTGTTCCCGATCCAGATGTTTGAACCGGACCCTTTTTTCCATGAGGGTATCCTTCAGGTCGTTCGAGATTCGTTCCATGGCGCTCTCAACCGCCTTTTCGGTTTCCACCTCCAGGACCAGGTGCATGCCTCCCTGGAGATCCAGCCCCAGATGGACCTTGTCCGTGTTGCTCTTCCAGATGGAGGGAAGATTCTGCGTTATGGAGGGTATAAGAAAGAATAACGCGGTTGCAACGATGACAAGCGTTGCAATGCCCCGTGCCTTAATGTTTTTGTCAGACATGTGAGTTCCTTTCGCTTTTCCCCTATGAAGTTGCCTTCTGCGTGACGCCCGAGACGTGACTCCGTGAGACCTTCACCTTCACCTTGTCGGCTATTTCCAGGGTCACAATCTGCTCGGTAATGGCGGCAATCTTTCCATGCAGTCCACCCGCGGTGATGACCATATCCCCATGGGCGAGGGTACTCAGCATTGCCTTTGTTTCTTTCTGTTTCTTCTGCTGTGGCCGGATCAGAAGAAAGTAAAAAATTGCGAAAATGGCGACCATGACAAAGATGAAATTCATATCTCCACCAGGGGCTGCTCCGCCCCCTCCGCCTGCTCCCATCGCATATGCTATACCGGTCATTGTATCCGTTCCTCCTTGAAGTTTTTAATCGTTTTCAGGCCCCGCGTCCGGCAGTCCGGACATGAATCCATCTCTGAAGGCCTTGTAATTGTCGTTTTGTATCGCCTCTCTGATCTTTTGCATCAGATTCATGAAATATCTGATATTGTGGATGGTATTCAAAACAATCGCCAGGATTTCCCCAGCGATAAACAGGTGTCTGAGATACGCCCGTGAGTAGTTTCTGCAGGTGTAGCAGTCACATTTATTATCAATAGGCGCACTATCCCCCCGATAACGAGCGTTCCTTATAACAACTTTTCCTGTGCTTGTAAACAGCATTCCGTTGCGTGCGTTTCGTGTAGGCATTACGCAGTCAAACATGTCTATTCCATGGTAAACGGATTCCACGAGATCCTCCGGAAGCCCGACCCCCATGAGGTATCGCGGCTTTTCTTCGGGGAAGAGAGGGGTGCAGGTGGAGGTTATCTCTCGCATGATCTCCTTGGGCTCGCCCACGCTCATCCCCCCCAATGCGTAGCCGTCGAACCCGATGGCTATCAGTTCCTCTATACCCCTCCTGCGCAGGATGTCATATTTCCCCCCCTGCGATATACCGAAGAGGGCCTGTTGGTTATTCCCCCTGGCCGTTTTGCATCTTCGTGCCCACCGCAGTGTCATGTCAAGTGATTTTTCCGCGTAGGAGAAGTCTGCGGGATATGAAACGCATTCGTCGAGGCACATCATGATGTCCGATCCCAGCGCCCCTTGGATCTCCATGCATGACTCGGGGCTTATGAAGTGTCGTGAACCGTCTATATGGGACTGAAAGGATGACCCCTCCTCCGTTATTTTTCGCAGCTTTCCCAGGCTGTATATCTGGAATCCGCCGCTGTCGGTCAGGATGGGGCGGTGCCAGTTCATGAACGTGTGTAGTCCCCCCAGTTCTCGGATCAATTCGTGTCCCGGTCTCAGGTAAAGGTGGTAGGTGTTCCCGAGGACTATCTGTGCTCCCAAGTCGGCGACCCTCTCCGGTGTGAGCGATTTTACCGTTCCCTGGGTTCCTACCGGCATGAAGACGGGGGTGTCGATTTCTCCGTGGGGGGTTGTAATCCTTCCCAGTCGCGCCTCCGACCCACGGTCCTTGTGGAGGAGCGTGAATCCGAATCCATCAGCCTGGGATTCCTGTTTTTGGGGTCTGTCTTTTGTTCTCATATTTTCTTTCGTGATTGTTTTTAATTTTCTAGTATTTTCCTTGACCTCTCGATCCCTTGAATCCTTGGACCTGTCTTCACAGTATCAGCATACAGTCGCCGTAGCTGTAGAACCGGAATCTCTCCTCTATTGCCGCCTCGTAGGCCCTGCGTATCAGATCTCTCCCCGCGAAGGCGGAGACGAGGAGGAAGAGGGATGATGCCGGCAGATGAAAATTTGTCAGCACCCGGTCCACTGCCTTGAAATGATAGCCCGGGTATATGAAGATGGAAGTCTTCCCCTTCCCCGGGTGCACCCTCCCATCCGGATCGGAGACCGCCTCCAGCGTTCGTATCGACGTTGTTCCCACAGCCACGATCCTGCCGGCATTGTTGATCTTTTCGGCCGCGACCTCGCTTATCTCGAAGGTCTCACTCTCCATTTCGTGGTCCTCCACTCGCTCGGCCTCGACGGGGAGAAAGGTTCCGTATCCAACGTGCAGCGTTACCTCGGCAATGTCGATCTTATGCCGTTTCAGTGCCTCCAGGATCTCTTCGGAAAAGTGGAGCCCGGCGGTGGGGGCGGCGACCGATCCGGGGCGCTTCGCGTAAATGGTCTGATATCTCTGCAGATCCACCGGGTCCTGCGCCTTTCCTTTCCCCCTCTTTATGTAGGGGGGGAGGGGTGCGCTCCCGAATGTCTCAAGAAAGGTATCGAATCCGCTCTCAGTGTGGAACCGAACGATCCATTTTTTGTCCGAAATTCTTTCCAGAATCTCCGCCCACGAGCGGCCATTGAAGGATATCCTGGTTCCCACCCCGACCCGCTTGGCGGGCCTCAACAGGACCTCCCATGTTGCGGGTGCCCCCTTCTCTTCGAGAAGGAGGAGTTCGATCGTGGCGCCGGTGTCCTTTTTGCCGGAGAGCTTCGCGGGGATTACCCGGGAGTTGTTGATGACCAGCAAGTCGTCTCTGCCCAGGAATTCGGGGAGTTCATAAAAATGCCGGCATTCGAAAGACCCGCAGGCCCGGTCAACCACCATCATCCGTGAATGGTCTCTCCGTTCACAGGGCTTCTGCGCGATCAATTCCTCCGGGAGGTCGTAGTAAAAGTCTTCTGTTCTCATGGCGAAGTTGGGGTAATAACCAGAAAGGGTCTGTAAAGTCAATAGAGAATTGGTAGCTACTTAGGTGGACAGGCTGAAGGCATTTAGGTCACGAAGAGCTAACAGCCTTCAATCTAAACAGCTTCAGGCTGACTAAATGAGTAGCCACTCGTATCATAACGAGCAGGCGTGCCGCAGTGTTATATATCTTTGTTTCACGGCTCTCAGCTCCTTCCAAGATACACGAGGAGCAGGCCGACGATGACCGCCACCAATCCCATGATCCTGAGAGTGCCCTCGGGGGTTTCATACACCTTCATCAAGTACGACTTGATCTTCTCGGGGAAGGCGAAGTAGGGGAGACCCTCTATGATCAGAACCATGCCTATGATACAGAGGAAAAACTTCATCGTTTGCTATCCATCCCTTTCTGTCTCCTTTGCCGCATTCCACAACAGGTCCATCTCTTCCATGGTGGCGTCCTGCGGAGAGCGGCCCTCCTTTTTCAGGCTCTCCTCGATAAACGAGAATCTCGCGGTGAACCTTTCCAGTGAGGAGCGGAGGGCGTCTTCGGGATTCGTTTGAACGAACCGGCAGAGATTGACGAGAGAGAGGAACATATCGCCGATCTCCCCCTCTATGTGGTCCTGCTTCCCCTCTGCAATGGCCTCCCTGAGTTCTGACAGCTCTTCCTCGATTTTCTCCAAGACACTGGCCGTCTCCTTCCAGTTAAAGCCCTTTCTTGCCGCCCGGTCGGTTATCTTGTGTGCCGCCATGAGGGGGGGCATGGAGCGCGGCACGGCGTTGATTGGAGAGGGCTCATTCTCCTCCTTTCCCCGTTCCCGGTTCTTGAGACGTTCCCAGTTGGCCCGAACCTCTCCTACCTCGAGGGTCCGGGCGCTTTCGAAGACGTGGGGGTGACGAAAGATCATCTTTTCCGATATACCGTTCACGACGTCGGCGATGGTGAATTCTCCCTTCTCCTCCGCCATCTTCACCAGGAACAGTATCTGGAAGAGGACATCTCCGAGTTCCTCCTTCAGCCCGTCCGGGGAGGTCTGGTCTATCGCGTCGATCACCTCGTACACCTCTTCCAGCATGTACCGTCCGACATCCGCCCGTTCCTGCCGACGGTCCCAGGGGCACCCGTCCGGGGCTCTCAGCCTGTCGATGATTTCAACAATTCTGTGGACGCTATATTCCGTCTGGTCTTTCAATCGGCCACTGCCCCCTTTCCTTCAGGGCATCGCGGTAGACCGCGAGGGCTTCGTTGACGGTGGGCATTCCTGCGTAGGTGGCGAGCTGGAAGAATATTTCCGTCAGCTTTTTGGGATCACAGCCGACGTTCAGTGCTGCATTGACGTGCAGTTTCAGTTCATCCGTGGCCCGAAGCGCGGCCAGCATGGCACATGCGGCCATCTGCCTCTCCGGAAGAGTAAGGATGGTCCGCGAATAGAGGTTCCCCGTTATAAAGCGTGAAAAATCGTTGGCGAGTTCCCGGTCGAATTCCCTCCACATCCGATAGGGGGGATCCATCTTAACCCCCTCACTGAAGAGCTTTTGAGCCATCTCGCGGGTCCTGTCGTCGATCGTTTTCTCCACAATGCCTCTCCTTATTTCACCAGGAATATATCCCTGTCCCTGTCCTGAAAGTATATATACTGATAGGGACCTTTGACGGTCCTTTCGAAGATCTCCTCCCCCTCTTTTCTGCACGCGGGGCAGCCCCGTCCCGGTACGATGACCGCGAAGATTCGGCTCCCGGGACTTGCATCGGAGGCGATGGTGATCAGACCCCCGCATTCGTCGCATATGCGGACGGTCTCCTCCTGGTGTTCGCTTATCATATCGGTGTCGTAGAATATGTCCCGGCTGCGGTGCAGGTGGTCTCGGCCCTTTACCAGGTCAGCCCTCCGGGACGCGCGACCCTTCCACAGGTCGTAGATGGCCGCAACCTTCTGCTCGATATAGCGGCTCGTCTGCTGGCTCTGCCTGATGGTTTCGGGGTTATAATCGGGTTCGGTGACGTGGCTGTAATCGATCCCGGCCATGGCGAGTATGATCCCCACATTGACGTAGGGCAGCGCGCTTTCTATGGAGTATCCTCCCTCAAGAACGGCGATATCGGGGGACAGCCTGTCATTCAGGAGGGCGTATCCCTGCGCGGAAAAAGACATGTTGGTGATCGGATCGCTGTAGTGGTTATCTTGCCCAGCCGAATTGATGATCAGATCCGGTTTGAATTCGTCCAGTATGGGGAGGATCAGGTTGTCCAGGGCAAAGAGAAAACCCTCATCCGAGGTGTTGGGGGGGAGCGGAACGTTGATTGTGTATCCCAGGGCGTTTGGCCCCCCGAATTCATCGGTGAAACCGGAGCCGGGATAGAGCGTCTTCCCGTCCTGATGTATCGATATAAACAGGGTGTCAGGATCATGCCAGAATATATCCTGAGATCCGTCGCCATGGTGGCAGTCGGTATCGACTATGGCGATCCTCTTGTGGCCGTATGTGTGGCGTATGTATTCGACCATGATCGCCTCGATGTTTATGTTGCAGAATCCCCTGGCGCCATGGACGATCCGCATGGCGTGGTGTCCGGGGGGGCGCACCAGCGCGAAGGCGTTGTCGACCTCTTTCTGCATTACTTTTTCGGCGGCTGTTATGGCCCCCCCCGCCGATATCAGGTGGGACTGGGTAATGACGCTATGGGCGTCCGGGACACAGATATGAATTCGATCTATATCCTCGGCGGTGGCAAGCCCAGGCTTGAATTCTGTAATATTGTCCAGATCGAGGAGACCCTCTTCGAATACCTGGTCCTGGGTGTAGAGAAGCCGTTCCTCCCTCTCGGGATGGGTCGGCGATATCGCCCAGTCAAAGGCGGGAAAGAATATCAGGCCGGTCCTTTTCCTACTGTTTGACATCGGACACCTCCTGTCTGAAACCCGCAATCAAACCCGGTTTTACCTGGGCCTTGATCCGTATGTTCTTGCCGGCCGTGGACCCCATTCCCCTGACCATGTTGAAGGTCTGGTCTTCGATGATCTCCATGTCGAGGTCGCCTTCCTGCGCCCCCATCCTCAGCGCCCTTTTACGCAGGGTCCCTTCGCACATATCCATCGCGTCCTGATGGGTGAATCCCCGAGGAATCGGGGCCTGTATGCCCTCCTCCGCGATGGTTACTTCTCCCTTTTCCGTGTCGGCCAGGAGGGTCACCTCGGTTGTAGTCCGAGCCAGGGCGGCGCCGATCGCGTTGGCGACCTCGGCGTGTTCCGGTACACATGAAGAGATCCCCAGCATCTTTTCTATATACGGTGCCATCGGTCCGGCCGGTCCGCCGACGATATAGACCACCGTGGGGGAGATTCTCTTCCCTTCGAAGATTTCATGAACGGTATAGACCGGTTTGTTGTTGATCTCACTGATCATCTCCCGGACCGCGGAGAGTATCGTGCGGCAGGTGAGGTCGAATATCTCCTGCGCCATTTCATCAAGGGGATGGTTTGCGCGATCGGCTATCTCCTGGATAGCCTTGATGGCCTTTCCCCTGTCACCGATATCCGTAAGGCCGAGGGCTATCATGGAGTCAGTCGGCGTGGGGGATGGGCCTCCGAAGGCCACGGCCGGTCCGTCCCGCTCGGGGCCGATGGTGATCTGTCCGTCTTCATATGTGACCCTGCTGTCGCCTCCGACCCCGATGGAGCGGGTCAACAGTCCCCTGATGAGCGTCTTATGGCCCCCTATGGTCACGCCCAAGGGCTCAAGGAGCGGGACTCCGTCGGCGAAGATGGCTATGTCCGTGGTTGTTCCGCCTATATCGAGGGAGATAGCATCCTCACGGCTGTCTTTCAGGCTCAGGATGCCCATGATGCTGGCGGCGGGGCCGGAGAGGATCGATCCGACGGGATATCCGACGGACTGACTGATCATGGAGGTACCGCCGTCCGCTTTCAGTATGTAAACAGGAGCGGTTATTCGCATGCGGCCTACGTACTCCATAACAGTGTTGACGAAGACGCTGTATGTGTCCCATATCGAAGCGTTGAGATAGGTCGTCGCTATCCGTCTCGGAAAATTCAAGTTCCCCGACATGAGATGGCCGAAGGATATGTGCCTGAATCTGCCGTTAATGGTGTCTCCTATCTCTGTTTCGAGGCCGGGATTGCGCGTCGAAAATTTCCCGACCACCCCCACATGCCCGATATTCTCCCTTTCAAAGATATCCGCGATGCGGGTGACCTCGCCGCTGTCCGTTCCGGTGACTCTGATCCCCCGGTGATTGACATAGCCGGATATAACGTGGGTATCTTCGCCGATCCTGAGCATCTCGGGAGGAAGACCGGGACCACCGGCCAGGATCATTCCGACCCGGTCGGTCTTGCCCTGGACAATGGCGTTGGTTGATATGGTGGTGCTGAGGACGATTCTCTCGATGTCGCCGGGGTCCTCGCCGCTGAAGATCTTCTCTGTGACCGCGGTGAGCGACTCTATCAGATTTTCCGGGTTCGTTACGACCTTTGCCTTCTTTTTGATCCGGAGTGTGTCCAACAGAACAGCATCGGTGTGTGTTCCTCCAACATCAATCCCTATAATCATAATCTCTCCCCGGGTCCTTTCTACCAGAGTTGCCTATCACACGGACCTACACCAGTCAATTGATCATTTTTGCCGTTGTTTTTAAGGCAGATCTGCCGTGAAGGCGATTGGAATCCCCGGGGTTGTGATCGATCTCCTTATTACGTAATTGTAATTCAAATTACATAATTTCACGTAATCTGACTCTATTTTGGGGGGAGGGTTCCCATTTTTTGCGGTCTGCAGGGGGGCTTTCTCCGCCATCCCGAATGTCTCATGTGGCCTTTAACAAGTTAAAACAACTAAACGTTTGTATCACTTTGCATGCGCTTTGCCGTGGTCTCTCTGTGGATGCCTCACCCTGTTCTCCCATGGCCTGCTTCTTGCCCTTTCCCAAGGTGGGTACGTTTGTAAAACAACCTGATGCCACCGGACTCATGCGAGAGGGAGAACGAAAGGGAACATGAAGAAATTACTTATTGGAATCATTGTATCATTGCTTGTCGCCACCAACAGCTGGGCAACATACACGGGAAGCCTTGAGGGACCCGCCACCTTGTCCGGGACAGGGAGCTGGAGCACCGCGACCCTGAACTGGGATGTCAGTGTCGACAGTAGTGATCTCTGGACCTACGATTACACCTTTATGGTGCCAGCCAAGGATATCAGTCATATGATCTTCGAGGTGTCGAGCACCTTTGACGACAGCAATATCTATGAGGGAACGACCGAAGAGTATGAGCTTGGTACGTATAGCAGCAGCAATGGCAATAGCAATCCTGGTATCCCCGGTTCGATCTTTGGTTTGAAATGGGATCTTGATGTTGATACCACATCCACGTCCATTACCATTGTAACGGATAGACGTCCCATGTGGGGTGACTTTTACGCAAAGAGCGGCGTCGAAAAAATAGATGGCGTTAAGACGAACCTCTTCGCGTATAACACGCAGTTTGGGAGTGACCCCTTTGCGGCGATTGGCAACGGTAACGCAGGCGGATGGGCATTGGTACCCGATACCGCTACCGGTTCACCCCCCGTGCCCGAACCTTCCACCATGCTCCTCCTCGGCTTCGGTCTGGTCGGCCTTGCAGGAGTGGGGGGTAAGAGGGGGCTGAGGAAGCGTTAAAGACCGGTCGTGAGAGGGGACGGGCATATCCAGGGTGGCTTGTCCCCATTCGGGAGATCAGAGAGGAATTACCTGTTTTTCAGCCAGCCGGGGTGGGTAATCCCAAATTTTTTGATTTTATAATTCAGAGCGCGGGGACTGATCCCGAGCAGCCTCGCCGCATCTTTTTGAATCCATAAGGTCTTTTGCAGCGTTTCCAGGATGAGCTTCGTTTCTCCTGTTTCCAAAGGTCTCGGAGAGTCACCGGCTGACGGGGCCTGTGGTGCCCTGCCCACCTCCGACATGAAAACGTTTTCTTTGTGGATTATCGGACCCTCTTCCAGGATTACCGCCCTTTCGATGGTGTTGGCAAGCTGTCGGATATTCCCCGGCCAGTCATATGCCTTAATCCACTCAATGCTTGAGGGAGAAAATGCGGCAATTTTTTTCTTCAATGTGGTACATGCTTTTTCAAGAAGCAACGATGCCAGGGGACCGATACACTCTTTCCGTTCACGAAGGGGGGGGAGCTTTACCGACAGGATGTTGATCCTGTAATAGAGGTCTTCCCTGAAGTTGCCTTCGACCATCTGCTGCTCGAGGTTCCTGTTCGTGGCGGCAATAACACGAACATCGGACCGAATAGTCTGGTTTCCCCCCACCCGTTCAAAGGACTTTTCATCCAGGACCCTGAGCAACTTGGCCTGGAGAGACATGCTGATCTCACCGATTTCGTCAAGAAACAGGGTGCCCCCGCGTGCCTGCTCGAATCTTCCAATCCGCAACTTGTCCGCGCCGGTGAAGGCCCCCTTCTCATGGCCGAATAGCTCGCTCTCAAGGAGGGTCTCCGGAATATTCGCGCAGTTGATGGTCACGAAGGGTCTGCTTTGCCTGTGGCTGTTAAAATGGATCGTTCCCGCCAGAAAACTTTTTCCCGTGCCCGTGTCACCCGTCATCAGGATGGTCGAATCCGTCTTCGCGAACTTCTTGAGGGTCTTGATGATCTCTTTCATGATTGGGCTGAATGCGATGATTCTGTCGAAATCATAGATGACATCCTGCTCATGCCGCAGGTAATCGATCTCATTTTTGAGGCTCGCTTTTTCAAGCGCCTGTCCAACGATGTGCTGTATCTTGACCGCTGAAAATGGCTTCGTGATGAAATCAAAGGCCCCTTCTTTGATCGTCCGTACCACAAGCGAGGCCTTTTCCGTCGGGCTTGTTATAATCACGGGTGCATGGGGCAGTGTTGTCTTGATCCAGCGGAGCAGATCGAAGGGATCCGTCTCCTGTATCTGCAGATCAAGGATAATTACATCGCAGTGATGTAATTTTAATTCGTTAAAGATATCCTTCCCGGCGGTCCAGAAGTGTATTTCGTGAGATGTGCCAAGGGCGTCAAGGAGAAACTCCTCCCAGTCCCTGTCTGTTTCCGCGATAAAAAGTCTGCTCACATGTACTGGTATCCTGTTCCGGAAGAGATCCAATCTCTTCCCGGTTACCGTAAGACAAAACAATCTTTTATTACAGGTAGTTCAATCCGTTTGTGATGCCATGGTGAACGCCTTTGGTCTTAACCCTTCTTCTCCATCCCCTCAATTATCCTCGTTACCTCGGCCGACTCTTTCTCTCCAAGGCCCAGCTTGATGGCCTCCCTAAATGACTCCCGGGCCTCTGAAAAATTCTCTTCACGATAGTAAGCCAATCCAAGATGGTAATGGAATACGGGGTGCTTGGGGGCGAGTTCGATGGCCTCAAGAAACTGATTCTTGGCCATAAGTTCAGAACCACTTTTGAGATAGACCCACCCCAGTGTATCGACTACATCTGCGTTCTTGGGTATGAGCTCTTTGGCTTTCAGGGCCAGTGTCAGGGCTCGTTCCAGGTTCTGGTTCATGTCGGCATACAGATAAGCCAGGTCATTCGCTGCCGGGCCGTACGATTCATTAACCCTGAGAAGATTTTCATAGGAGTCGATTGCCTTGGCGATATCCCCTCTATTTCGATAAAGATAGGCCATTCTCATGTAGGCCGGAAAATTCTGTGGGTTCAGTGCTATGACCCTCTTATACATTTCGAGTGCGGTATCATGATCCTGCTGAGCCATGGATACCGTGGCCATCATCATCAGGGGAAGGTCGGATTTAGGATTCTCGGCAATCAGATCCGATAGGACCCCTTTGGCCGTTTCATATTTCTTCTGGGTTGCGAAAACCGTGGCCTTTATCAGGGATACCTGAAGGTCCTTTGGGTGGTTTTTGAGATACTGATCACAGAGTTCTATGGCCTCCCCGTATTGTTTCTTCGTAACATAGATTTTTGCCATTTCACGAAGGGGCATCACGGGGTTGGGATGGGTCTCGAGGACTTCGCCAAAACCCTTCAGCGCCTCGTCCAGTTTCCCCTGGATACGGTAAGCCCCTGCCAGCTGAAATTGGATAAGCGGCAGATCGGGGTTTTTCTTCAGGATAGACCGGTAGTCGGATATGGCATTTTCATACTGACCGGATTGCAGATAGGCTACCGCCCGGAGGAGCATGGCCTGGTGATTTTCAGGCTGTGTCTTTAAGATCTTGCCAAGTTCTTCCAGTGCTAATGACGATTTCCCTGTCTTTAAGTAGATGTAAGAGAGTGTAAGGCGCATTCTCAGAGAGGTGGGATCCTTTTCAAGGGCCTGTAGGACCTCCGACAGAGAGATGTCATACTGCTGATTATCGAGGAAAGTCAGACCGTAATAGTAGTGTCCCTCTGCCGATTTGGGGTCCAGAACGCGGGCCGTGGAAAACTCTTCCCGGGCCTCGGAGACCTTACCCTCCTTTTTGAATAAGATTCCACGGAGGATATGGCCTTTGGCGTATTCCGGCTTTTCTTTCAGTATCTCTTCAATATGTTTCAGGGCCTTATCATCGCTCCTTTCGGCCAGGAGGAGTTCGGCAATTTTGGATTTCACCGGCAGCAGTTTCGGCCATTTCTCGATGATTTTTTCGTAGACTTCTATGGCCTGGGGATACTGTTTCAAAACGACGTAGTAATCTGCCAGAAGGATTGCGCTTTTCTGATCCTCAGGGGATATTGCTATGGCATCTTTAAAGCTCTGGATGGCGGCCGTATGGTTTTTCTGTCTGTGCTGAACAATGGCCAGGGCCTGAAACAATGCGGGGATTTTCAGTCCTTTCTCTATGGCCTCCATCAGCGATGCCTCTGAGGCATTCAATTGATTTCCGCGCAGATAAAAGCGCGCGAGGGCCAGGTAAGGAATCGGTTTTTCCGGAAAATCACGTTTGATGTTAAGAAGGGTGGTCTCTGCCAGATCACGCATCCGTGTCCCCTCGTAAAACTGGGCGAGGGACAGTCGGGGTGATATATTTTTAGGGTCGATCTCAGCCGCCGCCTCCATCATCTTTCGTGCTTCCCCCGGTTGCCTTTCCAGGAGGAGGACACGGGCCATATTTATTTTAGCGCTGGGATTGTCGGGATAGGTCGCTACCGCCTCCGACAGCACCTCTCTCGCATCGACCAGGTTCCCGGTGTTCATCAGCGCGGTCCCCAGGAGGAGGAGGGTTTCGAGGTCCGCTCCTGCGCTCGCTATCAATTCATTGTAGAGTGGAATTGCCAGGGAATAGGCGCGACTTCGGAAGTACAGGAGGGCCAGAGTTCTTTTTGCCTCGTTCAGGTCGGGGTTAAACTTGATGGCCTGCTTCAGCTCGCCTTCCGCCAGATGCGGCTGGTTCGATCCGATGTAGAGAGAGCCGAGCTGGTAGTGGGCTCGTGCATGGTAGGGAGCTTTCTGCACCGCATTCCTAAAATAGATCATAGCGGCGTCGCTTTCGCCCCCCTCTATGGCTTTCAGCCCTGACTGGTAATACTTCTCAGCCTTCTCCTCGTCGTTTTCGAACAAAGAACAGCTCATGCTCAGGAATACAGAGGAAAGGATAAGAAAGAGTATCAGGCTTCTCAACAATTTTGTTTTTTTCACTATCACCCTACCTCCATTCTCCACAATTAATATAACATAATTGTCATATATTCGGTATCACTCAGCATTCTATTATAAAATCAATGGGTTGTCAATGAAATAACCAGAGTTCGGTGGAATGCGACACCCTCTTTTTCAAATTCGGGGCCTTCATTTCCGGCCGGCGCGATTCATCTCTTCCGGCCCTGTGACCTTCGAACCTTCTCCATTCAGGGAGTCCTGCATGCGTGGATCGTATCGCCTGCACCCGTTGCGCCCCCCTTCTTTGACACTGTACATGGCTATATCGGCGTTCTTCAACAGGATGTCGGTCTCGTCACCATCATCGGGATAGATGGCAAAGCCGATACTGGTTGTTGTAGAGAGTTCTTTTGTATCTACAATAAGAGGTTCCTTGAAGGCGCTCAGCACCTTCAGACCGATCCTGCGCGCGTCTTCGGCCTTCTCTATCTCCGGCAGCAGTATCAGGAATTCATCCCCCCCCATCCTCGCGATTGAGTCGCTCCTGCGCAGAAAATCGGGAAGACGCCTTCCGATGATCTTCAGTACTTCGTCCCCCACGGTATGCCCCCACGAATCGTTGATCTCCTTGAAGTTGTCCAGGTCAAGGAGCATGACGGCCAGCTTCTTGCCGCTTCGCTGTGCTCGAACCAGCTCAAGAGAAAGTCGGTCATTAAAGAGTGCCCGGTTGGGGAGTCCGGTGAGCGGGTCATGGGTGGCCAGGTGGGAAAGCCTCTCTTCCAGCCTCTTGTTCTCAGTCACATCTATTGAAGTGATAATAGCCCCTTCGGGGAAGGGGGATATCCTTATGTAGAGGAATTTGTGACCGTAATGCGCATTGGGGAACTCTTTTGATACCCCCGATTCGATGCATTCCATAAGCTCGGCGTACATATCATGTTTATATTTACCCGCATAATCCCTGTACAGGACGTCGCCGGGACGGGGGAGCCTGTTTCCCGATTTTACCTTTTCCTGATTATATCCCGTTATGACGGCCCCCTTATCCACGATGACCGTCTCGATGGGGTTGTTCTCGAAGAGGGCTCGGTACCTCTCCTCACTCTTGCGGAGCTCCTCCTCCATCTGGTGCCGGTAGAGGGCCATTTCTATGGTAATGCGAAGTTCCCTGTCTTCAAAGGGCTTGATGACAAAACCAAAGGGATTTGTTGACTTTATCTCTTCCATTGTGCCTTCGGAGACATTGGAAGAGACATATACTATCGGTATGGTACAGCTGGCATGAATCAGGCGTGCGGTTTCTATGCCGTTTATGCCCGGGCCCAGTATTATATCCATCAATACCAGATCAGGGCACAGCTCCACAGCCTTTTTGACGGCCTCCTCCCCGGAAAATGCAAAGGCGGCAACCTCATACCCCATGCCATGCAACCTGTGCTGGATATCTGTGGCGATAAGACGTTCATTCTCCACCACAAGAATCTGCTTTTTCATGCGAGCATCACCTCACGTACCATATCAGCTGTCATGGAACATATCATACATCGTTGTATTATCAAGAACAATATCGACCCCACGGTCCGCTTAATGCCGCCGTGCTTGGGCACTGTTACACCTCTTGTTCTCGGAAAATGTAACTCTATTCCCATTAGTGAGTCAACGGACACTCATTCCTTGACAGGGGGTCCATTGTGTTACAGAATAAAAAAACGGGGGACATGAATGCCCGATATGCGGCGGGCCGGTCGCCGTCATCCTTCACCTGACGTGAGTAGATATGAATCACAACCCTGTCATGATACCTGTAAACCGCCTGGTGCCGATCCTGATCATAATCGGTTTGATTTCATTGTTCGCCTGCGGGAGCGATAAACCGGAAGGTGATTCCGGTGTGAAAGAATTGCCTGCGGGAGCCGCCTATGGGGACATCATGGTTGAGGGCTCTATAGGGGATGCCTCCAACCTGATTTCAATTCTCTCTTCGGACAGTACCTCTCACAGCATCGCATCCCTGGTCTTTAACGGTCTTGTAAAATATGACAAAGATATGAAGGTTGTGGGCGACCTGGCCAAGTCGTGGAATATCTCCGATGATGGTCTGGAAATTACCTTCCACCTGAGAAAGGGGGTCAGATGGCACGACGGACATCCCTTTACCGCGGATGATGTCCTGTTTACGTATGGGCTTACCATAGATCCCAAGACCCCTACCGCATATGCGGGAGACTTTCTCCGGGTACAGGATGCGCAGGTCATAGATCCCTATACCTTCCGCGTTACCTACAAAGAGCCCTTTGCCCCTGCCCTTACGAGTTGGGGTGCCTCCGTGCTTCCCCGGCATCTGCTGGAAGGGAAGGATATTACCCAAACACCCCTCTCGCGTCATCCCATAGGCACGGGGCCGTACATGTTCAAGGAATGGAAGACCGGCCAGAAGATAGTTCTTGTTTCCAATCCGGATTATTTTGAGGGAGAACCCTATATCGGCGGATACATTATGCGGATTATCCCCGACATGGCCACCATGTTTCTGGAACTTCGCGCACAGGGAATAGACCGGATGGGTCTGACGCCGCTTCAGTACACCCGGCAGACAGAAAACAACCTATTCCGCAAGAATTTTAATAAGTACCGATATCTGTCATTCTCCTACACCTACCTTGGCTATAATCTGGAAAACCCCCTCTTCCGGGATCGGCGGGTCAGGCAGGCCATCAGTTACGCGATAAACAAGAGTGAGATCGTTGAAGGTGTTCTGCTCGGTCTGGGGGAGGAGACCTCGGGGCCCTTCAAACCGGGAACGTGGCCGTATAACCCCGATGTCAAAAGATATCCCTACGATCCGCAGAGAGCCAAGGAGCTCCTGGCCCAGGCGGGGTGGCACGATTCCGATGGAGACGGCCTGCTGGATCACGGCGGCAGGCCCTTTGTCTTTGAGATCATAACAAACCAGGGGAATGAGGTCAGGGCAAAGTGTGCTGAGATTATTCAGCGGAGGCTTGCCGATATCGGGATAACGGTGAAGATCAGGGTTATTGAATGGGCCGCCTTCATCAATGAGTTTATCAACAAGAAGAGATTCGACGCGACGATCCTGGGCTGGACCATTACCCTCGATCCCGACCTGTACGATGTGTGGCATTCGAGCAAGACACGGCCCGGCGAGCTGAATTTTATCTCTTTCAAAAACGAAGAGGTAGATGAGCTGCTGGAAAAGGGGAGGAGTACTTTCGACCAGAAGGAGAGGAAGGGATATTATGGGCGGATCCAGGAGATCCTTGCGGAGGAACAGCCGTACACCTTCCTGTATGTGCCGGACGCTCTCCCCATTATCAGCAGCCGATTCCGCGGAGTAGAACCCGCTCCCATCGGCATCGGCCATAACTTCATCAGGTGGTATGCCCCGAAGGGCGAACAGCGATACGTTATGACGAGATAGCGTTTGTTAGCTGAACGTAAACCCATCTTTGGTAAGAAGCGACAGACAGGCCTCCACTACCTTGGTATCGTACAGAGTTCCCTTGTTATTTGAGATCTCCTCGATGGCCTTGTCCAGCCCCAGCGCCGACCGGTATGGGCGGTGAGACATCATTGCTTCGACCACGTCCGCCACGGCGATAATCTTCGCCTCGGTAGACATTTCTGCCTCACTGATACCCGGAGGATATCCTGAGCCATCCAGCCTTCCGTGGTGTTGAAGGACGATATCCGATATCGGCCAGGGAAATTGTATCTCCTTTAATATATTACTCCCCACCGTTGAATGGGTCCTGACCAGATCCATCTCGTTTGAATTGAGCGGACCCGGTTTGTTCAGGATCTCTCCGGGGATCTGGATCTTACCGACATCGTGTATCAGTGCCGCCATTTTTACCCCCATCGCCTTCTCCAGGGGGAGGCTCATCTTTTGGGAGATGGCATCGGCAAGCTGTGCCACGCGCCGTTGATGGCCTGCTGTGTAGGGATCCCGGACCTCGACGGTGAATGCCAGCGTTCGTACGGTTTCTTCCAGCATATGCTGCAAGTTGTCGGAGCTTTCTTTCAGTTCCCGTTCTCTGTTCCTGTCCTCCGTGACGTCGCGTGCAACCCCTCGGAACCCGATAGGACTGCCCGATGAATCCACCATCAGAGAGGCGGACATATTGTTGATCCGGATCTCTTCATTTTTTTGTATCACTTCGTAATTATACATCTTTTCCGGGATTCCCGTAGCGTATATCTTTTGGAAGGTCTTGTAGAGCTTTTTCGATGTTTCCGGACTGGTGTACTCTCTGTTGTTCATTCCCATTAATTCTTTCGGTGAGTACCCGGTCATCCTGCACAGGGCGTCATTGAAGAATACAAAATTTCCGGCGGGATCAAGCTCGAAATAGCTCTCCTCGATGCTTTCGAGTATGTTTCGATACCGCTCTTCACTTCTCTGCAGTATCTCCAGGGTATGCTTTCGTTTGCTGGTATCTCTGGTTATGGAGAGAAACCCTATGTGTTCGCCGCCGTCGTTTATCAGGGGGTTGTTCATGGTCTCCGTCCATACCGTCGAGCCGTCCTTTTTGATAAATTCCAATTCCACGGGTGCGTTCCGTTCGGATTCACTCAGTGTCGAACATTCCTTTATCCGTTTGTTCGTTTCTTCGGTAAAGGTGTCAATGGATTCGATCGCTATGATACGTTTCAAACCGGATGTGCCGGCATTGTTGACGATATCCTTCAATTCGTCTTCGGTGTAGCTTAAGAGGTTCTCGATGGGCGGACTCGCATAGATGAGAGTAAGGTTCATACCCCACACGGTGATCGCATCCTTCACCGTTTCGGCTATTATCCGGTAGAGCTCGTCGCGTTTTGATAGATCATTTATAGTGTCTTGCAATGATGCTGACCTCTTTTTTGTATTTGCGGTTCAATACGTAGCGGTTTTGCGGCTCGCCGCGCCGGGTTTGGAAACCGCGGACTCTACACCTTCGACTTCAGATTATCCTGGAGATACTCTTTGAATACGGTATAATTCGCGGACAGTTGTACCGATTCGCCTTTTCTGCCGTCAATTCCTCTCATGCTGTCAGGCACCTCGGGAGCGATGCCGAGGAGATTTACAATCTCGTCCGGAAATTTTGCCGGATGTGCCGTCTCAAGCGAGACGCAGAGGGGGAAATCACCGTAGCATTCGAGATAGGTCTCAAGCCCCCGCCACCCCACCGCACCGTGGGGTTCCAAGACGATACCATATCTCTCATACGTTTTCCTGATACACCTTTTTGTTTCTTCGTCGGATATGCTCAAGGAGAAGATATTGTTTCGCATCGCCTCGATATCAGGGTTTCGGTGGACCATTCCCGTCCTGTCCACGGTGCCGCCATACAGTTCGAAAAAGCGGGCGAGATTGCTGGGATGTCCGACATTCATGGCGTTTGAGAGACATGCCAGCGATGGGGATACCTTTTCATATACGCCCTTTTCGAGAAATTGAGGAAACTCGTCATTTTCGTTGGTCGGCATGACCAGTTTTTCTACCGGGAGACCCATGCGCCTCGCGTATTCGCAGCCCAAGGCGTTGCCGAAATTTCCCGAGGGAACCGAGACGACGATACCTTCAGAATCCCGGCAGAGTTGGGCATAGGCGTAGAAGTAGTAGACCATTTGCGGGAGTATCCTGCCGAAGTTTATGGAATTCGCCGAGGTGAAGCACAGATAAGCAAGCGAGGGATCGGCGAATGCCTCCTTCACCAGATTTTGACAGTCATCAAATTTTCCGTCGACACAGATCGCCCTAACGTTGCCGCCGATGGTGTCGAGCTGTTTCTTCTGCCGTCCGCTCACCTCTCCCCGCGGATAGAGGATAGTCACATCAATTCCCTCGATTCCCTTGAAGGCCTCACCGACCGCGCTACCTGTATCCCCCGAGGTTGCGACCAGCACATTCAGCCGTGTGTCTTTGCCCCGAAAATGTCCCATCAGGCGGGCCATCATCCGCGCGGCAAAGTCTTTGAAGGATGCCGTCGGTCCCTGGTCAAGGCGCATGATATATTTCCGGTCGACCATGTTCTCCAGAGGAACGGTAAAGGGATACGAATTTTCTATGATCGTTCGAAGGGTGCCCACATCGATCTCGTCTGCCAGAAAGGTTCCGGCGATCAGCATCGCCGCTTCGGGATAGGGCTTGCCTTTTAGCGACATGATCTCCTCATGGGATATATGCGGTATACGGTCGGGTACATACAGCCCTTCATCCGGGGCCTGACCTTGGAGGAGGGCGTCCCTGAAGGAGACACGTTCTTTGAACGGGGTGATTCCCCCTTTGTCGTCCAGGTTTCTGTTTGTGCTGTAGTAACGTATTGGTTCCATGATTGTCGGGTTATCTACCTCGTCTCGTAACGTCTTGCGGTGTAATCAGCTGCAGTATCAACAGGAATAGTCCGGTTTCGATTTTCTTACGGAATCCAGAAATACTGCATGGTGGCGCATCAGGCTCAGCTGCTTCTTATAGATCAAATAGAAATTCCTTTCAATGATACAGTTTTCAACCGGTCGTTCAACAAGAAGACCCCCTGCCAGTTCTCGTCCCACGGCATGAACGGAGAGGATCGAGACCCCCAGGCCAGCCACGATGGCCTCCTTGACCGCCTCGGAACTGCCCAGTTCACATATGACGTTGAACCGTGACAGGCCCCTGCCCGTATTCTTTTGAAGGTACTCCTCAAAGATTGATCGAGTGGCGGAGCCCTTCTCTCTGATGATAAACGGTTCCCGGGACAGCTCATCTATCGTCACCGACTCCTTCTTGCTCCATGCGTGTTCTTTCGGCATGGCAAGGACCAGGCGGTCTTTCCAGACTGCGTCGGCATGGATCTTCCTGTTGGATACGGGCCTGCCGATAAACCCTATCTCGGCCTGATTATCGAGGATCATGTCCAGAGTCGCGTCACTGTCATTCATCTGGACATAACAGCGGATGTCGGGATATTCTCTGTTAAACGTGTTCAGGAGATGCGGAAGGATATAGGTTGAAGGGATGGTGCTGGCGCTGATAAATATACTGCCGGACTCATCTTCCTTCACCCTCGCGATCTTTTCCTGCGCCTCATCCATCAGTTTGAATACGCGTCGGGCGTAATCGTAGAGGATCTTCCCCTCCGGTGTCAGGGATATCCCCGTGTTCTTTCGGGTAACCACCGTCGCGCCAATCAACTCCTCCAGATTTTTTATATGCTTTGTCAGAGATGGCTGTGTCAGGTACATCTTCTTGGCTGCCAGGCTGAAGGTCCGCTCTTGGACCAGCCTGACCAGCGCCTCCATCTGCTGCAGGGTAATGTTTTTGAATCTGCCGTGGATCATGAAAGAAAAATATCACAAGGGTTGGTTATAATCAATAAAGATTTATAACCACAATGAATTTGACACATTCAATTAATTTAGATAGAAAACAAATATTACTCCGGCAACAATATACGTCAAAGCCGTCATTCCGGCGAAAGCCGGAAT